>JBGCDD010000187.1:0-31326 GCA_045105075.1 Sedimentitalea sp. | reverse complement strand
TTCAAAACGCCCATGCTCTGGGCCTTTGGCTTCCTGTTCCTGTTCACCGTCGGTGGCGTGACAGGCATCGTGCTCAGCCAGGCTGCTGTGGACCGCTATTATCACGACACCTATTACGTCGTGGCGCACTTCCACTATGTGATGAGCCTTGGCGCCGTCTTTGCCATCTTCGCAGGCGTCTATTTCTACCTGCCGAAAATGTCGGGACGGATGTATCCGGAATGGGCAGGCAAGCTGCACTTCTGGGCGATGTTCATCGGGGCAAACCTGACCTTCTTCCCCCAGCACTTTCTGGGCCGTCAGGGCATGCCACGCCGCTACATCGACTACCCCGAGGCCTTTGCCTACTGGAACGTCTGGTCCTCATTGGGCGCATTCCTGTCCTTCGGGTCGTTCTTGTTCTTCTTTGGTGTCATGTACTACACGCTGACACGCGGCGCCAAAGTGACCGAGAACAACCCGTGGAACGAATATGCCGACACGCTGGAGTGGACTTTGCCCTCGCCACCGCCCGAGCATACGTTCGAAATCCTGCCCAAGCAGGAAGAATGGGACAAGCAGCCGTCACACTGACGCATCTGCGACACCACATAACAAAAGGCCCCGACAGAAATGTCGGGGCCTTTTTTTGTCTCTCGCTAACGGTTGTCGCCTAGGGACAGTTCAAAGCATCCGCAAAACTCGCCCGCCCCCTGTGCGCGCCGATATCACGCGATACAATGTCGGTTCCAATCAGCTGGCTGGACACAAGCCGGCGCCATCCTGAATCTGCCGTAATCATCTCGGGACCACTGCCACAATCGCGCAAACCGCCGGCGATGTCTGGCTCACCAATGCGATGGTTGGTCAATCCGGGCCGGTTGGCCACAGGCTCCAAAGCACCGGCGCGAAACCGCCAAACCCGCAAAGTCTTGGCCAGATGCGGGCGGTCGATATAGGCCAGTTCCACATGCCCGTCACCATCCAGATCGCCAATGCCAATCGGTGCAAGCCAGCGAAACCGCGTGCCGATGAACGGCGTCGCCGCCATCAAACCGGCTGCATTGTAAATCGCCAAACGCGCGCCTTGCTGGCTGTCGCTTTCCACCACAACCGCCTCGGACTGCCCATCGCCATCGACGTCAGCAAGCCGCGGCGCCACATCCTCAAACACGCGGGTTTGCGGCAAAACAATGCGAAAGGTTTGCGCGCCGTAGTCCAGCTCCAAGGCGCCGTATTCAACACGGTCGCCTAGAACCCCATGGGGATATCGCGTGGTCGGATTACCATAACGCGCAGCAACAAGCGGTGCGTCTCGCCATGTCTCGGCGGCACTCGCCACCGCCAACGCCGGCAAGACGCACATCGCCAACACCGCGCGGCGGGAAGAGCGCAGCAAAAAGCGCGCGGGCAGACGCCGCGCCATGATCAGATTTGTTTTTCCGGCATCTGGACGATCAACCCGTCCAGCGCATCACTCACCTTGATCTGGCAGGTTAGGCGCGAGCGCGCCGCATCCGGCTCAAAGGCGAAATCAAGCATATCTTCTTCCATGTCATCCTTTTTGGGCAGCTTTTCCACCCAGTCCGGCGCCACATAGACATGACAGGTCGAACAGGCACAGGCGCCACCGCAATCGGCTTCAATGCCCGGAATGTTGTTGTCGCGCGCGCCTTCCATGACCGTCAGACCATTGGCGACGTCGACCACATGTTCGGTGCCGTTGTGCTCGATATAAGTGATTTTGGCCATGTGCCTGCGCTCCCGTTACGATATCCGAGCCACGTCTAGCCAAGCCCGCCAAAACGCACCAGCCCTTTTGCACAGCTTTGCCGCCCAGGTGGACATTTAGGTCAAATGTTCTATTTTTGTTCCAATCCATTGACGGGAGTTTACGCATGCAAATCGCCCACAGTTACCGACCCAGTGCCGCGAGCTGGCCCAAACCGCCCCACGCGCTGATCGCCGCACGGCTGAGCGAGCCCCCCGAGGGCGCGCGCATCACGGTGGCCGGGCTGGTCATTTTGCGCCAGCGTCCGGGCACCGCCAAGGGCGTGATCTTTCTGACCCTCGAGGACGAAACCGGCGTCGTCAATGTGGTGGTCTGGCGCAAGATCTATGAACAGTTCCGCCGCGCCGTGATCTCCGGGCGGTTGTTGCGCGTCACCGGCCGAATGCAGCGCGCCCACGAGGTCACCCATGTTCTGGCCGACCAGATCGAGGACATCTCGGCAATGCTGGATCATCTGGTGGCCGAGACCCGGTAACCGCCGGCTCAATTGTGTGATGGCTCAAGTCGCGTTAACATGAGCGCGTTACAACCCGAGGTCTCTTGTGTTTCGCCCCTTTCTGCCTGTGATCCTTGTTGCGATGCTTGCCTTGACGGGCTGCGATGATGGGCTGCCTGACGTCACTCAGCTCAGCCAGATTGCCCCCGAAGGCGCCGCGCCGGGGACCTGCTGGGACCGCATCATCTCGCCGGCAGTGATCGAAACCCGCAGCCGCCAGGTCGTGCTGACCCCGGCCGTGCTCGATCCGGATGGTGCTGTGATCAGCCCTGCGATCTATCGCACCGACTCGCGCCAGGAGATCGTGGAACCGCGCCAGGAACGCTGGTTTGAAACGCCCTGCGCCGCTCAACTCACCCCGGAACTGATCTCCAGCCTGCAACGCGCCCTCACAGCGCGCGATATCTACGCCGGGCCAATCAACGGCGCACTTGATGGCCCGACCCAGGATGCTCTGCGCCGCTATCAACGGGGCAACGGGCTCGATTCGCCGCGATTGTCCCTTGAGACCGCGCGCGCGTTTGGCCTGATCTCTGTTGCCAGTGCCGATCAGGGCTAAGCGACACCCAAAAGACGCACCCTTCGTGCCAAACTGGCGCAATTCATGCGGAAAACCCGCCAATTTCAACAGATCCGCCGGCGCTTTGGCGCACGGCGCGAATCTGGATAGGCCGACACGTCACAGTTTGCTATTCTGTGCGCGGGAACAAAGGACACGACCATGGGAAAGCTCACTCTGCCCGAAAGCGGATTTCTGCACGGTGCATCGGATGCGTTGAAACAGATGCTGGAATCGCTGGCGACCGAAATCGTTCTGGACGAAGACGACGTGCTGTTTGAACAGGGCGACGATGCGCGCTCGCTCTATGCGGTGACCAAGGGTATGCTCGAAGTCAGCGTGCTGTCCCAAGACGGGCGGCGCCTGGCGCTGAATGTGATGCGCTCGGGCGCGCTGTTTGGCGAAATCGCGCTGTTTGATCCCGGAGTGCGCACCGCCACTGTCACCGCGCAAGAACCCAGCATCGTGGGGCGCGTGCGCTATGATGATGTGATGGGCGCGGTTCGCAGCAACCCGGATCTGGCGATTGATCTCATTCATCTGGCCGGCCAGCGCATGCGCTGGATGGACCGCCAGTTGAACGAACAAGTGTTTTTGCCGATGCCGTCGCGGTTGGCGCGCAAAATCCTGTATCTCACCGAAGCCCAAAGCGGTTCAGGCCCCGCCAAACTGTCGCTGTCCCAGGCCGAATTGGCCGAATTTGTCGGCGCAACCCGCGAGGCCGTGTCCAAAACCCTATCCAGCTGGAAACGCCTTGGCGTGATCTCGGCCTCGCGGGGGGGGCTTTCCGTGCTCGACCGCCCTGCCCTGCAAACCCTGGCCGAACCTGACCAGATCTAGTTTTTTCGTAAAAATTCCAAAAATCGTCAGTCAATGTGAACTGGGTCACAGAACCCGGGCGCTCAATGGTGCAATTTGAGTGCAAGAGGTTTTCCCAGCCTCCCAACACAGTCCCAGACGATTTCACGAAAGGAAATCATCAACAAGTTGAAGACCCGTTTGCACTCTGCCTGGCGCGCCGCTGTCTCCCATACTTGGCGTTCCTAAGTCACTCTACAGGCGTTTCTGTCCCGCCTGGTGTCCCAAGTGACCATCCCCATGGAAAAGCCCGGTAGGGCGCAAACGTTTTTACAAGTGTACGAGTTTTGCGGGGGCGTCGATTATTGTATCGGCGAGGCAGCCCCAAACTGCCACCCCCGCATCGTTTTTGAAAAAGATCTTGTCTACGTGAGTATTTGAGTAGGTGGTAACGTATTTCAAAAAGAACAGGCCATGTGCACGTTGCACATGGCCTTTTTCGTTACCTCAAAGAGTGGCTTGGATCAGTCGCCCAATCCCAGCGCCACAAAGCGTGGATCGCCTTCGCGCCGCACCAGCAGCAACAAAGATTTGCGCCCGGCCTCTTTGGCCTCTTCAATGCGTTTGTCCAAAGCCGCAAGCGTCGCAACCTTTTGCTGGCCGGCTTCGGTGATCAGATCACCCGCGCGCAGACCCTTTTCAAAAGCTTCCGAGGTTTCCGTCACAGCCAGAACAACCAACCCGTCCATCGATTCGGGCACGTTGAGTTCGGTGCGGATCTCTTCGGTCAGAACACTCAGTTTCAGACCCAGGATGTCTTTTTCCTGGACCTCAGGCGCGCCGTCTTCGGTCATCGCGGCAGGCACCGGGCGGTTTGCTTCTTCGCGGCGGCCGAGGGTCACCAGAATGGTTTTTGTCGCCCCGTCGCGGTGCACGACCACACGCACGGCTTTGCCCACTTGGGTCTCGCCAACCTTGCGCACCAACCCGCGTGTGTCTTCCACGTCGACACCATCAAAGGTCAGGATCACGTCGCCAGACAGCAAGCCTGCCTCTTTTGCAGGACCGTCGGGCACGTCTGTGATCAAAGCACCAGAAGCATTTTCAAGCCCCATCGCTTCGGCCACGTCCTCGGTCACGTCCTGAATACGCACGCCCAGCCAACCGCGGCGGGTTTCACCAAATTGCTTGAGCTGGTCGACCACATTGGTGACGACGTTCGACGCCATCGAAAAGCCGATCCCGATTGAGCCGCCATTGGGCGACAAAATCGCGGTGTTCACGCCGATCACATCGCCGTCCATGTTGAACAATGGTCCGCCCGAGTTGCCCCGGTTGATCGCCGCGTCGGTCTGGATGTAGTCGTCATAGCTGCCCGAAAGCGCCCGGTTGCGCGCCGATACGATGCCGGCGCTGACGGAAAAGCCCTGGCCCAGCGGATTGCCCATCGCAATGACCCAATCGCCCACGCGGGCGGTGTCACTGTCGCCAAAGTTGACGAACTTCAAAGGAATATCCGTTTCCACCTTCAACAGCGCGATGTCGGTGTTGGGGTCTGTGCCGATCACCTTGGCCGGCAGTTCCTTGAGCGGCTGGCCTTCGCCCGGGAAAAATTCGATCAGAATTTCGTCAGCGCCGTCGATGACGTGGTTGTTGGTAACCACATACCCGTCTTCGGAAATCACAAAACCCGATCCAAGCGCCGACGACCGACGCGGGGCCGGACCATCACGGTCGCTGTTGCGGTCCTGAAACTCGCGGAAGAAATCCTCGAAGGGCGAGCCTTCCGGCACGATGCCTTGCGGACCTGTGCGCCCTTCCACAACGGTCGAAGTGGTAATGTTGACCACCGAGGGGCTGATTTTTTCGGCCAGAGGCGCCAGACTTTCGGGGCGCGCCTGCGCAATCAGCGTCTGTGCAAGGACAAAAAGCAGTGTTAACGCGCCCAACCATGCCAAGCGCATCGACTGCGCGGCCCGGTCGGGGCGGCTACGTGAAAGTGTAAGCACCTGTGGCTGCACGTGAAGTCTCCTCAAAAATGTCTCGAGTTGGGCCGTTTTATGCGACCCGGTTGATGTCTGAGCATAATGTAGTGCGTTTGGGTCGTATCGCAAAGAGTGTTACAGTTGATCAAAGTGATGTGAAACGTCGCGATGGTGGGCCCGGGCCTGGTCTTGTTGCAATTTGATGCCTAAAGGCGATGCGCACACAGGTTCTGGTAGGCGGGCAAATGATGCGCCAAATAGCTGCGCAAATGCGGGTTTTGCGCGCACGTGGTCTCGAATGCGGCCTGCGCACGGGCATTGGCCGTTTTGTCGGGGGGCAAAATTCCACCGCTTTGGATCACCTGGCTGTGCCATCCCTCGACCTGCGCCCAATCTTTGGGGGCTGTGTCGTCCCAATCAAAGGCGTGATTGGCCGGGGCCAATCCCCAATGCGCCCAAAGCTTGCCCAAAACCCCATGCGGATCACCCTGCACGTCTTCGGCTACGATCACAGCAGGTGTTCCGCCTTGTTGCTGCAGGGCCTGAAACATCGTCCACTGCGCAGCGATGCCAATCTCCTCAAGGCTCATGTTGGGGTCGATGCGGTGATAGCTGATCAGCGCCGCGACAGGATCACGGACCAGAAATGCGTGCTTCAGATGGGCCAGAAAATCCGCATCTTCAAGGATATGCGGCATGACATAATAGCTCATATCTTTGAGAAACACCGGCCCCTTTTGCGCGCGAGCCATAAGCATATCGCGTATATCGGCGTAGGATTGCGGATGGTTGGGATCAATATCAAAATGCGGCATTTGACCGGCCGCGCGGTGCACATAGTAGTCATACATGAAGGGTTCATGCGCGCAGTCCAGGTCGCCGCGTTCGCGCATGATCCGTTCGGTGGCGGTGGACATGGATCGTGGGTGTGCCCAAAGCGCATAGATCGCAAACACCGCGCTCAGGCCCCCAGCGCGTGCGCGATCCAAAGCAGGATCAGCCCAGTGACAAGGCCCAATGCGCCAACCTGACGGCGCGCTACTTCGGGCAAGGCGCGCATTGCTTCCAACATGCGTTCGACAAGAGAAGGGGCCAGCACCCAGGCCAGCCCCTCCACGATCAACACCAGCCCGAGGGCCATAATGGTGGTTTCAATCAAACCGTTCAGTCCTGCGGTTGGTTACGCTGGGTTTGCTGGCTTGGCGTCGATGACACCGCGCTGCGACCGGCGCCCTCGGCAGACTTCAGATAGTTGAAGAACTCGCTGTCCGGGCTCAGAACCATCGACGAATTGTTGCCTTGAAGTGCGCGGTCATAAGCGGTCAGCGAGCGATAGAATTCAAAGAACTCCACGTCGCGACTGAACGCTTCGGCAAAGATCGCGTTGCGGCGCGCGTCAGCCTCACCGCGGATGATCTCGGCCTCACGTTGCGCTTCTGATGTCAGCTCGACCACGGTTCGATCAGCCTGGGCCCGCACACGCTGCGCGGCTTCATTACCACGCGCGCGTTCGTCCGTTGCTTCGCGTTCGCGTTCTGCGCGCATCCGCTGGAACGTCGCGTCCAGGTTTTCGGTCGGCAAATCGGTCCGCTTCAAGCGCACGTCAACCACTTCGATGCCAAGCGCCAGCGCTTCGGCGATCGCACCATTGCGAATGCGCAGCATCAGCGCGGCACGGTCGGAGCTGAGGATATCGTTGGACGACACCGAACCCAGCACTTCGCGCAACTCGTTACGCAAGATACCATCGATGCGGCGTTCGGCGGTTTCTTCGCCGCCGGTACCAACAGCTTGGCGAAACTGGTTCAGATCGGTGATCCGATAGCGCGCAAACGCATCAACAACCAGACGGCGATCATCCAGAGGCGTCACCTCAAGCGGGTCAACATCGCGGCTGAGGATCCGGTCGTCATAGCGCACAACCTCTTGGATCAACGGCAATTTAAACGCCAGACCTGGTTCTTCCTTGATCGCAACAACGCGGCCAAACTGTAGCACCAGCACCTTTTCACGTTCATCAACAATGAACACTGAAGACATGATTGCAGCGATGATCACCACAATAATGGGCAAAATGAATGTGGTTTTCCGCATCAGTTCGACCCTCCCGAGTTCCGTCGCAATTCGTTCAAAGGCAGATAGGGCACAATGCCTTGTCCGCCGCCTGCACCGCTTTCGTCCAGAATGATTTTGTCGACCCGGCCCAGAACCACTTCCATGGTTTCAAGGTACAGGCGCTTGCGCGTGACTTCCGGTGCTTTCAGATATTCCTCGAGAACGGCCGAGAAACGGCTGGCTTCACCTGTGGCTTCGTTGACCACGCGGGCGCGGTAGCCTTCGGATTCTTCCAGCATTTGCGCGGCTTCACCACGCGCTTCGGCCAGAACCCGGTTGGCATAGGCATCGGCGACGTTTTGCAACCTGTCACGTTCCTGTTCCGCCGCTTGCACGTCGCGGAACGCATCAATCACAGATTGCGGTGGGTCGGCTTTGTCAAAGTTGACACGAATAACCGTCACGCCGCTGTCATAGCTGTCGAGTGTGGACTGGATCAGATCCAGCAACTGCACCGCAATGGCACCACGATCCCGGTTCAAAATCGGCGCAAGATCGGACTGCGCGATGATTTCGCGCATCGCCGATTCCGCAACCGCGCGGATGGTTGGGCGTGGATCGCGCAGGTTAAACAGGTACTGGGCCGGATCATTGATGTTCCAGACCACCTGAAAATCGATGTCGACGATGTTTTCATCACCGGTCAGCATCAATCCCGCGTCACCGCCGCGACCGCCCACACCGATTTCCTCGGTCTGTTCGCGCGTCACCGGGATCACCTCGGCGGTGACCACAGGCCAGGGCGCAAAGTTCAGACCCGGATTGCCGATGGCCGAAAACTCGCCCAGGAACAGCTCAACCGACTGTTCTTCCGGGCGCACGGTGTAAAAGCTGGCCATGCCCCAAAGCACAACGGCGGCGATAACGCCAATACCAATGGTGCCTTTGGTGAACATCGGGCCGGCACCGCCGCCGCCACCGCCAGAGCCGTTCGAGCGACCGCCCCCGCCGCGACCGCCCATCAGAACGCGCAGCTGTTCCTGGCCTTTTTTCACCAGTTCGTCGATTTCCGGGATCTGCGGCCCATCGCCTTCGGGACGTCGGCCACCGCCGCCGCCTCCGCTGCCATTGTTGCCGCCACCGTTGTTGCCTGATCCACCAGAAGAGCCTCCGCCCCCCCAGGGGCCACCGCTATTGCCCGCCATATTCTGCTATTCCCCTTGTAAGCCGCCGCCTGCGGCGCTGTCCTATAACTGGAGGTCCGCGTCAGCAATTCAAGCCGTGCGCACCGGTGATTTCATCGTAACGATTTCTTCGGACATGGTTGGGTGCACCGCAACGGTGCGGTCAAAATCCTCTTTTGTCGCGCCCATCTTGATCGCAATGCCCGCCAGCTGGATCATTTCGCCCGCGCCAGGCGCGACGATATGACAGCCCAGCACCTTGCGCGTGGCCTGGCTGACCACCAATTTCATCAACACCCGATCGGCGCGCCCGGAAAACGCAGTCTGCATCGGCTTGAAGCTGGTGGCGTAAATGTCCACCGGTTCCAGATCGCGCGCCTCTTCTTCGGACAGTCCAACTGTGCCCATTTCGGGCTGGGTGAACACCGCACTGGCCACCAATTCGTGATCCACCGGGGTTGGGTTGCCATGAAACACGGTCTGAACAAAGGCCATGCCTTCGCGGATTGCCACTGGCGTGAGGTTAATCCGGTTGGTCACATCGCCAATCGCATAGATCGAGGGCACGCCGGTCTGGCTGTACTCATCGACAACAATTTCGCCGCGCCGACCAATTGTGACGCCGGTATCCTCAAGCCCCATATCGCGGCTGTTGGGGTCGCGCCCGGTGGCAAACAAGACCTGGTCGAACACCCGCTCGTCACCATTGGTCGCCTTGACCCAGACGCCTTTGCCTTCACGGCGCAGTTCCAGAATGTTGGTACCGGTGCAAATCTGAATGCCCTGTGCCTGCATTTCGCTGGCCACCAGCCCGCGCGCTTCATCATCGAATCCGCGCAGGATCTGAGCGCCGCGATAATATTGCGTGACCTCGACGCCCATGCCATTCAGCACGCCGGCAAATTCACAAGCAATGTACCCGCCGCCAATGATCAGAATGGATTTGGGCAGTTCGGGCAGATGGAAAATATCATCCGAGGTGATCCCAAGGTCAGCGCCGGGCATATCGGGACGCACCGGATGCCCGCCTGTGGCCACCAGAATATGCTTGGCGGTTTTGCTGGTACCATCACTTAGAACAACAGTATGCGCATCGCCGATTGTGGCGCGCATATCAAAGGTTTCGACGCCCGAATTGGCCAAAAGGCTGCGGTAAATGCCCTCGAGACGGTCCAGTTCGGCGTTCAGCTTGCCCTGAAACATCGGCCAATTGAAAGGACCGGGCTTGATGTCCCAGCCGTAGCTTTGTGCATCCGCAACCATCTGACCATAGCCCGAGGCAAACACCATCAGTTTCTTGGGCACGCAGCCACGGATGACGCAGGTGCCGCCATAGCGGTCTTCTTCGGCCAAGGCGACGCGGGCTCCGGCCTCGCCTGCGGCCACACGCGCGGCACGCACGCCACCTGATCCGCCGCCGATGACGAAGAGGTCATAGTCGAATTCAGCCATGTGAGCGCCCCCGAAACCAGATCAGTGGCTTATTCCACAACCAATCTGTCATGACCAGTGGCAAGGCACGAATGCCCGATCACCATTGCTATAAGATAAAGTCATTGCTCAACAGTTGCGGTGTTCCGCCCAGCCGGAATGAGAAATCCGCAAGGCCATCGCCGTTCACGTCGCCCTCAATGGTGGTTGCCGAAGATCCATATTCGTACCGTAACTGTCCCTTGATCCCGGAAAAGTCGCGATCTGCAATAAACCGAAAGGCCTGATCACCGGCCACGCCCAGTTTCGCATCAATGGCCGACAAATCGATCTGGTCACCTTTGTTGCCGATGCCGTTGAAATCGCGGATCAGATCGGTTTTGAACCCTGTGCGGTGCGAATTCGTCTCTTGCATGGTTTCGAAGATAAAAACATCTTTGCCGGTGCCGCCGCGCATGGTGTCAAAGCCCAGCCCGCCCTGCAGAAAATCATCACCGCTGCCACCAAGCAACGTGTCCGCCTTCTTGCCACCGTTCAGATAGTCATCACCACCGCGTCCGCGCAAAACATCAATGCCGTCGCCGCCCAGCATCATGTCGTCATAGTCATCCAAGGTGGCACCGCTGGACTGCAGCGTGATACTTCGCCCTGAAATCACATCATTGCCTGCGCCGATTTTGTAAAAACTTCTGGCTTCGTTCACGACGTCTGCGTTGGCATAGATCAGGTCGTAATCGACACCTCGAAAATCGCGAAAATCCTCTTGGTCCAACCCGTGGTCCTGAAAAAACCGCATGTAGTCGGAATAGAGCTTGATGCTGTGCAGAGACGTTTCGTCGTCAAGCACGCCGGGATTGTCGAGGTTGTGATAGATGGTGTTTTTGTCGCCGTCATTGTCGCCAAACCAGGACGCTTTCAGGATCGGGTCGCCCTCAAGCCAGAAATTGGTAAGACGCCGTTCCCCGCCAAAATCCGGCGTGTACCCGGGGCTGGCAAAGGTTGTGGCCTCGACCCGGGTGTCGCCCCATGCACTGGTCAAAGCTTCGACCATAGAGGCGCCCAACGAGTGGCCGGTGACATAGATTTTTTCGATCCCGTTCAAGTCGTTGTCGACATAGTCGGTGATCGCGTCGATCAAGGGGTTAAAGTGGAAATAGTGGTTTCCCTTCACAACCCAATGCGATTTGTCCGGCGTGTTGCCAACCACCGCAGTCAAAGCGCCATTGTTCACTGTGGCATTGTCATTGGTGCCACGGAACGACAAAAACAACGCGTCATCCGAGCGCGCCACAAGGGCGGCGGCATTCATGTTTGTGTAAATCCCATCCTCCAAGATCGACGTTGGAAACCGCGAGCTGAGCACGGACAGATCGCGCTCTTCCAAATCCTCGGCAATATGATGATGTGACAAGAGCAATAGATTGTCTTCCAACGCGCCAAAGCGGGTGCCGTCGGGCAAAGCACCGGTGGTGCCGTCAAACGCCTCTTGCGCTCTGGGGTTGAAATCATTGCGCTTGGATCCGCGGGTTTCCCAGTGCCCCAGATCGTAAGACGCCAGCGCCAGTTGGCTCATGAACGCCAGTTGACCGTGCTGGGCGAATATCTGGTCTGTGGTTTTGGGGGTCACATCGACAATCGTGTCGGTTTCCACCACGAACCCGGTAACGCGCACCGAACTGTTCAACGGCCAGGCCCCGCTTTCCTGAAGGTCGTTCCACGTCGATTGACGCCCGGACAAAAACCCTTTGGTCAGATAGTGAACATAGTCTTCGTTGCCGCCATAATTGTTGGGCTCACCAGAAGCGAAGTTGGTGTAGGTGACAGGTGCGCCCGACTCCCATTCCAGCCCGGCCCCGCTCCAGCTTGCGCCGATCCACGGGCCCAGGTCACGGCTAAACCCAGCAGATGACCACGCCGAATCCCATTGCGAAATGCGTGCAAAGATCGCTTCGTTTTCGGCTTGGGTTTCGAGCGATGCCAACGCGCCGCCCAGCAGCTGTGCCTCGCTTGCGGCGTCAGAATAGCTGACGCCGGCCGGGTTCACGACCAGAAAATACTGGCTGTCCCCGTATACAAACGACGCAACAAGATCATACCCCGCCGAGGTTTCTATATCTGTAACCGAGCCAACCATTGCGACACCCCCGTGCAGTTTGAACGCCCGGCTAGATTAGCGGCGCGCACTGCATGCGGCAACGTTTACGCCGTTTGCCGTGTTAAACGTCAGCTCAGACCCGGTTATTCCGCAAGGTCGGTGAACAGATTGTCGCTTTCGAGGAAATCCAGCCGGTCATGTTCGACTGTGCCCTGATTGATGTCGCGCAGTTCAACCCGGCCATCGCCGAAACCGACCACAACAATATCGCAAATGTCGATGAACAGCCCGTTTTCCACCAGACCCGGCATCTGGTTCAGCACCAGCGCCAATTGGCGTGCATTGCCGATCCGGTTCAGGTGCAGGTCCAGAATGTGGTTGCCTTCGTCGGTGATGAAAGGCACCGCACCATTCATGCGCAACGTGGACGCGCGCCCCAGCACATCCATCGAAATCAGCGTCTCTTCGATCAACGCTTGTGTGGTTTGCCAGCCAAACGGGATCACTTCGACCGGCAGCGGGAACGCACCAAGCGTTTCCACTTCTTTGCCCACATCTGCGATCACGAGCATCTGATCGCTGGCCGTGGCCACGATCTTTTCCTGCAACAGCGCCCCACCGCCGCCTTTGATCAGGTTCAAATCCCCATCAAATTCATCGGCGCCGTCAATGGTCAGATCCAGCCACTTGGCGTCGTCCAGGCTAACGACTTCGATGCCCACGTCCCGCGCCAGCTCTGCGGTGCGCGTCGAGGTCGGCACACCTTTGATCTTCAGCCCCTCCTGGCGCACCATCTCGCCCAGACAGCGCACCAGCCAGGCGGCGGTGCTGCCGGTGCCCAGCCCGACGCGCATGCCATCCTCGACAAAATCCGCCGCGCGCTTGGCGGCCACAAATTTGGCCTTGTCGATGGGGGACAGATCTCCGCTCATGGCGCACCTCCGGGTGTTTTTTCGGGCTTATAGGGCAATTGCCGCCACAGAGCGAGGGGCGAAATCATCGCGCCTTGCAACACGCAAGCCAGATTAAATGGATGACAGCGCGATGCATTCCCGCCAAAGGTTGTGCCAACAAAATGGCGCGCTGCGGGAGACCCCTAAGATGGCTGATGTCTTTGACGCGATCAATGTTTGGCTGTTGGAAGAAGCGCTAGGTGATCATGGCCTTACGCAGATCATCGAAGGGTTGGCCGAGCGGCTCAAGGATGGCGGCCTGCCGATCACGCGCATCAACACCGGGCGCACCATTTTACATCCGCTGTTTGGGTTGATCGATTGCGAATGGCACAGTGATCGCCCCACCACACGTACCAATATGGTGGCGCGCGACCAGATCAACCGCGACATGTTCGTTGGCACGCCGTTTGGCGAAATGTCTGATGGGAAAGATGGCACCAATGGCGTGCTGGTTGCAGATCTGACCGACCCCAAAGAACGGGCGAAGTACGGGATTTTTGAACGTCTCGCAAAGGATGGAATGACGGGCTATGCCGCATTCGTCAGCCAGTTTGGGACCGAACAACTTCTGTTTGAAAATTTCACGGAAGGGTTCCGCGGGGCCAATATCTCGTTCGCGACCCGCCGGTTCAGCGGTTTTTCACAAGCCGACATTGACGGACTGGCGCGCATTGTCCCTGCCTTCATGGTGTGCGCGCGCATCGACAACGAACGCATGGTGGCCGCAGGTGTGGTTGACACCTATTTGGGCCCGATCACCGGGCAGCGGGTTCTGACCGGACAAATCGCGCGCGGTGATGCGCAAAGTATCGAGTGTGTCTTGCTGATGAGCGACATGCGTGGATCGGTGTCGATTTCCCAGTCTCAAGATATGAAAGGCTATGTCGACACGCTGAACGGTTATTTTGACTGCACCGCCAAGGCCGTCATGGAGCACGGCGGCGAAGTTTTGAAATTCATTGGTGACGGGGTTTTGGCAATCTTTCCGATTGATGATCAATTGCGCTCGCGCCCGGCCATGTGCGCCGCAGCTTTGTCTTCTGCGCGCGAAGCCTTCGCCCGGGCCATCCACCTGAACACGCAGCGCGCCGCAGCGGATCTGCCTCACATCGATTTCGGCATCGCGTTGCATGTAGGTCAGGTGATCTATGGCAATGTCGGTGTGCCCAAGCGGCTGGATTTCACTGCCACTGGCGCCGCCGTTGGTTTGGTCAGCCGCTGCGAGGCCCTGACCCGGTCGCTGGACAGCCCCTTGCTGGCCACGCAGGATTTCGCCCAACATTGCACCGATGTCGCCACGCCCTTGGGCCATCACGAGCTGCGCGGCTTTGAAGACGGCATCGAATTGGTGGCCTATTCCACAACACCCGACTGAGCGCCCGCTTTGGCACGCCGGATGGTCGCATTTCGTCGCGCCCGGCCCGCAGAGCTTTGCCACAAAGGCCTCATGAGCGATCCCTACATCCTGCACTATGCCCCCGACAATGCGTCACTGGTGATCCGGCTGACATTGGAAGAGATGGGCCTGCCTTACCGCACTGTTCTGGTGGATCGTTCGGTGGCCGCCCAGCGCGCGCCCGATTATCTGAAGCTGAACCCCAACGGGCTGATCCCGGTGCTGGAAACCCCGCAGGGCGCGCTGTTTGAAACCGGCGCAATTCTGATGTGGCTGGGCGAACAGCACACTGCGATGCTTGCCCCCGTCGCCTCGCCTGCCCGCGCGCATCTGATCAAGTGGTTGTTTTTCGTCTCGAACACGTTGCACGCGGATCTGCGCCTGTTGTTTTACCCACAGTATTATTGCCCACCCGACGGGCACGAGGGTCTGCGGGCCACGGTGCGCGGGCGTTTGACGCGCCATCTGGCTTTGCTGGATCACGCCGCCGGTGCTTTGGGCTGGTTCGATCCGGACGCGCCGCTGGTCATTGATTACTACCTTGCCTGCCTGATCCGCTGGGCACAGCTTTATCCGGTTGACGCGCCCCGGGATTGGTTTGACATAACAGCGACCCCCACGCTCAGGGCCGGTTTGACACAACTGGAAACCCGCGCTGCAACACATGCCGCACAACAGGCCGAGGGTCTTGGCCCAACGCCATTCACCAGCCCGCGCCATGCGGTGCCCCCGGAAGGATCTGCACTCTGATGTTTTTGTCTGTGTTTGATATGTTCAAGGTCGGCATCGGCCCGTCCTCGTCGCACACGATGGGGCCAATGGTTGCGGCGGCCCGGTTTCTGGACCTGATGCGCGCCTCGCCCTTCGACTTTGCAGGCGTGCGCGGTTCGCTGCATGGCTCGCTGGCGTTTACCGGGGTGGGCCATGCCACGGATCGCGCCACCATTCTAGGTCTGGCCGGGTTCGTACCCGAAACCTATGACGGCGCGGCGGCAGATCGCGCTTTGGCCCAAATCAAATCGTCGCATACTGTGGCCCCGGAAGGCCTGGGGGATTTACAGTTCAACCCGCAGACCGATCTGGTGTTTGACTATGACCGCACCCTGCCCGGCCATGCCAATGGCATGATCCTGATGGCCACCGATGCGCAGGGCGACGTGACCCTGCAGCAGATCTATTATTCCATCGGCGGCGGATTTGTGATGACCGACACCGAGCTTGCCGCCGGCAAAGCCACAGACGAAGGCGCGCCGGTGCCGTTTCCGTTCAAAACCGCGGCGGAAATGCTTGAGATGGCCAAAGCGTCCGGCAAATCCGTGGCCGCAATGAAGCGCGCAAACGAAACATCGCGGCGCGGCGCGGACAGTCTGAGCAAAGGCACGGCGCGGATCTGGCAGGTGATGGACGATTGCATCACGCGCGGGTTGGCCACCGATGGCATTCTGCCCGGCGGTCTGTCGGTCAAACGCCGCGCCAAGGGCATTCACGACGCGCTTTTGGGCGAACGCGGGCTGAACCTGACGGCGCCGCACACCATCAACGACTGGATGAGCGTTTATGCTATGGCGGTGAACGAGGAAAACGCCGCCGGTGGTCAGGTTGTCACGGCCCCCACCAATGGTGCGGCGGGCGTGGTGCCAGCCACGATGCGCTATTATCTTGATCATGTGCCCGGCGCCAGCACCGCCCATATCGAGGACTTTCTGCTGACCGCTGCGGCCATCGGCGGGCTGGTCAAGTACAACGCTTCGATCAGCGGCGCCGAAGCCGGCTGTCAGGCCGAGGTTGGCAGCGCAGCCGCGATGGCCGCCGCTGGCCTGTGCGCGGTGATGGGGGGCACACCCGAACAGGTGGAAAACGCCGCCGAAATCGCGCTTGAACATCATCTGGGCATGACTTGTGATCCGGTGCGCGGACTGGTTCAGGTGCCTTGCATCGAGCGCAACGGTCTGGGCGCGATCAAAGCGGTCAGCGCCGCCTCGCTGGCCCTGCGCGGCGACGGCACCCATCTTGTGCCATTGGATGCGTGCATTGAAACCATGCGCCAGACCGGCGTCGATATGAGCGAAAAGTACAAGGAAACGTCACTGGGTGGGTTGGCCGTAAATGTACCAAATTGCTGAAATAATAGGCAAAAGTGAAAAATATGGGCGGAAAACCCCACCAAATCCGCAATTGTTATCAGATGTTATCAACCTTAGCTTGCATTGATTTCAGGTCGCACATAGCGTCATGACATGACGTTGGACCGACCCGTATTAGGTGTGATTTTAATGTTGGGGTTCTGCGTTGTGGCTCCGATGGGCGACGCTGTGGCAAAACTTTTGGGTCAATCCATCCCCCTGGGCCAGCTGCTTTTGGTGAGATTTGCGTTACAAGCGGCCCTCTTGATCCCTTTGGTGTGGGTCACGCGGCGGGCCTGGCGGATCAGCGGACGGTTGTTGTGGCTGACCATTGTGCGCACGGCATTGCACATCATCGGGATCGGCGCGATGTTCACTGCGCTGAAATTCCTGCCGTTGGCGGATGCGGTGGCAATTGCCTTTGTGATGCCGTTTTTAATGCTGCTTTTGGGCAAATACGTGCTGAATGAGGCCGTTGGATTCCGTCGTCTGGCCGCCTGCGCGGTTGGCTTTATCGGCACGCTGATGGTGATCCAGCCCAGTTTTGCCCAGGTCGGCTGGCCTGCGCTATTGCCTTTGGGCGTGGCCGTCACGTTTTCATTGTTTATGTTGGTGACGCGCCAGATCGCCAAGGAAACCGATCCGATCGGATTGCAGGCCGTGTCGGGCGTCATGGCCACGGTGGTGCTGCTGCCGCTGGTGATGATTGGCCATCGCGTTGGAGTTGAACCGCTGTCTTGGAACACGCCCAACAGCACCGAAATCGCTTTGCTGTTGGCGATTGGCGTGCTTGGAACCACCGCACATCTGCTGATGACATGGTCTTTGCGCTTTGCCCCGTCGACCACACTGGCGCCGATGCAATATCTGGAAATTCCGGTTGCCACTGCCATCGGATGGATTGTCTTTTCCAATTGGCCAAACACCTTGGCCAGCGTCGGCATTTGCATCACGATGGCGGCCGGGCTTTATATTGTCATGCGCGAGGGCGCTCTGGCGCGGCGCGCAGCCACGCCCGACTTCACGCCCCCCATCGAGCCGCAATCGTCAAAGACTGTATGACCGTGTCCAGGGCCGCGCGCGGCACGCACACAATCATTCCCGGCATATCAAAGGCCAGGCTGATCGGACCTTCTGCGCGATTGGAGGTGCCCACAAAGCCGTTTGGCGCAAAGTTCAGGCCGTCGATGGGCCAGGCCAAGCCGGTCGAACGCCCCGTGACAGGCGCGAATGGAAACAATGACACGATGTCGCCCTTCTGCAGGGTCAGGGCGATCTGCGGCGGCGCATGAAACACCACCTCATGGGCTCCGATCAACACACAGGGCGGCACGGGGCGCGCGACCAAAGTGTTCAAAACCGCCAGCTGATGATCCAGACGCGCCCCCAAAAACCCAACGCCCAGAACCAGCGGTGCTTCGATCTGGCCCAAAGCCTTGGCAAAATCGGTGCTGTCTTGTTCGTCAATCTGCATCAATCGCGCCGGATCGATGCGCGCGCGGTCTTTTGCCGCCAAACTGTCCATGTCGCCCACCACAACATCAGGCATGAAACCGTGGCGCAACGCCGCACTCGCCCCACCATCCGCCGCCACCAGCAACTCCGAGCGCTCACGCGCCAAGATCAGGTCATCGGGGCCAATTTCTCCGCCTCCCACCAAAGAAACTGTCAAATTTGAGTGAACAATCCCTGTCATTCCGGCTTTATTAATCTCATTTTTGGAAACACATCACATTCTAGCCACAAAATGATACGGTAAATTACATAGATTCGGACCGCTTTTGACGCGCTGACGATGGTAAACAGTTTTTGATAAATTTTCAGAGGACGAGCATCCGATGGTAAACAACAATAAGATCCTGACCGTTTCCTACGGCACGTTTTCATGCACCCTTGAAGGCTTCGAGGATTCTTTTGGCACAATGACGGCGATTGCCGAGTATTTTCGCGATCTCGCCGCAGATGACCGATACTTTGGGGCCGAACCGCCACAACCAGACGCAGATATGCTGGCGCGCATCGCCCAGCGTTCGATTTCCCGGCAGGTTGATGTGCAGCGCGACGCCTCTGGCTTTACACTGCGCGCGCAAGACGCCGCCCCTGCCCTTGCGGCCTCTGCGATTGCACAGCCGGTCGAATCAGCCGAGCCTGCGGCGGTCGAACCCCCTGCTCCCGTTGAAACCCCTGCTCCCGTTGAAACCCAGGCGCCTGTTGTGGCGCAAAGCGCCTCTCCTGCGCCATTGGTTTCTGTTGAAGCAACTCCGGTAGAAACTACTGAAGTCGCCGCCACTGCTCTGACCCCGGACCCGGCCAGCAATGGCGACAGCATCGCGGCCAAACTGCAGCGCATCCGTGCCGTTGTGTCCAAAGCTGACACCAGTGACGACACGCCGGTCTACTCCGAAGATGAGCACGCAGACAGTTTCATGACATCGTCTGCCGAAGACATCGCGCAATCTCTGGAAGATGAAGACGCCTCGCTGCGCGACGCTGAAGCCACCGAATCGGTGTTTGAAGACGAAGATATGTCCGACGCGCTCGACCGTTTGGATCTGGACGAAGATCCAACAGCCTCGGGTGACGCGGATGACGCGCTGCTTGAAACGGTGGTCGCCGCGGATGACGCCCCTGCTTTGGGCGAAGAATCCAGCATAGATACCACAACCGACGGCGAAGACCTCGACGCCGGACACATCATCCCGGGTGATGACGCGCCCGAGGCAACCGTGGATCCGTTGGAACTGTCGCAAGAAGACAGTGCGTTGGACTTGGTTGCCGAGACCGCAGAGCCCGACGCGGTCGACACCACAATTGATGCGCCTGCAGATCTGGATCTCGACCAGCTTCTGGATGCTCAAGATGATGCGGACGACACGGCCGAACTTGAGGCGCTGGATCTGGACGATTTGCCAGACATCCAGGGCGACGCCCTGACAGGAAACCAACTTTTGGAGCCGCAAAGCGACCTGCAAGAGGTGACCGAAGACGAGGTGTTGAACCTGGATCGTCTGTTGGACGCTCAGGAAGACGCAGCAGAGCTCGATGCGCCGGAAGTAACATCGGAAGAAAGCACGGCACCTGACACCGTCGCTGACGTGCTCGCCTCTTTGGCCGCAGAAGAAGATCTGAGTGTCACGCCAGACGAAGTCAAACCGCTGGATCTTGGTGTCTACGGCCAACAACCAGAGGCAGACGATGCGTTTGACGCCGCGCTGGAAAACGCGTTGTTCGATGATCTGGACTCTTCAGATGATCTTGCCGCTGGCGACGATGAAATGACCAACATTCTTGAGCAACCCGAGCCGGCTGAGCCCCGTCGCCCCCGCGTGATCAAGGTAAAGCGTGCTGAACTGAATGCGGCTTTGGAAGATGGTCACCTCGAGCCCGTGGACACGCCCGAAACGCCGGGAATCCTGACGGACGAGGCAGAAGACGAATTGCTGCGCGAACTGGCGTCGGTTGAAGAAGAAGTTGCGACAAGCGACGATGATGAAATCAGCGACATTCCCGGACTGGCAGATGCATTGAGCGAAGGTGATGACCCCGCGCTCATGTTGCCAGAAACCGCAGAAGAAGAAGACGATTTGTCCCGTTTGATGGCAGCTGCTGCCGAGAAAATGGAAGAGCCGGAAACCTCGACAAGCCGAGACACCTATAACCAATTGCGCGCCGCCGTCGCCGCCGCAGAAGCCGAAAAATCCGCGGGCGGCGATGTTGCCGACGGATCCGGTGACAACGCCTATCGCGAAGACTTGGCAAGCGTCGTGCGTCCCCGCCGCCCCAGTGTGGCAGGCGCATCGCGTCCGGCACGCCCAACGGCCCCCGAAGCACGCCCTGCGCCGCTGAAACTGGTGGCCGAACAACGTGTGGATGAAGGTGGATCGAAACCACGTGGGCCCGTGCGTCCGCGCCGCGTTGCGTCCGCCGAAAACGAAGCCAGCCCTGTGGCCCCGACCGAAGGCGGCTTCGTTACATTTGCCTCCGACGTCGGTGCCACCGAACTGCCCGATCTTCTTGAGGCCGCAGCCTCGTACATGTCCTTTGTTGAAGGCCGCGACCAATTCTCGCGTCCCCAGCTGATGAACAAAGTGCGCCAGGTTGAGGCCGGCGATTTCAACCGCGAGGATGGGTTACGCTCATTTGGACAATTGCTGCGGGACGGCAAGATCGAAAAAACTGGAGGCGGACGGTTTACCGCCTCGGGTGACATTGGTTTCCGTCCCGACGAACGCGCAGCCGGCTGAGCGCGGCCACATAAACGGGTGAATTTTGGCGGGCCTTCCCGCCATTTTTCGTTTCTGCCGCCGCGACCGGCAACACCGCCAAATCAGGCTGGCCGCATTGGTCCCCAATCGGCTCCTGGCACAAACACGCGATCGCAAAGTTTTGCACTGTTTCACGTTGCGAAAATTTGCCACGGCCTTGGCGGCATGCTAGCCAAACTTGCACCCTTGGCAAAGAAAGCGGCGATGACCACAACGCAGCCGACCCCACCACAGAAGATCCAGCCTCTCAGCTTCAGTGAGCTGCTAAGCTTGGCGATGCAGCTGAATGCCCGCATTGATATGCTTTGGCAAAGGGTGATCTACTCGCATGCGGCCATGGTTGGCGTCATGGTGTTTTTCTCGTCTTCCGATCATGTCTTTGTGGTTCCGCGCCTTTTGGTTGTGTTCTTTTACACGATGAACGCATTGGTCACCTTCCTTGCCTTCCGGGATGCCTATCGTGGCCTGCGAGCGGCCGTTGCCGATTTGGCTGCGTTTCCCAACGCCTCAGGGCATGTTTACTCTTGGGTCAACGCGCAGAATTTCGATTTGCATGCCCTGCGCCGCGCCGCCATTTTAACAGTGCTCTGGATCATTATTGCCTACCTGATCCTGTCGCCGCTGATTTTGGAAAATCCCCTTATTTGATACCGATTGCAGCTTAGCCCGTCGAAAAAAGGACTAAATATGATGAAGCGATTTTTAGCAGCATGTATCGCCAGCCTATTATTGACCCCATCGGCGCAGGCGCAAAACAAGACATTTCAGATTATGGACAACCAAGGGTTTGAGGCGCCGATGGTGGCCTTTACGATCACTGTTCCGCAAAACTGGCAGGTCAGTGGCGAAGTGGTCTGGCGCAAACCGTGCAGTGCCAACGATCTTTACGAGCTGATTCTGACCGCGCGCGGCCCCGATGGGCGCACTGGCGTACGCATCATGCCTGGGCATAAAATCGTCTGGAATGATGTGGTTATGGGCGGGATGGATCCGCAGCTTGAGCACATGATGCTGGCCCAGCAAGAGGCCGAACGCAATCGCATGCGCACACAGTTTCAGGGCTCCAACTGCCATGTCACGCAGATTTCCAGCGCCGAGCAGATTTTCAACGCGCTGGTTTTGTCAAAGCGCCCGCAAGACACGAAGGTGATCAAACGCACCAAGAACGAAGCCCAACGCCAGAATTTTGCGCAGATGTTTGGCCCTTCCCAACCTGGCATGCAGGTGTTTTTCGACGCCGAGCAGATCGAAATGACCTATGCGTTGGGGGGGCGTCCGATTGTCGAACGCTTGGCCTTTAGCTGGTACATGTTTCAAAGCGAATTCCGCGACCCCGGCATGCACTCGCTGAACCAATATACCACGGTGGAATCCTTTCAATTCGATTGGATCGCGCCCGAACGTCGCGCCGCCGACGAAGCGGTGATCAAACAGATTTCGGCTTCGTTCAAAAGCGATCCGGCCTGGGAACAGCGGATTCTCGAAGTGCAGCGCAAAATGGCCGAACAGCGGCGTCAACAAAATGCAGACAACGCGCAACAGCGTGAACGCAACAGGCTTGAACGCGATGCGCTGAACGATAAAAACCACCGCCGGTTTTTACAATATATTCAGCAATAGCAGCTAGTTATTCACAATTTGCGACACAACATTTTCCAGCCGTTTGGCCAGCCCTGCGTCGCTGACTGTTTGATCCAGAACAATTCGGGCCTGATCCATCGTGCGCACATTGGCTTTGCGCATATGGCCCAGCACGTCGATCAAATTGCGATCAGCGCAAACGCCGCTGCGGTAGCTCCAGACCTGCCCTTGCTGTTTTGCGCGCCCGGCCAGACCGCAACGATGCTGCGGCGCAGTGTTTTGCCAAAACAGGGTCATGATGTCCGCAAGCGCCGAACTGTCATCGGCAAAATAGCTGTGCGACAGCATGTCCTCGCCCAATTCAGACATATCAATACTGTCAATTGACGGATCCACCAACGTAAAGCGCCCGCCAAGGCCCGCGCGGGGCACGTCACCATGCAATTTTCGCGATGCGGTCAACGCCCAATCTTCTTCAGAGGCATATAGCGTCAGGCGTTCGGCAATGGGCCGTATCGTGGGCAACATTTCGCGAAACAGACCCGCGTCAACATCGGGCGCGGCAAACAAGACCTGCCCGAACAGCGGGTCATCACCGGATTTGACACCGCGACGCAGCGCCATCAGCTCAAGTGCGTCGGTCAACGCCCGGTTGCCCATCGAGTGCGCGACGATGTGAATGGTCTGTGCGCCAGAGCGTTCCACCAAGTCATCCAGAAACCGGCTGAGACGCCGCCCGCTAAGGCGCACCACCGCCGTATCCGCCACATACCCCACCGTCGACCCTCGAGACGGCCACGAGTAAAGAATTGGAACGCCTGTATAATTCATGTCATAGGCAAGTTGCGCCGCACGCCGGGCCGCCTTTTCAAAACGCACATTGTAACCGTGGATGAACACAAAAGCTTCGCGTTCGGAAGTTTGCAACACCTCGCCCTTGAGCCGTTCGAAATAGGCTTTGCTATCAAACGGTTCGATCCGTGCCAGAACCACGTGACGCGCTGGATTGGCGCGAAACTCCAGTTTCCAGATGCTGGGCGCTTCCAGCACGCCAGGGCTGTGCGTGTGCGGGATCGTCACGGTTGCAACCCCCAGTTCCAGCTCGCCCCGGCCCATACCGTAAAATTCGGCCGGATCAGAGCGCCCGGTTCTGGCCCGGTCAGTGGCGTAAAACACATCAACCGCGTGAAATCCGCCCGTGCTGCCGCGGGTTGGCTCCATCGCCGGTGCCGCGCGCGCGCTGGCCGCCTGGGCAAGCAGCCGATCGGCTTCGGGAGCATCGCCAATCGCCGTCGAAAGGCGCGCCATATCTTCAAGCGTTTGGCCCAAGATCGCACCGGAACGAGCGCCATCACGTTGTTCTTCCAGCAAAAATTGCAATGCCTCAAGCGCGTTTTCCAACAGCTCGACGGCATCATCCGGTTCAGCCGCCTGCGTTGATGCGGCCTCGAATTGACGCGCCGCTTGCGCCCACAATGGACTGGGGTCAACATCAAGCACTGTGCGCTGCTGATTCACATAATTGGCCAGGTCGACCAGAACGGTGGCCGCCTCAAGCGCGCGCCCGGCATCAACCAACAATTCAGCCTGCAATTGGTTCACATCAAAGGTCAGATGCGGCGACCGCTCTGCATCCCCCGCCGTGCGCGCGTTCCAGGCCACGATCCAATCGATGGCCGCCGCAGGATCACTTGTTGCCAAGGAGGTCAGGCCAGCCAGCCCCGGATCATCCTGCGCGCGCGCAATTGGGGCCCACGACAGCGCGAGGCACAGCAAAGAGGTCAGTATCAAGTGTCGCATGGCCTATCACCTCTTTCGCCCCGAGTCGCTTTGAGTTGTAAACAACAACAAAGTGTTTTGGCAAATGGCCCTGGCTGTGCCAATATCCTGTAGATTAACCGATGACGATTTTTAGACGACTGTTTTTGGGAGTGAAATTGCGATGAAAGCGTTTGCGCTGGGCCTGTGGTTGTGTGTTTTCGCCACGCCTTTGCTGGCCGAGATGCGCGCCATTCTGGTGGGCGTCTCCGACTATGATGACAGCATCGGGCTGGCCGATCTGAAGGGTCCGGCCAATGATGTGCGGCTTTTGGCGGACGTTTTGAACCAGCGCGGCGTGCAGGATCTGGTGCTTTTGGCTGATGGGGTCGACGGCGGCATCCGTCCCACCCGCACCGCCATTCTTGGCGCGCTTGAGGCCATGACATTGCGCGCGGGCGAAGGCGATTTAATTTACATTCACATGTCCGGGCACGGCACCCGCCAAACCGATTTGGGCGGCGATGAAACCGACGGTTTGGACGAGGTCTTTCTGCCCGCAGACACCGCCCGTGCCGAACCCGGCGCTGGCGTTATCCCGAATGCGATTGTTGATGACGAAATCGGTGCCGCCGTGCGCGCGCTTCGCAACACCGGCGCTGATGTCTGGCTGGTGCTGGACAGTTGCCATTCTGGCTCGGGACTGCGCGCGGGTTCGCCGGGCACCGCCACGCGTTATGTTGATCCGTCCGTGCTGGGGCTGACCCTGCCCGACAGCCAACAAACCGAAGTACAACTGATTGAAACCCCTGATGAAACCGAACCTCCGGGCGGGTTTCTGGCGTTTTATTCGGCGCGCTCGAATGAGCTGGCGCGCGAAGTCAGCTTTCCCAGCGAAGACGGGGGCGCAATCTGGTACGGGCTGTTCACCTCAAAGCTGGCGGCGCGGCTGCAAAGCGGCGAAGGGTTGTCTTACCGGCAATTGTTTCAGGCGGTGCTGAGCGATATGAATGACAGCTCGGTGCCCGGCGGCGCGCGGTTGCAAACCCCGCTTTGGGAAGGGTCGCTGATCGATGCGGCGGTGTTTGGCGGTCAGGCCACCAGTGGTGTGCGCCGCTTTGCCATTCTCAAGCGCAAGGTGCAGGCAGGCAAGCTGCATGGCCTAAGTGACGGCACGGTGCTGGGCCTTGTGGCCGACCCGGCCGACCCGCCCGAGGCGATCATCGGCTATGCCCAGATGCGGCGCACCAAAGCGACCCAGGCGTCATTGCGTGCGGTGTCGCCCGATTGCGTGCCCAACAGCCAAACGCCTTGTGATCAAGCCGGCGCGTTGCCGCCCGAAGCGCGCTATGCGCAGGTGATGGCGCGCCCGGTTGATCTGGTGATCCGCATCGCGCCACCGCGCGACATTGCCACCGATCTGACGTTGGGCGACAATCACCCCGCTTCGGTCGCACTGATGCAGGCGTTGACGGAATTGGGCGCAGCCGGTCCAAACATCGTTCTGGACGCGTCGGATTACGACGTCGAAAGCTATCTGGCACAGGGTCAATTGTGGTTTGGAGCGCGTGCGCGTCAAGGCAACGACCCGTTGGGATTGGCGGTTGAAATTGACCCGGACGAACTGATTGATGCGTTGCTGCGCATGGCGAGGGCCGAGGAACTGGCGCGTTTGCTGGGCTCGGTTGCCAAAAAACCATCGGGCCTGTCGCCCAATCCGCTGACCCTCGATATCAAACTGAACCAAGTCGATGTGGGCGATTTGCAGATCAATGCCGATGATTTGGACCCCTATGAGGAATGCGAAATAGCCCATGACGAAGATGACACGCCCGAACTTGAGCTGCCCGCCAGCGCAACGCTCAAGCAATGCGACCAGCTCGCGGTGCGGGCGCAGGGCAAGGTGGCAGGCACGCGCGACGTCAACCGCATCCACATCGATGCACGGTTCTGCGTTCATGCCAGCTACGAGCGCATCGAAGACACCGCCCAAATGCGCCAAATCGGGCACGGTATGGTGGCGTGCTCGGACTGTCCGGATGGGTATTCCGCCGGACACGAACGCATGTTTATCGTGGTGACCGAGGCGGAAACCAACCGCGAGGCGCTGAACCTGGAAGGCTTGGTGGAAACCTGTGCCGCGACTGCCGGCGCCACCCGCGGTGCAGCGCAAACCAACGTGATTTCCTTTCTGACCGGCCTGGCGCAAGGGCCAAACACGCGCGGCTCATTTGGCTCGGCCGGGGCCAGCGATGTTTGGGTCACCCGCTATGATTGGAGCGTGATGCCTCGCGCACAGGCCTTTTTGCGAGCCGGGCGCGACCCGGAAACCGGACAATAACGACATGATCCCCGCAGGAGAGACACTATGAAAACGCATATTTTGGCCCTGGCCAGCGCCCTTTTGCTGCCCATGGCCGCACACGCGCAGCAGACGGGGCTGGCCTCGGTTGCCGTGCCTTTGGGCGGTGATGATGTGGCCGTAAAAGCCCATGTTCTGGATCTGAAAGAACGCGCAGACGACCCGCTTGAGGCCGAAACAGCCTCGCGGATCTTTGGCGGGCGCGCGGCAAAAGAAGGCGCATGGCCTGCCCAAGTATCGCTGCATGACGCCAAAAAACTGAGCAATCAACCCGAAAGCCGGTTCAAGTCCCAGTTTTGCGGCGGCTCGTTGATCGCGCGCCAATGGATCCTGACGGCTGCGCATTGCGTGGTCACCCAAGACGGTGAACCCATGGTGCCCAACACGTTGGCTGTGCGCTCGGGGGCGGTGGATATGCGCGGCGGTGATTTTCGCGAAGTGGCGCGGGTGATTGTGCACGAATCTTATGACCCGACCCGCATCAACAACGACATTGCGCTGTTGCAACTGGCCCAACCCGTACAGCAAAGCTCGGGTCCGGTTGGTGCGATTTCGGTCCACGGCGAGGGCCAACCGCTGCCCAATGGTCCTGCGGTTGTGATCGGTTGGGGCATGATGGAGAACGGCAAATTCCCGATCGAGCTGATGGAAACCGACATCGACATCGTTCAGAACGCCACCTGCAACGCCGGCATGGCCGAGCAAACCAAACGCGATATGGGGGGCTTTTTGCTCAACATGGGTCAGGCCAACGGTATTCCGATGGAGAACCTGGAGCGCGCCTACAGTATCCTCACCCAAGAAATCGGCGATGCCCTGACCCCGCAGATGATCTGCGCCGGGATCGCCAGTGGTCAGCGCACCATGTGCAATGGCGACAGCGGCGGGCCATTGATGGTGCGTCAGCAAAATGGACAGTGGTTGCAGGTTGGCATTGTCAGCTGGAACCGCTCGCCCATCGGGGCGCGTTCGGCGTGCGGACACGAAAGCCTCTATGGTGTCTACACCCGCGTGTCGCAATATTACAATTGGATCGCGCGTCATGTTCAAGGGTAATCTTATCGCCGTGATACTGGCCGTGTTGCCGGTGGGCGCGCTGGCAAATGACGGGTTTGGGGGGAGTTTCGGCGGCGGGTTCAACACCACGCCGCAACCGGTCAACCCACCCGGCGGCAACAGCGGTTTCGGCGGCAGCTTTGACAGCGGTGGCGGTTTTGGTCAGCCGGAAACGGGCCAACAAACCCAGCCGCCGCAAAATGATGTGCCGGTTGTCGGTGGCAATGACTTTGCGCCCGGCGCCTTTGACAACCAACAGGGCGGGCAACCGCCAGTGCTGTCGGACGGGCCACCGCAAAACAGCGGACAACCGCCCCAAAACCAGTTTCAACCGCCCCAAAACCAGGATCAGCCTCCGCAAAATCAGGTCAGGCCAGGGCCGCAGATCGACCCGCGTATTGCTTCGTTTGAGTCGCGCGATTTTGGCGTGCCCCCGACCAACCAGCTGCATCGCGGGCCGATGCACGGCCCCACCCCCAGTTCGGTTCCCGGCGCGCGCACCATTGGCACGGCGGACCTGGCGGGTGCCATGCAGTCCGGCCAACAGCTGCTGTTGATTGATGTTCTGGGCGGCAACTACGCGCTGCCCGGCGCGCTGACGGCGCGCGATATGGCAACACCGGGCAGCTATAATGACCGCACGCAACAGCAGGTTGTGCAATGGCTGGGCCAGATCACCCGAGGTCAGCGCCAAACGCCGATTGTGATTTATTGCAGCGATCCCAATTGCTGGCTGAGCTATAACGCCACGCTGCGGGCTGTCGCGGCGGGCTATCAAAACGTGTTCTGGTATCGTGGTGGGCTGCAAGCGTGGCAGATGGCAGGGCTGCAACTGATGCCTGCGGGGTTCTGACATGCGCTTTTGGGTTTTGATACTGGCCTTGCTCTGCGGCCCGCTCTTGGCCCAAAGCGACCCCGATCTTGGCGCCATGAACGACGCGGCCCTAAACGCCTTTCAACAAGGCGACCTGACCCAAGCGCGGGTTCTGGCCGAACGAGCCCTGACGGCGGCACAAAACCTCGACAACCCGGACCCCGACGCCTTTGTCTTTGCCCACAACAACGTGGCTTATCTGCTGTCGACCACCGGCAGTGATATGGCGCGCGCGGCGCGGATCTGGGATCAGGCGCTGGCGTTTTTGCGCGCCCGCCAACGTTTTGGCACCGCTGCGGGGCTCACCGTTCTGACCGAATACAGCGCGCACAACTTGCGCGTGGGCAATCCCACACGCGCAGGCGAGCTGATGAGCCAGGCCAGCCAAGCCGCCCGCGCGACCCCGTTTCAGGGCAATGTGGCGCAACTGGCGCTTGGGTTTTATCTTGAGACCGCGCAATACCAAAATGTCGTTGTGGCCTTGCGCGAAGTGGTGCTGAGCAACTCCGCGCTGCTGAATGGAAGCTCGAACGATCTGTACAGCCAATTCGCCAGTCACATCAGCACCGCGGAAGAAACCGGCGATTGGGACACGGTGTTTTCACTGCTCGAGGCCAAAAAGATCCTGATCCAGACCTACTACCCGGAAAACCTGCGCCAAACCGCCACCAGAGAGCTGGAATTTCAACGCTTTAACGCGCGTCACCGGGCCGGGCAAAGTGAATTGGCGCGCCAGGAAATGCGACTGTGGCTGTCCTCGGACACCACCACCGAGGACGACCGCGCCTTCATCGATGACATGACGCGCAACGCTGAAAAATTCGCGGACAACATCGCCATCAACTCACTGGAAAACCTTGCCGTTGCGCAAATTGCGGCGCAATCGGTGGGCGCAAAACCCAACGAGGACAACCCGCGCCTTGGACTCGCGCTCAGCAACATTGCCCTGGCCGAAAGCAAATTTGGCCGCCACGATCTGGCCCAAGCGACGATGCAGCGCGCCATTCCCATCCTCGAGCGGTCTGAAACCGGACGCACGCACCTGTCGAGCGTTTATGCGCAACTGGCCTGGATCACCAATCTGGCGGGCGACCCGGATCGCGCCATCGCGCTTTATGATCTCAGCGATGCGGCGGCCGAGGCCTCGCCCGGGGTCGATCCAACTGCGGTCGTCGATGCAGTGTGGTTGCTGGCGGATCAAACCGTTTTTCTGACCGAAAACGGGTTTCTTGATGCGGCCACTGCGCGCTTGGCCCGGGCGCAGGCCCAAATAGCGACCCAAGCGGCCCAATCAAGCGATCCCTGGATGCTGGCGCTGACGTCTTCGCGGCTGAAACGGGTTGGGTTTTGGCTTGATCTTGAAAAGGGTCAAGCCACGCAGGCCATTGCACCCTGGCTGGCTGTGGTCGATGATCTGCGCAAGGCAGCGCCGGAAAACAGTGTCGACTTCAGCGCTGCCCTGATCGATATAGCCCAGATTGTTGGCTTTTCCGGCGATATGCAAAGCGCGAAGACCCTTGCTCGCGAAGCTGTCGCGCTCAACGACGCAGTTCTGCCCGACGAGGCAAATGACAGCAAAGTCGCACGCACCTTTCTGGCGCAAGTCCTGATGCAAACCGGTGATCGCGCCGACGCACAGCGCCAATATCGCCGCCTGACGCAAGCGCATAAATCCCCCGCATACCGCGAAAACCTGCCGGAAGTGTCCTGGGATTTCGAGCTTTTTGCCTGGTTGCTGATCGACACCCCGACCCCGCCGCCCCCCGCGCATGTTGACGAAGCGTTTCAGGCGCTGCAATGGACTCAGGTCACCCGCTCTGCCGAGGCGCTGCAATTTCTGGAAACCCGGCTGTCGGTGGATGATCCCGGTCGCGGCGGTCTGTTGCGTGAACGCCAGGACATTCAGGAACAACACAGCGCCCTCAGCGCCCGGCTGGCGGCCAGCGTCGCCAACACCGCGCGCGACCCTGCGGTGATCGAACGGCTCAGCGGCGAACTTGCCAAGATTGATCGTGACATGAGCGGCATCGACGGCTCGCTTGCTGCCATGGGCGTGGGCAATCTGGGGCTGGGCGCAATCACCCCGATGTCAGTGGCCGATGTTCAGGCGACACTCGCAGACGATGAAATGGTGGTGACCTTTGTGTTGGCCTCGCTGCAGCCGGCGGCCATTCCGGGGCTTGAAAGCTCGGCCAATCACATCGTGGCCATCACCGCGGATCGTGTGCACATCGCGCGCATGGGCGAGCCATCGCGGCGCACGTTGCGCGCCCGCATTCAGGCGTTCCGTTGCGATGTGGCGATCAGTGATCCCGGCTGCTCGGGCGGCGGCGCACAAGGGCTGCGCGGCGCCATGCAAGCCGGCGGGCCAAAAGCCGCCGACCCGCGCGCGCATTTTGACTTTGACGCCGCCCACAGCCTTTACCGCGATCTTTTTGGCGGGCTGGATGGCATCATTGAAAACTACCCCAACCTGATCATCGCACCGCCCTCGGACATGTTGCGCCTGCCCTTTGCGGCGCTGGTCACAACGCCGGGCACGCCCAAACGTTTGCGCCGCGCAAACTGGATGATCCGCAGC
>JBGCDD010000186.1:0-49868 GCA_045105075.1 Sedimentitalea sp. | reverse complement strand
TGGTAGCGGAGGAGGGACTTGAACCCCCGACACGCGGATTATGATTCCGCTGCTCTAACCAACTGAGCTACTCCGCCACAAGCGCGCTCGGGGTATGCCAGCATATCCCGCGCGTCAAGTGGAAATCAGGCTGTTGTGCTTCGAACTGTATCGATCATCAATTGCACGTTTTCAGGGTCGGCATCTGGTGTGATCCCGTGGCCAAGGTTGAAGATGTGCGGGCCGCCGGAAAACGCACGCACGATCTCGCGGGTTTCGTCGATCAATGCCTGTCCGCCTGTCACCATATGTGATGACGCCAGATTGCCCTGCACGCAGCCTGCGCTTTGCACATTTTCGGCAGCCCAGGCGGGATCAACGGAGTTGTCCAAGGCGACACAATCTACCCCTGTGGCACCATGAAAGCCAATGTATTTATCACCCGCTTCGCGCGGAAATCCAATGATGGGTGTGTTGGGATGGCGCTGTTTCAGCGCAGCCGTGATCTTGCGGCAAGGCTCAAGTGCATATTTGTCGAAATCTGCCCCGCTGAGCGAGCCAGCCCAGCTGTCGAAAATCTTGACCGTTTCAGCACCCGCCTCGATCTGCAGCGACAGATAATCGATTGTCGCGTCGGTGATGCGATCCAGCAATGCCTCGAACAGGGGCGTGTTTTCGCGGCGCAACGCATGGGCGGGTGCTTGATCTGGCGTGCCACGGCCCGCGATCATGTATGTCGCCACGGTCCAGGGCGCGCCGGCAAAACCAATCAACGCGGTTTCCGAAGGCAAGTCGCGCGACAAGATGCGCACGGTTTCATAGATCGGGGCCAACGTGTCGTGAATATCGGTGGCAGGCTTGAGCTTGTCAAAATCGCTTTGGCTCGTGATGGTTGACAGACGCGGGCCTTCGCCAGTGACAAACCAAAGATCTGCGCCCAGCGCCTGGGGAACCAACAGGATATCAGCAAAAAGAATAGCCGCATCAAAGCCATAACGACGGATCGGTTGCAGCGTCACCTCGGCCGCCAACTCGCTGTTATAGCACAACGACAGAAAATCGCCTGCTTGGGCACGTGTCGCGCGATATTCAGGGAGATAGCGCCCCGCCTGGCGCATCATCCAGATCGGCGGAATAGTTTGGGTTTCGCCAGCAAGCGCGCGCAGCAGTTTTTTGGTCTCAGCCATGGGTCCCTCGATCGCAATTTCCATCGTTGGTTTCGTCAAAGCGTCACTTTGTCAAGGCAGGGCAGGTTGTCAGGGCAAATTGACGCGACTAAGAATGAGGAATGACACTTGATCTCCCCACACCCGGCACACCCCTGAACATTGGAACCCGCGGCTCTCCGCTGGCTTTGGCGCAGGCTTATGAGACCCGAAAACGACTGGCCGAGGCCTTTGATCTGCCGCTGGAGGCTTTTGAGATCATCGTGATCAAAGTCACCGGTGATGCGATTCAGGACCGTCCGTTGAAAGACATCGGTGGCAAAGGTCTGTTCACGCGCGAGATCGAAGAGGATTTGCTGGCTGGCAAAATCGACATCGCTGTGCACTCGATGAAAGACATGCCGGTGCAGCAACCAAAGGGTTTGCTGCTTGATACCTATCTGCCGCGTGAAGACGTGCGTGACGGCTTTGTGTCGCCGTCGATCAGCGCCGTGGGCGATCTGGCGACGGGCGCGGTTGTCGGCACCTCAAGTTTGCGACGCAAAGCGCAACTGCTGAACCGCAGGCCTGACCTGAACGTCGTGGAGTTTCGCGGCAATGTGCAAACCCGGCTTCGCAAATTGGCAGAGGGCGTAGCAGAATGCACCTTCTTGGCTATGGCAGGGCTAAACCGGCTTGATATGTCCGACGTACCCGCCACGCCGATTGACCCCGAGGCGATGTTGCCTGCCGTGGCCCAAGGTGCGATCGGAATTGAACGACGCCAGAATGACACGCGCGTGGCCGAGATGCTGGCCGCCATTCACGACACACCAACCGGCCAACGGCTGGCGGCCGAGCGCGCGTTTCTGGCCGCCCTTGATGGGTCCTGCGAAACGCCGATTGCCGGATTGGCGCTGCTGGATGGCACAACCCTGAGGCTGCGCGGCGAAGTGCTGCGTCCGGATGGCAGCGAAGCACTGAGCGATGATATGACCGGCCAAATCGCCGAAGGGGCCGAGATGGGCAATGCCATGGCGCGCAAGCTGTTGGGTCAGGCCGGGCCGGGCTTTTTCGACTGGCACAGCTGAACTCGTGACGCAGCGCACCTCTTGACATTAGGCGGGCCGGTTTGAAACCGTGCGCACCAGGAGGAGCCGCGCGATGACCCCTGGAAAAGCCTTTCTCAGCCCCGAAGAAATTCGCCCGCTTGCTGCGCGATCCGATGCGATGGGTGCGCTTTTGGTCCTGCATTGTTGGGGCGTGATCGCCGCCGCCGTCATTGGATTTGCGCTGTTTCCCAATCTGGTGACCGGCGTGCTGGCCGTGATGGTGATTGGTTCGCGCCAGTTGGGGCTGGCGATTTTGATGCACGAAGCCGCCCACAACGCGCTGTTCAAAAACCGCAGGCTGAACGATTTTGTCGGCGAATGGCTGTGCGGACGCCCGATACTGGCAGAGCTGTCGGCCTATCGCCATTATCACCTGACCCATCACCGCTTTACTCAAACCGAAAAAGACCCTGACCTGTCACTGTCGGCGAAATTCCCGACGACGCGCGCCTCTTTGATTCGAAAGTTTGTGCGCGACCTGACCGGCCAAACTGGCGGCAAACAGCTTCTTGCCCAGATCGTCATGTCGTTTCGGCTGGCCGGGGATGACGATGCCCTAGATGCTGCGAATTCTGACTTTGCCCAAGCGTTCAAAGCGCGCGAGCTGTGGAAGTCCCTGCCCGTTTTGATCGCTGTTGCCGTGCTGATGAGCATGTTCGGCCAGTGGTGGTATGGTCTGGTGTTTTGGATCCTGCCGTTTCTGACGTGGTTCCAATTTGTCCTGAGGTTGCGCAACATTGCCGAACACGGCGCCACGGAAACCTCGGAAAACGCTCTGCAAAATGCGCGCACCACCCATGCCACCTGGCTCGAACGCACCTTTGTTGCGCCTTATTGGGTGAACTATCATCTTGAACACCATATGGTGATGCATGTGCCGTGTTGGCGGCTTCGTCCGATGCACAAACTGTTGCTTTCCAAAGGCTTGGGGCCCAGGATGCGCATCGCAAGCAGCTACGGTCACGCGCTTGGCGAGGCCGGTTGGACGCGTAACTGATTCCCCAGGCCTCAGCAGTGAAAACCGCAAATCGGTAAAAAAATCCGACCAATTGGCAATAGCGCACCCTCCTTGCTCAGCTTACCGTGATAGGATTGCCGCTGCGTCACGCGGCCCTGCAGGTGAGAACCTGCAAAAGCGAAAACCGGTGGAGGCTGGACGCCTGAGAGCCTGCGACGGAACCTTTGGGAGGAAAAAGATGAAACATCTACTGAATGCTGTGGCCGTGTGTGCGCTGATGGCGACGCCTGCTTTGGCACAAAGCAATCTGGAAAAACTAGGGGCCTTCAAGCTCACAGGGACCAAAGACCACACCTATGTCGATCAAAATTCCGCCTCTGCGGATTCGATTCGCAATGTGCTCAGCCGGATCACGATGCCCGAAGGTTTCAAGATCGAACTTTATGCGCTGGTGCCTGACGCGCGCCATATGGCGATGGCACCGCAGGGCACAGTTCTGTTTGTCGGCACCAAAAAGTCAAAAGTTTGGTCCGTGATGGACCGTGATCGCAACGGTGTCGCCGATGAGGTCAAGGATTTCGCACCCTCGCTGGAACTTGACGTACCCAACGGCGTGGCGTTTTCGAAGGACGGCTTTTTGTTCATCGCCGAACGCAACCGGGTGATGATGTATCCTGCCGCCGAATTCTTCCACGAAAGCCCCGATGTTGTGGCCGTGCCAATTGTGCCTCAGGGCACGCTGATCCCGGTTGATGAAGAGAGCTACAACCACACTGCGCGCGTTGTGAAAGTGGGCCCCGACAACAAACTTTACATTTCGCTGGGCCAACCTTTCAACGTCGCCCCAGAAGAGAAGCTGGAGCTTTACAACGAGGTCGGCATTGGTGGCATCATTCGCATGGATCGCGATGGGTCCAACCGCGAGGTTTACACGTATGGCGTGCGCAACTCGGTCGGGCATGATTTCCACCCCGAAACCGGCGAGCTGTGGTGGACCGACAATCAGGTTGATGGCATGGGCGACGATATTCCGCCCGGTGAAATCAACCGTCAAACCGAAGCCGGCCAGCACTTTGGCCACCCTTGGTATGGCGGCGGCACCGTGCGCACCAACGAATATGCAGGCCAAGAGGTTCCGGTCGACGTGGTGCACCCGGCAGTTGAAACTGTGGCCCACGCCGCCGATCTGGGCATGTCGTTCTACTCCGGCAAAATGTTCCCCGAGATGTACAAAAACGCCATCTTCTCGGCGCAGCATGGCAGCTGGAACCGTACGGAACCGGTTGGTGCGCGCATCATGGTCACCTTTATTGACGCCGAAGGTAACGCCCGCACCGAGCCTTTCGCCGAGGGCTGGATGGACGAAAACGGCATCTATGATGGCCGCCCGGTCGATGTGATCCAGCTGCGCGACGGGTCGATCCTGGTGTCTGACGATTTGGCCAATGCGGTCTATCGCATCAGCTATTCCAACTGATCTTATTGGGCGGGCCTGTTCCTTGGGCCCGCCCTTTTTACGCCTGGAGTGTTCATGAAACTTTTGACTTTGCCCATTGTCGCTGCTCTGGCCATAGCCAGCCCTGTTTTTGCCGCCGATCTGGACAAGGGCAAAAAACTGTCTCGTCAGTGTACGGTCTGTCATGGCCGCGACGGCGTTGGCACCGACCCCGAAGTGCCCAATCTTGCCGGGCAATCCGCCTATTACCTTGAAAAGGCGATGAAAGACTACCGCTCGGGTGAACGCGAAGACCGGCGGATGACGCTGATTGCCAAACGGCTCAGCGATGAGGATATCCGCGATCTGTCGGCCTGGTACGAAGCCCACGTGATCACCGTTCAGCCACCCTCGTAATCACGCGCCCAATCGCGTAAAGCGAGGGGCAAGTCAGGAGGGCGCAATGATCCGGGTGTTAACCGAATTTGGTATGGGCAGTTCACTGCGGCGCGGCGACTACACACAGGCCGCCAAACGCGCGGTTATGGACGCGCTGTGGCACAACTCTATCAACATGGCCGAGCTGTTCGGTTTTCCTAAGGAAGCCATGATCATCACCGTCGAAATCGGCGTGCAAAACCCCGATGCAGTGGATCCCAGCGTGTTGACCGACGTGTTCCCATATGGTCAACCCACTGTTATTGTGCGCAAAGGTGGGTTGGACATTCCCCGCCCCGACGGCAACGGCCACCCAACAGTGATGGCCAACGCTGCCATTTCGGTCAGCTTTGATATGGAGAAGACCGATGGCTGAACAGCGAATGATCATCGAAATGGGCATGGGCAATGACCAATACGGTATGGATTACACCAAGGCCGCCGCCCGCGCGATTGAGGACGCGATCCGCCATTCCTCGCTGCCGATATTTGCGTCGCTCGACGTGCCAACCGACGCCATGCGCGTGCAGGTGACAATTGGGGTGCAAGATCCCGAAGCCGTCGACACCGAGGCGCTGAAATCCGCCCTGCCCCGAGGTCGCGCCGAAATCACGGCGGTTCTGGGCGGGTTGAACGTGGAAACGCCGAGCGGAACAACGCTGGTCATTGCCAGCGCCGCGGTCGAGGCGTTTTTGCCACCCCAAACCGGATGGCAGTTAAAGTCCTAGACCGCCGCCTTGCGGCTTTCCTCCAGATAGATTTCGCGCAACCGAGGCGCCACCCGACCCGGCGTGCCATCGCCCAGTTTGGTGCCGTCAATCTCGACCACGGGCATCACGAAAGAACTGGCTGATGTGATAAACGCCTCATCCGCATCGCGTGCCTCTTCTATCGTAAAGTTACGCTCTTCCACCTCCATCTGCGCCTCTTGGGCAAAGCGCAGCACAGCCGCCCGTGTGATCCCGTGCAAAATATCGTTGGAGCGCTCACGGGTGATGATCTTGCCACCCTTGACGATATAGGCGTTGTTACTGGTGCCCTCGGTCACAAATCCGTCCTGCACCATCCATGCATCATCTGCACCCGCCTTCTTTGCCATCATCTTGCCCATGCTCGGATACAGCAGCTGAACGGTCTTGATGTCACGCCGGCCCCAGCGAACATCATCAATGCTGATCACCTTGATGCCTTTTTGCGCGGCGGGCGAGTCCGCCAACCCGGGCTTGTTCTGCGTGAACAAAACCAAAGTCGGTTGGGTACTTTCCGGATCAGGAAACACAAAATCACGATCGCCAGGCGCTCCCCGCGTGATCTGAAGGTAAACCAAACCTTCTTCGATTTCGTTAACCGACACCAACTCGCGGTGGATGTCCAAAAGGGCGTCCATCGTGACCGGGCTGGCCATATCCAACTCGTCCAGGCTACGCTCTAATCGGGCGGCGTGGCCGGCAAAATCAATCAGCTTGCCATCCAGCACGCTGGTCACCTCGTACACCCCATCAGCCATCAGGAAACCACGATCAAAAATCGAGATTTTTGCTTCATTTTCAGGGAGATATTCCCCATTCACATAGACCGTGCGCGTCATGTTCCATCTCCGCTATCAGCATAAGTTGTGGCGCGATCCGCGCAGCAATTCAAGGGCTCACCCCCACAAAGCAGCCTGGGGTGGATGCACGCCCTTTTCATCATAAACCAGAGCCGAGTCGCGATCTTGCGCCAACAAAAGCGGCCCATCCAAATCGACAAAACCAACCCCTTGCGCCAATAATACCGCCGGAGCCATCGCCAACGAAGACCCCACCATGCACCCCACCATAACGCCGTATCCAGCGGTGATGGCAGCCTCGCGCAACGCCAAAGCCTCAGTCAGCCCGCCTGTCTTGTCGAGCTTGATGTTCACAACATCGTATTTGCCCGCCAAATCCGCCAAACTGGACCGGTCATGACAGCTTTCATCCGCACAAACCGGAACCGGACGCGCCATCCCGATCAGCGCCTCGTCTTCCCCCGCAGGCAGCGGCTGCTCCACAAGATCCACGCCCAAACGCACCAGATGTGGCGCAAGATCTGCATAGATCTCGGCGCTCCAACCCTCGTTGGCATCGACAATAATCCGTGAGTCCGGCGCCCCCGTCCGCACCGCTTCAAGACGCACCATGTCATCCGGCGTGCCAAGTTTGATCTTCAACAGGGGACGAAACGCATGTTTGGCCGCCTGCGCCTGCATCGCTTCCGACGTATCCAACGACAGCGTATAGGCCGTAACTTCGGCCCTCGGAGCAGCCAAGCCCGCAAGTTCCCACGCCCGGCATCCAGCCCGCTTGGCCTCCAGATCCCAAAGCGCACAATCTACCGCATTGCGCGCCGCACCAGCTGGCAAAAGCTCTCCCAGATCCGCCCGCGAAAACCGATCGGGCAAGCCAAGGATCTGCGCCTCAACCGAACCCAGCGTCTCGCCATATCGCGCATAAGGCACACATTCGCCCCATCCACTGTGATCCGCCTCAGCAACCCGCGCGCTCAGAACTTGGGCCTCAGTGCGCGAGCCGCGCGAGATGGTGAACACCTGCGCCAAAGCAAACACATCCCGGTCTACCGAAATCTCCAAAACCGCGCCTTCCTCTTGCCTCAAATATCCCCGCCGGAGGCTCCCACCCCAGCAAAACCAAACCTACACTGCCGCCAGCGCCGCCGCCAACCGCTCAGCCCCTTGGCGAAACGGATCAACCGTAGGCAAGCCCATGCGCGTTTCAACTTCGCCCAAGTAGTCAATAGCCTCCGCCTCACTCATATGCTGCGTGTTGACAGAAATCCCCACCACCTGACACTCGGGGTTTGCCACCCGCGCCAAAGGCAACGCCGTATCGCGCAACGCTTCCAAAGACGGCAAAGTGTATCCCGGCAAACCGCGCATATGCGCCCGCGACGGCTCGTGGCTCAAAATCAACGCATCTGGCTGACCACCGTGAATCAACGCCATCGTCACGCCGGAATAAGACACATGGAACAGACTGCCTTGCCCTTCGATGATGTCCCAGTGATCCGCATCATTGTTCGGCGTCAAATACTCGACCGACCCCGCCATAAAATCCGCAATCACCGCATCCAGCGGCACACCTTGACCCGTGATCAAAATGCCCGTCTGCCCAGTGGCGCGGAACGTGCTTTTCATCCCAGCCGCACGCATCGCCTCGTCCAAGGCCAACGCCGTGTACATTTTACCCACCGAACAATCGGTCCCAACCGCCAGCACCCGTTTGCCCGTCCGCTTGACGCCATTGGCAATTGGATATCCCACCGTCGGCACCCGCACATCATGCAAGGTACCACCATGCATCTGTGCCGCTGCAACCAGATCACCCTCGTCACGCAACAGATTGTGCAGGCCAGACGCCAGATCATAACCCATCTCAAGCGCTGCGATCAGCACATCTTTCCACGCCTGACTGATTACACCACCTCGGTTGGCCACACCAATCACCAAGGTTTTGGCCCCGGCTGCTTTCGCCTCGGCAAGGGTCAGATCGCCCAGCCCCACATCAGCACCGCATCCCGGCAAACGCAATTGCCCCAACGCATTGTCCGGACGCCAGTCCTTGATGCCTTGCGCCACCTTGGCAGCCAACTGATCGGGCGCATCGCCCAGGAACAAAAGATACGGGGTCTCGATCATCGCACATCTCTCCTGCAGAAAACGTTGCGATCCTAACCCAGCACCCGACAAACTGTATCGCGTTTTGAGCCGCCAACATCCCAATTCAAGCAATTTTCTTCGAACAAATTCCGTTTCTGCTACAGAAATTTGCACAAACCCAGCACTACCCAAGTCGATTCGCCCACACGCACTGGGCAATTGCTGCACCTGCACAATAGCGCTTGCACGGCCTCACGCAATTTAATACCTCAAAGCCCAAGCGTTCCGCAATTTCATTACCCGAAAGGCCTCATCATGAGCTTCCGCCTTCAGCCTGCCGCCCCGGCCCGCCCCAACCGTTGCCAGCTGTTTGGCCCCGGCTCCCGCCCTGCGATCTTTGAAAAAATGGCGTCCAGCGCCGCCGATGTCATCAACATCGACCTCGAAGACTCCGTGGCCCCCTCTGACAAGGAAAGCGCCCGCGTCAATGTGATCAAAGCCCTAAGCGACATCGACTGGGGCACCAAAACCTTGTCGGTACGCATAAACGGGCTCGACACACCCCATTGGTATCGTGACGTGATCGACCTGATCGAACAAGGCAGCGACCGGCTTGATCAAATCATGATCCCAAAAGTCGGCTGCGCTGCTGATGTCTATGCCGTCGACGCACTTGTCACCGCCGCCGAGGCCGCAAAAGGGCGCAGCAAACGCCTCGGCTTCGAAGTCATCATCGAATCCGCTGCCGGTATCGCCCATGTGGAAGACATCGCCGCCAGCTCACCCCGCCTCCAAGCCATGAGCCTGGGCGCCGCCGATTTCGCCGCCTCAATGGGCATGCAAACAACAGGCATCGGCGGCACCCAAGAAAATTACTACATGCTGCAAGACGGCCAAAAACACTGGTCCGATCCCTGGCATTGGGCACAAGCCGCGATCGTCGCCGCCTGCCGAACCCATGGCGTGCTGCCCGTCGACGGCCCGTTTGGCGACTTTTCTGACGATGAAGGCTTTCGTGCACAAGCCCGGCGTTCCGCCACATTGGGCATGGTCGGCAAATGGGCGATCCACCCAAAGCAAGTGGCCCTGTCCAACGAAGTGTTCACCCCCTCTGCCGAAGCAGTCGCCGAAGCCCGCGAAATCCTCGCAGCCATGGAACAGGCCAAGGCCAACGGCGAAGGGGCAACCGTATACAAAGGCCGCCTCGTCGACATCGCCTCGATCAAACAGGCCGAAGTCATCGTGCGCCAATCTGAAATGATCGCTGGCTGAAGACGTTGAAACCTGGATCAGGGGGCCAGCCGCCCCCTTTTCCTCTTGCCAAAAATATCCCCGCCGGAGGCAAGAAAAGTCCACGCACCACCTTCCAAACGGGCACATCGCACCGGCTATCGCCACACCCCTTTGCGCCCGCCACACGCAATCGGTTGCACTTGACCCTGAACTTTGCGCAAACATCCCCTCATCTGTTCCCGACAAGCGCTGAGACGTGACGCACATGACCCTAGATCTGCTTTTCGGCCTCGTGATCTTCGCGTTTGTGTCCTCGATCACCCCGGGCCCCAACAATCTGATGCTGATGGCGTCGGGGGCCAATTTCGGGTTCCGCCGAACAATTCCACATATGCTCGGCGTGGCCTTGGGCTTTGTTCTGATGGTGATTTTGATGGGCGCGGGCCTGTCGCAGGTTTTTGATCGCTATCCGATCACCCATGACGTCCTCACGCTTCTCGCGGTGCTTTACCTTTTATATCTTGCCTGGAAAATCGCCACCGCAGCTCCATCGGTGGGGCGTACGTCAACCGCACGCCCCTTTTCCTTTTTGCAAGCCGCCGCCTTTCAATGGGTCAACCCCAAGGCGTGGTTCATGGCCGTCACCGCAATATCGGTCTATTCGCCCAGTCAGAGCTTCGCAGGTGTGCTGATGGTGGCCGCTATCTTTGGCGCGGTGAACCTGCCCGCCGTCAGCTCCTGGACCGTGATCGGGCAGCAAATGGCGCGCTTTTTGACCAATCCTGACCGTCTGCGCGCGTTCAATTGGACGATGGCAGGGTTGCTTGTGGCCTCGCTTTATCCAGTGCTGTGGCCCTGATCAGCAACTACGACCGCAGCGGCGCGCAAATATCGGTCAACAGTTCGGCTGGCGCCGTGTCCATGGGTGAATTGAGATACATCTCGAAGGAAGGCCCATCGCCGGGTTCTTCGCCGCTTGCCGCAAACCACTGACCGTAAAGAAAATTGTAAGCGGCCTGTAGCCCGGTGTAAGGCCCCTTCAAACGCAAGACCGCGTGTCGCCCCGCTGGCAGCATCCTCTCTTCCAGATCTCGCGGCAATTCAACCGAAGGCATCACAGAAATTCCCGCCAGACTGCGCAGCTCGGAGGGCGCAACGGCGGTTGGGTCGTCGTAAAACACCGCCACCATGCCACGCGATTGGGGCCAAAGCCCACGTGCGCCAAAGATCGCTGTGACCTGTTCATAAGATCGCGAAATCTCGTGGTAAGGGCCTTTGTGGCTAAGGCCCGCCAGCCGCGCTTCGGGAAGTTCTTTGATGTCAACATTGTACATGGTTGTCTCTCCTGTTTTGAAGGTTATCGAAAAACAGGGCAACGTCCCCGCCACACGAAATGCAGCCGGCGTTTGCCCATAGAATTCACGAAAGATGCGCGCGAAGCTCTGCTCGTTGTCATAGCCGGCACGCGCCGCAATCCGCGCCACTGGCTCTGAACTGTCCAACAGCCAAAACGCGGCGCGATGTGCCCGAATGCGCCGAACAGCATGGGCACATGTCTCGCCCATCATCGCATGAAAGATCCGGTGCCAATGAAACCGTGACAACGCCGCGACATCCGCCAGCTTGTCCAACGAAAGATCGCCCGCCGGATTGTCATGAATATACTGCACCACCCGGCGCAATCGGTCTTCGTAATTTTGGGTCATGGCACTGCTTCTGTGAACTCTATGAGATGGCTAACATGGGGCCATTCGACAAATCTTGCTCACTTGCGCTCGGAGCGCGAATTGCAATTTCAAGTCGGCATGGGCATATAGCGCCCAACAACAGGGAGAACGCGCCCGTGACACAATATCTGGATTTCGAAAAACCTTTGGCTGAAATCGAAGGCAAAGCCGAAGAGCTGCGCGCACTTGCGCGCGCCAACGAGGAAATGGACGTGGAGGCCGAGGCCGTCGCTCTGGACCAAAAAGCCTCGATCATGCTCGAAGATCTATATAAAAACCTGACGCCCTGGCGCAAATGCCAGGTTGCGCGCCACGCGGATCGGCCGCATTGCGGTGACTACATCGACGCATTGTTCACAGATTTCACGCCCTTGGCCGGCGATCGAAACTTTGCAGATGACCAGGCCGTGATGGGTGGATTGGCCAGGTTTAATGACACGCCTGTCATGGTGATCGGCCACGAAAAGGGCAGTGACACCAAATCGCGGATCCTGCGGAATTTTGGCATGGCGCGGCCCGAAGGATACCGCAAAGCCATCCGTTTGATGCAATTGGCCGGTCGCTTTGGCCTTCCCGTCATCACCTTGGTGGACACACCCGGCGCCTATCCGGGCAAGGGCGCAGAAGAGCGCGGGCAATCCGAGGCCATTGCCCGCTCGACAGAAACCTGCCTGCAAATCCCGGTGCCGCTGCTCAGCGTGATCATCGGCGAAGGTGGCTCGGGCGGGGCGGTTGCCTTTGCGTCGGCCAACAAGGTCGCGATGCTCGAACACTCGGTCTATTCCGTGATCACGCCCGAGGGCTGCGCCTCAATCCTTTGGAAAGACGCCGAAAAGATGCGCGAGGCCGCCGAAGCCATGCGCCTAACCGCTCAGGATTTGATCAGTTTGGGTGTCGTCGACCGTATCATTCCGGAACCGCTGGGGGGCGCACATCGCAACTCACCGGCCACCTTGGACGCAGTACGGCGGGCCATCGGTGACATGCTGGGCGCGATGGACGGCTTGGACGGTGCCACATTGATCGCCCAACGGCGCGCGAAATTCCTCGAGATCGGCACAAGAGGGTTGGCCGCCTGACCCGTCAGGTCGTCAGCATTCGCAGGCCTTGCGTCACATCCGAACGCACAGCCAAACGCAGCCCAGGTTCGTCCCCCGCTTTCAGCGCTGCGATAATCAGCTTATGGTATTGCGGCGCCTCGGTGCGGCGCAATCGACCATAAAGCGCGCGCATTGTCGGCCCCATTTGCAACCAGACCGTTTCCGCCATCGCCAAAATAGCAGGGGCTTGGGCACGCAGGTAAAGCGTGCGGTGAAACTCAAGATTGCTGCGAATATAGCCCACAGCATCTCGGTGCAGCACCATATCGGCGACTGTCGCATTGATCGCGTAGAGCCGATCGATCAACGCCATATGGGCCCGCGGCAAGGCCCGACTGGCCAACTCAACCTCAAGCAAGGCACGCAAAGCCGCCAGTTCTTCGATCCGCTCGTTGCTGAGCTCCGGTGTCGACACACGACCCGAACTTGACAAAAACAGGGCGCCTTCTGCCACAAGACGGCGCAAAGCCTCGCGCGCAGGGGTCATCGACACGTCATATGTTTTGCCAATGCCGCGCAACGTCAGCGCCTGCCCCGGCGCAATGTCGCCATGCATGATGCGCGTTCGCAAAGCGCGGTAAATTCGATCATGCGCGGCAGTGGCGGCGTCTGTTGGTCGGGCGGTCATCATTTGCGTATCTGCGCGCATTGACCCACCAACGTCAATGCAATGGTCTGCTTCGAGCCAATTGTGTTGAAAAACGCCGCTTGTTTAAACACTGGACGCCTCTTCAATCCGTGCCGTGATACCGGCACATTTATCGCGATGATGGGCACAAAACAGGCGACACAAACGCCGTTCTTTCATCAGTTTTTGCTCAAGGACCAAATGCCGCCAGATCATCTGTTGCCCGCGATTGGCCCTGCCTGACTGGCCTGTGCGACGCTTGTGAGGACAGGTGATCTCAACCTCACGTACCACCGGTTTCGAAGGCTCGACCTCTCTCATCTATCTGGAGCCATTCGATTTTTTCCAGTAACAGGCTCTTTCGTCAGATTTCCATTCAATCACCATCCGGTTATAGGCGAAGACTTAAAATCGCGTGTGGTGGCTTCTCGCATTCAGAACCATTGGATATGTTTGGCTCGGTTCCGATTGGGTCTTCTTATGGCGCTCAGCGTACAGATCTGCGTCATGGTGCCAACAAGCCCTCGATCAAAGTGCGTCGAAACCAAAGACACGCCAACTCAAAACTCTTGGTTGTCCGATGCAGTCCAAACCGATCGAAACAGCCTCTGCACTGACGATTGGGGTCACCAGAGCATACTTCTGCCTTTCCAGTCTGATAGAGACCATTCCAGTCGCCTCGACGCCTAAACGACCCCGGCCATCGGCGAAGCTGAGATTGGAACGACACAGAATAAATTGAAGCGCGCACCAGACAGTTTCAATTTCTCACCGCGTTTTGGGTTGGCCTGCGACACCGCATGAAGTCAGAGGGGATCGTGTTTATGAACCCATTTTGCAGCTTTGTTATGATCGGCCAGAATTCCATTTTGCCTGTCGTTCTCATCCGTACTGGTGTGCGGGCAACGCCTTGCCAGGGTCAACCTGCAGTGCGTCGGATGGTGGGTTCAGAGTTGCCGTCGATCAGCCACTTGCCGATCCGAACACGTCTGCGACCCAGTCTCGAGAAACCAATCAGGTAAAGTAGAGCGGTTTTTTACTCCACTCCCGGGTCACCGATTTGCACTGAAACTCCGACGACTTTGCAATAGACGTGGCGATAGCATCCCACCCAACTTCGCCATCATGTCCAGCAAGTGCGCGGCGGTTGTTTCGGGCACGGACCATCACGGTGACCCGGCATTGGGGGCAAAATTAACAAAAGGAGAGATCAGGGTTTGCGTTAAACGACCGTCCCGATAGCCGGGCTTTTCAGACCGCGGATCAACGCCCCCTCACACATGCAAACCTATGAAAATCTTTGCCCGAAAATCGCTTTAAGGCAGCGATGACAAGGGATCGTGATGGCGTGAACTCGCGTGGACAGAGCGCAGGCAGGCACACAGTTCGCGGCGCCGCACACCGAGGCCTTAGCGGAAAAAGGACTGATGGATGGCTTCAGATCGGTCTTGGGCGCGGGATACCCCAATGGCAACCGCTGGGCAATTTGGTCGAGGCTCCAAGCCAAAGCCCATTTGCGGGGCTCGCCGCGTGACAAACGAGACTTATTGATCTGACATCCGGGGAATATGCCCATAGTTTGGACACAGACCAAAACCTGAATAAAACTAGACTAATTTCGCGGAGGTAATCGAGTTCATACCAGTAGGTTCAAGCCAATGATGAAAGACATCGAAATGCTCATATCACAAGAAGCATACGGCTAGCTCACCTACGTCTTTGTGAACCGAACGAGGCAAGCGGCATCCGACAAGCGGAGTTAAAAAAATGACCAATCGAGGCCACATCCAAAGCTGATACAACTTCAAGTCTCAAGACAGGCGTTTAAAATATTAGGCTCAAAACGTTTCTGCCAGCTTTTCGAATGAGGCCTTGGCGCGTGCGATCTGCAATTTCTGTGATGCCTGTTCTGACATCACCTGAACGGCATGTGACTGCCCAAATGTTTTGGCAACCTGTTCCATTTTCGTCAGCCGGTGTGCTCTTAGATGGGCCATTTCCATATTCAGCTCACGCCGGGTTTTTTCCGCCCAAGCGCGCCATGCCATATCAGCCCCAACCGTGTGCATAGTAGCGCGGTCCGAAAGCGTATCGGTGACCTGTGAGTCCAACTTGTCTATGCTCTGTTTTACGGCCGCTTCCTGGACCAGGAAATGTTGGATTTTTTGGAGTTCACGCAGATACAACGCTTGGGTCACCTGCACCAATTTGGGGAAGTCCGTCTGCGCCATCAAACTCGCCCTTTTGCACGTAAACGCATATTTTCTGCGAACCGAATTGCAGCTGCAACAGGTCCAAACAGATCTTCGGCGATTTGGTCCCCGACATCCAACGTGGCATGCAGAGCCCGCGCGGTTGGTGGATCACTGTGAATAGGAACCGCATTTTCAGCTGCTATCCTACGTATCGTTCCAGCAACCTCATCAATGCCTTTGGCAACACAAATCGGAGCACTTCCTGGCTTTCGACTCCACTTTAAGGCTACCGCGTAGTGCGTTGGATTTACAATCACGACATCCGCCGTCGGAACATCCGCCATCATTTTGGACAAAGCAATTTCCTGGGCCCGCGCGCGCCGATGTTGCTTCATATGCGGGTCACCTTCGGAATCTTTACTTTCATCCATAACTTCCTTGCGCGACATCTGATTTTTACGAAGGTGTTCCTTGTGCTGCCAAACAGCATCAATCCCGCCGATAACAATCGAAATCAACAGCGCAATAAACAAAAACTCAACGCAGTACCTGCCCAACATCGCAACAGCCATCCAAGGTCCCGCATTGACCACGGCAACGATGTCTTCAAGACGCGCCCGCAAAAAGAAATATAGGCAAACGGAGTAAAGTAGCAATTTTACAAAGCTCTTAAAGAATTCAAAAAGACCGGATCGCCCAAATTTGTTCTTTGCATTTGAAATCAACGAAATGCGGGATAGCTTTGGAGCTAGTTTACTAGGGGCAACGACAAAAGCACGCTGTGCAAGAATGGACAACAAAACCACCGTAGCTGGAACAATGAACCAAGGCGACAGAGCTGCGGCCACAACTTGCAACAGCCCGCCAAAGGGCGAAGCCACGGCTCCATCAAAAAACAACGGAGCAAGACGATCAGGTTGGTCCAGCAAAACCATCAAGGCTGTGCCAAACTGCTCAATTGACGCTAAACCAACCGCCAAGGCTGCAAGTAGCAATCCTCCATAGCTTGCCGCTACAGATAAGTCTGTGGATCGCGCCACCTCACCTTTTTCGCGTGCTTTTCGCAGTTTCTCGGGCGTCGCTTCGTGTGATTTATCTGCTTCGTCTTCGCCACCGCCGCTCATTTTGGCGCACCCAGCGGATCAGCGAAAAAACCCAACAAAGCGTCGGTCCAGGCTGTCAACATCACCGGCGCCGCAACAAACAATAGAAATATCCCGCCCATTGTAATTACCGGAGCACCAACGAAAGCGACCATCAATTGGGGCATGGCCCGGTTGATGACCCCCAAAGCCAAATTATATATAACTGACGCGATGACGAACGGGGCCGCGAGCATGAAAGCAAGCGAGAAGGCGTAAGAAATACGCCCGACGCCCCACAGAGATAGTGATTGCCCATCTGGAAAAACCCCGGCTGGAAAGAGATTGTAGGATTGAATTAAAAGACGCGCGGCATGGACATGCAAACCTGACATGACAGCCAAAGCCAATCCACCCACCACCAGAACGTAACCCATTGCCGGGATTGGTTCTACCGACGCTCCGCCAAGAATCTGGGCAAGCGATGTGGATTGTGCGGCGATTGATCCGGCTGTTTGCAAGGCCAACACAAACAGCCGGATCCCAAGACCAAACGCCAACCCGACAACCACCTCAGTTAACACATATCCAGAGATCGCCAGCGAATCTGCGGGTGGAGCGATGGGTACGATGGCAGGCGCAACAATTAGCGTGAAAGCCAAAGCCAAAGCAATTTTGATTCGCATTGGTACAGTTCGTTCGCCAAAAACCGGCAAAACAGAAATAAGTGCCGAAACCCTTAAAAAGACAACAATGCCATGCCAAAGGCTTGCCGTAATAATAGCCTGCAACTCCTCCGGCAAATCAATCACGCAGCCACCATTCCTACCAAAGCAGGGCGAGCATCCATACCGATTTCTTCAAATGATAGGACGGGATTGGCGATGCCTCTCGCTCTCATGATTGCGCGCAAGAAGCGCCTACGACGGGACGAAGTGACCAACGCCGGAAACAGGCCCTGTTCCGTAACTTGATCAAATCTATCAGAGACCCCGTCTGCTAATCGATTAAACAGCTCCGGTGGTAATGCAATGTCCATCCCTCCTGATTTCGTTTCAATCTGATAGGTCGAAAATGCTTCTTCCCATTCAGGCGCAAGCTGAACCAAAGGAATACTGCCGTCGTCCCTTTTCATCTCAGAAACAAGCTGAAAACCTAAACGTTGACGAACATGTTCGCAGATTCCCTCAGGTTGAGTGGTCATCAACCTTGCTTCAGCAATTGATTCAAGGATAAGCGGTAAGTTTCTGATCGATACGCGCTCCTCAAGCAACAAGCGTAAAACCGCATGCAAAGTATCCAATGGCACTTTGTCTGGCACCAACTCATCCAGCAGCTTTCGATTTGCTTCCGCGCGCCCTGGATCGGATAAATTTGTCATTTCGGAAAGTAAACGGCGCAGAGATTTCAGCGTTAAAAGTCTCGCAAAATTCTGCTTAATCACCTCTAAGAGATGCGTAGCCAAAATTTCAGGTGGAGTAACTATTGTGGCCCCAACCAATGCTGCGGCTTCCTGATCTTTCGGCGTGATCCAACGCGCTGGCGCTCCATAAACGGGCTCTGTCACGTCAGAGCCAGATGGCAAAGCGTCGGGATCGTCGGGTAGAAGAGCTAGAACTAAGTCTGGATGTAGGCTTCCTCGGACTTGTTCTACACCTTGGATCTTGATGACATACGTTCCAATTTGTAACTCCGGTTGATCCGTCAAGCGAATATCTGGCATTATTATTCCAAACACCGTTGCTACGTGAGTACGCATATTTGCGATTCGTGCATCCAATCCGGTACCAGCATCCAAAACCATATTCACCAAATCAGGTGCAAACTCCACGTGCACATCATCCAAATCCAAAATGTCGCCCAACGCTTTGGGTTCGGGCTCGCCTGCTTGAACATCATCTTCGTCTGTTTTGGTCCTCTTTTTCTTATCTTTTTGATAACCAATAGACGCAGCTATACCTAAGACTACAGCACCCAAAATAAATGGTAGAAAAGGTAAACCGGGAACAAGCGCAAACATACTCATTAATATTGCAACGGTCGCTAATGCAGATGGGTAACGACCCAGTTGATCAAACAGAGCGCTGTCGGTTGCGCCTCGGTTTCCTCCACGCGCCAACAGCAAAGCGGAAGCAATCGAAATCACAACTGCTGGAATTTGTGATACCAGACCGTCTCCAATCGTCAAAATGGCGTAAGTTTCGAATGCAGCACCTAGGGGCATGCTGTGGACTAGAACACCCATAATCAAACCCATTACCAAGTTAAGCAACGTGATCAACAAACCTGCAATAGCATCGCCTTTGACAAATTTCGAAGCGCCATCCAACGAGCCGAAAAAAGTAGTTTCTTGTTGCTCAATCTCACGACGACGTTTGGCTTCTGTATGATCTATCGCGCCCGCTGACATATCACTATCGATTGCCAATTGTTTTCCTGGCATACCGTCCAAAGCAAACCTGGCGCCGACCTCCGCCATCCGAGTAGCTCCCTTGGTGATAACCATAAAATTGACGATAAGCAGTACGCCAAAAACGACTAAGCCTAGGAATACACTACCTCCCATGACAAATTCAGCAAAACCTTCAATAACATCTCCTGCAGCATTCGTTCCAGTATGGCCTTGCCCAATAATCAACTTTGTTGACGAGATGTTTAAAGATAACCTCAGCATAAGAGATGCAAGCAATATCGTTGGAAATGCTGAAAAATCCAAAGGCCTTTCGATAAACAGAGTCACCGTAAAAATGAGAATCGCCAACGCGAAAGAAGCGGCAAGACCAACATCTAAGACCCAAGCCGGCACCGGAAGTATCATCATTACAATGATGGCCATTAGGGCCAATGCAAGAAGAACAGTAGGACTAAAGATATCTTTTGAAGAAAGCTTCGGCAAAATTGACATCTCCTATTTCAAAGTAAAGTAACCAATTTTTCATTCACCTCTATTTAAATCAATAGCGCTCGATTGATGAAGTTTATAATTACACCCAAATTAGGATTTTGCAAAACCAATTCCCATTTTCGTATATTTTTGCTTTTTGGAAATTGCTTCGACCGCCAATTTGGAGAAACAAAATTTCCAGAAAAGAGCGATGCTTTCCAAAACCATCCATCACGATAGGCATAACTCCGGGAAAGCAAACCAGGTAATTTTTCTTACGGTTTCCAATCCAAATAGTCTCTACTCAATGCCAATTTGACCCCCAAAAATTGAATGAAAATTCATGTTGCACATTTCCCGTTTACTCGAACGCCAGTCCAGTATACCAATATACTCTGCTCAAGATGAACAAAATCAAAATTTCATCCACTCACAGTCTGTGGCATCTTAAAAAGTCGGACTTATTGGTAGTTTGAGTTAACGAGTGCTCCCTCTGAAATCACTGGTCATACACAGATATCAAGTATGATCACTATTTGTACCAAAGTGAACGACACTGAAAAATAAGGTTCGAAACGGTATGCAGTAAGTTTCATCAGTTTCAGTCAATATTCGAACAGAATTGGGATAAACGCTTAACTTTCATAGATTGGAGAATGTCGAACTATATTTGTAAATTCCAATTTTCAAAATTCGCAACAAAGATGGGAATTGAAAAAGGTGCTCACAAATGACATTACTCCACCACAAATTCGTCAAGGAGGTCACGAATCAATAGGCGTGATTTTTTACTTTCTTCCAACAATTCCTCAGAACTACCAATAAACCTCGTATTGTCAATAGGGAGTGGACTTGACAGTAAGTTTTCAGAAATTTCCGAAATCTCTCCAAACGTAGCACTCATCGCAGATTTGGAAAGAGCAATATCAGCCAACCAAGACGATCGCGCTTCAGCTTCGGTGTTCCCAACTTCCCTAAAAATCGCAGCAGCATTCGTATGATCTTCCATTTGCGAGAACGCATCGGCCCTTAGAGAAAATGCTTCGGGATCATCAATGTCTCGTAAAAAAAACAGTGCTTCATGCGGCAGTTGTTGGGCTAAAGCTAATTTCGCCATAAGAACGTGGACTGAATCTAGTGGTTCACCTTGAATGGATACTAGTAGATCCATTGCTTTGTTACTCAAACCGAGGTCCAATAGTCTATTTGCTATCGACAATTTTGAAGAAAGGTTGAGATCTGCGTGGATTTTTTTGTTCGCAAGATTTACGACCTCCAAAAATGTTACGTCATCAGCTCGCTCCGTCAAAAGAGAAAATAGAATCGTGGAGATATTTTTTGCAGCATCCGGCCCATCCAAAAAACGAATATCCTCAATCGTAGAATATCCATTTCGAAAATCTCCAAATAGCCCCAACGAAAGAGTGTTTGAAAACCTGGACTTCTTTCCCAAACTGGTATTTCGGTTTTCAATGGCGTAGCCAGCGGCAAGTACTGTAAGGTCAAAAGGAACCGATCCTCCGCGGTCATAAACAGAGTTGAGAAACCCATACAGTGCAAGCACAGAATATTCAGAATTTGATTCTGCAATGTTCCTTAATTCTTGCTCGGATTGACTACTCAATAACGAGCTTGCCAAAGCGAAAGCATCATCCTTTTGAGAACCTTGGCGATCCAATATTCGCAATATTGCCGCTGCAGTTTTCTGATCCCCTGCAACTGAAAATTTGCGACTGAGACGCGGCCCCAAATTTTTTTGAATATTCATCGGAAGCTTAGCGAAAGACACCAATATTTCAGAAATTTTAACAGTTTCTGTATCGACATCACCAAAAAATACTGACCACAGTGATGCATCATTTAGGCAACTTTGTTGTTCGATAAAGGGATTTTCTTGATCTAATTCAGAACCATCGATTATGTTGGCTATAGCGATTTTGGCTCGATCACTCCTTAGAACTGGCTCCAAGCTCACCAGAATCTCTATTGCTTCTGCTCCAAATCCGAAGTGCAAATATACTCGTGATAAGGCTCTCGCTGCGTCAACGTCAATTTGGTCAAACTCAACGTAGAGCCTTTGCCTTATTTGAGATACTTGACGGCTCAAGCTTTGCCCATTTGACCAAATGCTCAAATTCAGATCTTCTTGATCATAGCATTCATCACGATTATTTTTTCGCTCCATTTTTTGCACTAGAGGTTCAATATCGTTCGGCGCCATGCCTTCGATTTTGATATTCTTTGACAAACCCAAACTTACACCATTCAAAACGTCATTTGAATATGAATTTTCAATGCCAGTTTTTGAGGTCTTAGTTACTAAGTTATTGCGCAATTTTGGTGATTGGGATCGTCTCTCCCAACCTCTTTTCCTTGCCATAATGTGCTTCAACATCCTTTGGTTTGCAGTAGGAGAAAGCACGTCAAAACCATTTGGTACTTCTAATTCGGCACTCACGCCACCAAAGTACTGCAATGGGTAGATTTCGTTGCGTTTTTTGGGAAATGAAAGATTGGAACTTGGTTCATTTTTGACGTCTTCTTTCGGCATTTTTTGGGCTTGGTCATCAATTACGTCCAAAACGATATATCGGCTCCCTTCTTGAAAACTCTTGACTAGACATCGACAACCCAAAAGGATGGTTAATGGTTCTCCTTGAGCTTTCTGAAGAACTTCCTTTATTCTATCTTGAGGAATTTTGAGAAATACATCTGCCGTTTCAAACTTTGCATCCGGAACACCTATGTTCAATGTTACTTTTTCACTTGTCACCTCGACTTCCCACTGTACATTTTGCGGAACTGTAAATACCAATCTAGAAAATCCAATATGTTCGCCAGACGAAATGTCTATTGTAGTTGCATAAACCTGTGCTGGAAGTAGAAATGTCAAAAGCAATACAATTTTCCGCATCATGCTGCGTCCTGCTTTGATGCTTTCAAGGCCTCTTCTAGATCGGAAAAGGCTGGGCGCATATGCGAAGGCGTATTTTGCCGACCAACTTCAATGCAGATAGCAGCTGCGTGATTATGTAGATTGGCAACCAAGACCTCTCTGATCAGTTGATAAAAGTGACTATCGTCTTCGGTTACGGATTTGACTTTCGCTGCGAACGGGCCGACCAATCCATATGCTAAAAAGACCCCGAGGAAAGTTCCAACCAAAGCACCGCCAATTAGCTTTCCCAAAATTTCAGGTGGTTGATCGATCGAAGCCATCGTCTTGATCACTCCCAATACGGCTGCGACAATCCCCAGAGCAGGTAGACCATCCGCAACTGTTTGTAATGCGTGACTGGAATGCATTGCATGATGCAAGTTTGCCTCCATGCGTTTTTCCAAGACTTCCTCAACTTGATGCGGATCGTCATAGTTCATTGATGCCGAGCGCATAGTATCGCAAATTAGATCAACTGCTTCTTTTTCTGCGAGAATCTTAGGGTACTTCCCAAATATGTCGGACCCTGATGGATCCTCGATATGCTGCTCTACTTCTACTGGATTTTGCCTCGCGATGCGGATGAGAGCAAAGAGTAGGCATAGAAGATCTCGGTAGTCCTCTGACTTCCATTTCGCTCCTTTGAACACTTTTCCCAGATCTTTCATTGTGTGTTTGACGGATGCAAAATCATTGCTGATCAAAAATGCTCCTACGGCTGCACCTCCAATCATAGTCATTTCGAATGGAAGGGACTTTAGAATAATTCCCATCTTCCCACCAGCGGCAAGGTATCCACCAAACACCATAACAAAAATCGTAATTATTCCGATGATACCAATCATCTGACATCTCCAATTGGAATTTTTTATTAAAACAGGTCTGAAGTCATGGGATCCCTTTTTTGCAGCCTCTCAAAGTCTATTCTTTTGGAACCAGAGCATTTCTTCCAGCCAGGATAACGCTGATCGAATATGCGGCTTGAGGAGGCAAACTTGCCATAATGTTAGCCGCCGAATCCGGTCGCATGCGACCGAGAAATCCAGCAGCAAATTTTGGCTCCATTTCTTCAAACAACTTGGCAGCCTCTTTCGGTTTCATTTTTTCATACACACTTGTCAAATTTGAAAGATCTTTCTCTGCAGCGCCATCGGCGAGGGCAAGTGTAGAGCGTAGTTTCTCTTCGGCGTCGATCAACGCTGCCAATTTGGCCTCAATGGCCTTGTCAGAAATATCCAAGGCCTTCATTCGTTCGGTCAACTTCATTTCTCGGCGTTTCACTGCCTCTTCTCGTTTTTTGAGAATTTCCAGCAAACTCTGTATGTTGCTTTGCTTTGATGTATCTTCTTTTGTTTTGGTTTCGTCAATTTGAGCTGCGGCTGTCGCCTCGCGGGCAAGAGCCGGTCCAGCTTCCATTCCGACGCGAACAATGGCTGAGCCAACAAGAAGGGCGGATAATGCGAAAAGTGGCCCACCTTTCACCTTGATACGTTTTTTTGAAATTTTTTTCATTGTGTTGTCTCTGACAGTACCCGTGCTCTGCGCACAAAGAGCGGAGTTGCTTTTGCACTTGGTGCACCGACAATGTCTGCATGGGTGGTTTCGTCAGGTTCGAGGCTGTCTTCCGTTGGGCTCGGAACATCATGTAAGGACGCCATCAAAAGCTCTAGTCGAACTGCCACGCCTTCTGCACGTTCGGTCAGTTCAGCCAATGACTTGTTGGAACCATCTGCCGCGCCCTGGGCAGCTTGCAGAGTTTTGGTTAAATCGTCAACTTGTGACGAAAGCACAGCGACAGCCCCTCCAACCCCTTGTTCCAGATTGTTGAATTTGTTCAACCGTTTGGAAAGCACAAAACAATAGAATCCTGCACCCAGTGCTCCGGCAACAAGTAAGATGTCTGCAACTAAATCCATGAATACTTCCTCAATTCAATACGAATTCCATTACCAAAAGATCTCTTACGCGACCTTCGCCAGCAACGATTTGGATTCGACGCAACAATTGCCCCCTGAGCCGAACGAGCGCCATTTGATTCGTAAGATCAGATAGTTCGATTGCGCGAAGATATCCGTTCATTATGTCGATAATTCGCGGCGTTATTTTACTGACGTCTTCGAAGTTGACCGAATCGACCTCGAGATGAGCGCGGAACCGGAGATGTTTGAAATCCCGATTGCCAGCGATGGCAATTGTTATTGGTTCTAGCTCGACGTAAGAAATATCTGGCAATGCTTCTAGCATTTCTTCTTTGGCCGGTTCTGGTGCTGCTTTTTCCCCACCAAACGGAAGAAGCCCTGATGAAACGGCGAAAAACCCACCTCCACCACCGGCGATGGCCAATACCAAACCCATTATCAACGGCACTTTGCTCGCCTTTTTGGGTACCTCTGAAGCGTCTGCTGTTGCATCGGTCATGATTTGTTCCGCTGTTTTTGCACAACCTTCATAACCTCTCAGGGACTAACCGAATGTTAAGGCCAATCAATCAATGATGGGTTCAAGCCGAACAGAACGTTGGTGCGACGGAGGATCACGTGCAGCAGATCAAAAATATCTGGACAGGATTGGATGCGCAGAAGCAGCTCATCTTTGTTCTTGCCATAGTGGCCATGATTGTAACGTTGGTTGCAATGTCACGGATGGCATCGTCGCCATCTCTCACACTACTGTATTCCGGGCTGGAGCCCGCTGCAGCTGGCGACGTTGTCCGCTCTCTTGAACAACAAGGCGCCGCCTACGAAGTGCGAGGTGATTCTATCTATGTCGCATCAAATCGACGTGATGAAATGCGCATGACACTCGCCAGCGAAGGACTTCCGATGAATGGCGGTCGTGGCTACGAATTGCTTGATTCACTGAGCGGTTTTGGAACGACGTCGCAGATGTTTGATGCTGCATACTGGCGCGCAAAAGAGGGCGAGTTGGCTCGAACCATCGTCGCAAGCGCACATATAAGTCAAGCGCGTGTGCATATTGCCAACAACGGATCCAACCCATTTCAGCGTACTGTTGAACCAACGGCATCGATTTCGGTTGTTCCTGCGGGTATTCCGCTGACGTCAGCGCAGGCGAATGCACTGAGGTTCTTGGTGGCGTCTGCGGTGGCTGGCATGCCGGTTGAAAACGTGGCTGTCATTGATGGCAACGGCGCATTGATTGGAACCTCTGATACCGCCACTTCGCCAAACAGCGGCGATGATCGTGCAAAGTTGCTGCGCGAAAGGGTGACACGTTTGGTGGAAGCACGTGTTGGATTGGGCAATGCCATTGTCGAAGTAAGTGTCGACACAGTCACTGAAACGGAATCCATCCGCGAAAGACGGTTTGACCCGGAGGGCCGAGTTGCCATCAGCACGGACACTGAGGAGAGATCCGATTCGTCGTCAAACCAGGGCGGTGGCGATGTGACGGTTGCATCGAATTTGCCAGACGGAGATGCTGCAGAAGGCGAAGGTTCAAGCGCGCGTGGGTCAGAAACCAGAGAACGGGTAAACTATGAAGTATCCGAAACAGAACATGAAATCATCCGAGCGCCAGGGGCAATCAAACGTTTAACTGTGGCTGTTTTGGTTGATGGCTTGAGAACACCAAATGCAGACGGCACCATTGCCTTTTCCGAGCGTCCCGAAACTGAATTGGCGGCACTTCGTGATCTTGTTTCGGCAGCAGTTGGGTTTCAGGAGGATCGGGGTGATGTGATCACCTTAAAATCGATGGACTTGCCTGCGACAGAACCATTGGGCACGGCAGCGTCGCCTTCCCTTTTGCAAAGCTTCAATCTGGACATCATGTCTCTTATCCAAATGGCCGTTCTTGGAGTGGTTGCTTTGATTTTAGGGCTTTTTGTTGTTCGTCCAATTCTCGCCAAACCGGCTGCACTGCCAGGGTCAGAACTGGCCGCGCTACCCGGGGTCGCAGCGGCTGATTCGCCCGCATTGACCGGTGAAATCGACATGGGTGAAGGCTTTGGAGCGCCGGGTGGAATGATGGGTATGGGCTCTGGGTTTGGTCAAGCTAGTCTCGATGATTTGGCAGACGATCCGGTGGACCGGCTTCGGTCTATGATTGGCGATCGCCAAGAGGAAACCGTCGAAATTTTGCGCAGCTGGCTGGAAGAAAGTGAGGAGAACGCGTAATGGCTATTTCTCATCTTTTACAAGACTTTAGCACCTCAACCGGAGATCAGGCCACACTTCAGCTGATGAGCGATGATGCGCTGGATGACTTGCGCCTCGCCGCTTTCGAACAAGGCTATTCTGCAGGTTGGGACGATGCGATTTCCGCGCAGACCAAAGAGCATAACAAGGCGACAGGCGCGCTTGCCAAAAATCTTGAAGATCTCTCCTTCACATATCATGAGGCGCTAAGTCAGATGATAAGCGCAACGGAACCAGTCTTCCGTTGCCTGACAGATCGAATTCTTCCAGAGGCCATGGCAAAAACGCTGGGACATCACATCGTCGACCAGCTTTTGGAAATTGCCAAAACCCAGGCCGGCCAGCCAGCAACCATTTGTGTGCCAGTTGGACACCGAGCCATGCTGTCTGACGTCATGGAGCAGGACTTTTCCATGCCGATTGACGTGATTGAAGACCCGCGGCTTGAGGAAAGCCAGGTTGCTTTGCGAATGGGCACTGCCGAACGCCAGATTGACACAGATCAGCTGATGGACTCGATCCGTAACGCCATTGACGCGTTCTACTATCAGATCAACAAGGAAGCCGTAAATGAGTGATCAACCCTCCCTTTCAACTGATTCGACCAATCCATTCATTACAGTTCCGATTGAAATTACGGTTTCGGTCGGCAAAGCCAGACCACTAATTCGCGACCTTATTGGGTTGGGCGAAAACGCGGTCCTCACGTTGGATAAACGTGTCGAAGATCCTGTCGAACTTTATGTAGGCGACAAATTGGTAGCGCGCGGTCAACTTGAAGAACTGGACGGAGAAAACGCTGGCCAATTAGCTGTCCGACTCACGGAAATTGCCGACGTTCAGAACGGATTGGGATGAGAACAACTGCGACCTTAGCGCTTGCCATCGGGCTGTTACTCGCTCTGTGGTCGGATGGGGCAATGGCCCAGGACATCACCCTTTCTTTGGGCGACGAAGATTCGATTTCTGCCCGATCGATTCAACTGATCCTTTTGCTAACCGTGCTAAGTCTCGCGCCCGGTCTTGCCATTATGATCACATGTTTTCCGTTTCTCGTGACGGTGCTCGCTATTTTGCGTCAAGCCATCGGACTGCAACAGTCTCCGCCAAACATGCTGATCGTCAGTCTTGCCCTGTTTTTAACCTACTTTGTTATGGAGCCGGTTTTTACAACCGCCTGGGAGACAGGATTAAAGCCGCTGATCGATGAAGAAATTGATGTCACTGACGCGATGACCCGTGCACTTGCTCCGTTTCGAAGTTTTATGGCCGCGCGCGTTGATCCTGATACGTTCCGCGCCATGGCTGAGTTGCGCCCTGACGCCGCAACGCTTGAATTGACACCAGACGCCAATCTGTCCGTCCTCGTGCCCAGCTTTTTGCTGTCTGAAATCTCGCGGGCGTTTCAAATTGGGTTTCTGGTGTTCTTACCGTTTCTTATCATCGACCTCGTGGTCGCAGCCGTTTTGATGTCGATGGGTATGATGATGGTGCCGCCCGCCATCGTTTCGTTGCCCTTCAAACTGGCTTTTTTCGTCGTCGCTGATGGTTGGAGCCTGATCGCAAGCGCCCTGGTGCGCAGCTATTATCCCTAGCTATCTCGTAACGCCGTAAGCAACGCCAATGACGCATAGCCATCGGGCACCAACCCAGACACGACTTGAAACGCCCGCACCGCAGCAATCGTCAATGGTCCAATTTTTCCATCGATCCCTTTGGTGTCAAAACCGCGCTGGCTAAGCCGCCTTTGCATCTCGCGACGTTCGTCAAAAGTGAGCGCCCGATCACCCCGTGGCCACGGCGTTTTGAAAGCAGTTGCCCCACCAAGACGGTCGCTCAAATGGCCAATGCCAATCACGTAAGCATCCGCCGTGTTATAGCGCTCGATAACCGAAAAATTGCGAAATATCAGAAACGCGGCGCCTTTTCCACCCGCAGGCAGCAAAATCGAGCCCGGACCATGATCTGGCAATGCTTCGCTTTCTGCACTCCGCACCCCAAGGGCCATCCAATCCGCACCCGATTTCTTGATCTTTCGGCTCGCTGTTCGATAGTCAAAGTCCTTGGGCAATGTGACTTCGATGCCCCACGGCTGACCACTGGTCCAACCAAAACGCGAAAGATAAGCCGCAGTCGATGCCAGCGCATCAGTTGGATCCTTGCCCCAAATATCGCGTTTGCCATCGCCCGTAAAATCGACCGCATATTCAAGGTAAGACGTGGGCATAAATTGAGTATGGCCCATCGCCCCGGCCCAACTTCCCGTCATATTGCGCGCCCGTGTGTCACCAGATGCCAAAATTCGCAGCGCTGCCATCAATTGCGCTTCGAAAAATGACGCCCTTCGACCATCAAAAGCCAAAGTCGCCAGAGAACGGATGATGTCGTTCGATCCGCGAAAACTGCCATAGGCGCTTTCCAGCCCCCAAACCGCAGCCACCACTTCTTTTTCAACACCGAAACGCGTCTCAATCTTGGCAAAAGTGTCGGCATGATCGCGCAAAGCCGCTTGCCCATTTCGAATGCGCGTATCAGACACGGCACTGTCCAAGTAATCCCAAATAGTCTTGGTAAACTCCGACTGATTGCGATCACGCCGCACCACATCCGCGTCGTATTTCACCCCATCAAAGGCCTCGCCCAACACTCGGTCCGCAATTCCTTTGGCCCGGGCGCGCTTTTTGAAGTCTTTGATCCAGCTTTGAAAATTGGGATCACTCGGATCAAGAGCCACTTGGACATCCTGGGTTGGGCGTTCAACCGGCCGCACAGATTGCACGACATTTGCGGCCAACACGACGCTTGGACGCATTTCGGGCCGAACTTGGTTTTGTGTGGTTTCGGCCAGCGCGAAACCAGTACACATCATGCTGATGCCACATACAGCGTGCCACAGTTGCATGAGATTTGCCTCGTTTTTTATCTGCTCCATCATAACCTAGCGCGAATTGGCATCTGGCAAAAGCACTCCATCTGCGTCTGTGCGTGGTTTCGCCAATGGGCCTGCTTCTTCCTGAATTTGAGCCAACGCTTCACGCAACATCGGCACACGGCGGGGGCGAAAACTCTGGTCGCTGATCAAAAGACGCTTCATCCGATCAAGGCGAAACACCCGCACAGCCTCTCGCAAATGGCACCAACCGATCAAAACGGTTGAACGGTCCATGTAACACAGCCCAAGCGGATCCACCCGCCGCCGGGTCGCAGCACCTTGCCCATCTGTGTATTCAAAATCGACCGCCAATTCGTCCCATGTCGCCCGACGCAAATCGGCTGCTGAAATTGCAGGCATTTCCGGGCGGTCAAAACGGCGCGCCGACAATACCGCGTGGCTCAAACGATGCGCCTGGCGCGATGGCAACCGCGCCTGCAACTTGCCCAATGCAGCACCCGCCGCTGATGCCAGATCCGGGTCGCCGATTTGCTCGACTTCTCGCAAGCCCAAAACCAAAGCCTCCAACTCTTCATCCTGAAACCCCAGGGGCGGCAAAGTTGCGTCTTCAATCAAAGTGAACCCAAAGCCAGCCGCGCCGTCAATCACCGCACCAAGACTGCGCAAACTGTCGATATCACGGTGAATCGTGCGCGCGGACACGCCAAGATCCTGGGCCAACACGGCCGCCGTGTGGGGCGGCGCGCCGATGCGCAAGGCTTGCATCAATTGAAAGAGACGTGCGGTTCTGGACATAACGCATCCTAATCTAACACTCATGCCAGAAACTGTCATTAGGCCCGGCTAGACAAAGGAACTGGTTAAGAAAGGCTACGATACCATGCTTACACTCCTCACGTTCCCCGCCAATTTTGGACAATTCAGCGTCAGTTCGTTTTGCGTCAAAGCCGCCCTGCTGCTTCAGGTCTCGGGTCAGAAATGGCAACGACAAGACATGGACGATCCGCGTAAAATGCCCTTTGGTAAGTTGCCGGTCCTCAAAACCGAACAACGCCTGATCGCCGACAGCGATGCCATTGCCGACTGGCTAACCAAACAGGGCGCCGATTTTGACGCTGGCCTTAGCGACCTGGACAAGGCGCGCGGCAGGGCGCTGACCCGGATGGCCGAAGAGCACATGTATTTTCACATGGCTTATGACCGCTGGTGCAATGACGCGGTTTGGCCGACGGTTCGCAACATTTACTTCGATGCGATTCCGCGGATTTTACGCAAGCCGATCACCAACGGGCTGCGCAAGAACCTAATGCGCGGACTAAACGTTTTGGGCCTGTCCAGGCTGAGCGATGATCAACGATTTGCCAGGCTCGAACAAGATCTACAGGTGATCACCGCGCACCTTAACGAAAGCCCGTTTTTGTTGGGGCCAACGCCGTCGATGGCCGACTATTCCGTCGCGCCGGTCATCGCGGGTCTGCGCACCACGCCAGTGCAAACCCGCATCTCGCAAAGGATCGAAAACGACCAGCTGCTGTGCGACTACCTCGCCAGATTGGAGGCCGCTGTTCCTTTGCCGTAATGCCCGCGTCATCCGATCCGCGCTGGTTAACGGCGTTTGCGCAGCACCTTGCGTTTGGCTTTGGCCGCTTTGCTTTTGTGCTTGGTCGCCTTTTTGCGCGCAGTGCGACCCGCCGGACTGACACCGCGCGGCAAGGCCTTGTCTTCCAGCTCCAAAAGCTCGAGCTGCAAGCCCCCTGTTACCGGCGAAGCTTCCGTCAGCCGCGTCAGAACCCGCTGGCCAAGCCCGATCATCACGCCCGTGTCGGCGCCCATCAGCGTGTTCGCCTCGCGGTCAAAATGGAAGTACTCGTGCCCAAGCGAGCGGATCGGGATCAGCCCGTCCGCACCGGTTTCATCCAGTTTCACAAACACTCCAAAGCGCGCAATGCCACTGATCCGCCCCGCCATCTCGGTGCCCACACGCTCGCTCAGATACGAAGCCAAATAGCGATCGGTGGTGTCACGCTCGGCCATCATCGAGCGTCGCTCGGTGTCGGAAATATGTTCGCCCGTGGCTTCCAGACCGTCGATTTCCGCAGCACTTAGCCCGTCTTTGCCCCAGCCATGCGCGGTGATCAGCGCCCGGTGCACAATCAGATCAGCATAGCGGCGAATCGGCGAGGTAAAGTGCGCATACTGACCCAATGCCAGTCCGAAATGGCCGAAATTCTGCGGCCCGTAGTAGGCCTGCGTCATCGAGCGCAGCGTCGACAGATTGATCAGCTCGGCCTCGTCACTGCCCGCCGCCGCGTTCAGCAATTGGTTCAGATGTCGGGTTTGCAGCACCTGCCCCTTTGCCAGCGTAAAGCCCGACGCAGCCGCCGTTTCACGCAACGCATCCAGCTTTTCCGGCGACGGTTCTTCGTGCACGCGAAACAACAAAGGCGTGCGTTTGGCGATCAACGTTTCGGCGGCGGCGACATTGGCCAGCACCATGAACTCTTCGATCAAACGGTGCGCATCCAGCCGATCACGAAACTGCACCGACGTCACGGTGCCATCTTCGGCCAGTTCGATCTTGCGTTCCGGCAGATCCAGATCCAGCGGTTGGCGTCGCTCGCGGGCTTTAACCAAAGCCGCGTAAGCCGCATAAAGCGGGCGCAAAACAGGCTCTAACAAGGGCTCGGTGCGCGCAGTCACAGCGCCATCAATCGCCTCTTGCACTTCTGCATAATGCAGCGACGCCGCCGAGCGCATCAGCGCGCGTTCAAAGCGATGGCCAATTTTGGCGCCATTGGCATCAATCTGCATGCGCACAACCATACAGGCGCGCGGCACCCCTTCGTGCAGCGAACACAGATCACCCGACAGCCGATCGGGCAGCATCGGCACAACACGGTCGGGAAAATAGCTGGAGTTGCCCCGCTTTCGCGCCTCGCGGTCCAGCCCATTGTCGGGGCGCACATAGGCGGCGACATCGGCAATCGCGACCCAAATCACATGCCCGCCGGCGTTGGCCGGATCATCGTCGGGCTGCGCATAACAGGCATCATCGTGGTCACGCGCATCAATCGGATCAATCGTGATCAAAGGCAGATCGCGCAGATCAGTGCGCCCGGACAGGCCAACCGGCTTGGCGGCATCGGCATCGGCCATCACATCATCGGGGAAATGGTCGGGAATTGCGTGCTGATGGATCGCGATCAAAGACACCGCGCGCGGCGCACTGGGGTCGCCCAAACGGTTAACGATACGTGCGCGCGCAAGCCCGATGCGCCCCTTTGGACCCGACTGCTCGGCTTCGACCAGCTCGCCGTCTTTGGCGCCAAACTGCGCATCATTGGGCACGATCCAATCGCTGTGCTGCGCCTTGTCCACCGGCACAATCCGCCCGCCCTCCGAGGTGACACGAAACACCCCGAGAATGCGCTTGGGATTGGTGCCGATACGCCGGATCAAGCGCGCCTCATAATGATGGCTGTCGCCGGTCACAACGCTCAGCCGCGCCAGTATCCGATCACCCGCGCCCAGCGCCGGATCAGACGCACGCGGCAACACCAGCACCACCGGTTCAACGCCTTCGCCCTGCCATTCCAGCGGACGCGCGAACAGATCGCCATCGCTGTCCGGACCGGTCACCTGCAACACGCTGACGGGCGGCAAGCGATCCGGATCGCGATAGGTTTTCTTGCGTTTTTCCAGATGCCCGTCGGCCTCAAGCTCTTTGAGCAGCCGTTTCAGGTCAATCCGTGCCGCGCCCTTGATCCCAAAGGCTTTGGCGATGTCACGTTTGGCGGTTTGGGTCGGGTTGGCAGAAATCCAATCGAGGATTTCGCCCTTACTCGGGATGCGGCTCATGCCCTGCCCTACCACGGCGATCCGGGCGCGTCATCGCCAAAAGGTCGCGCGCCGTGTCAACATCGCCCAACACATCCACGTGCGCGATGCGCCGCCCCGGCAAAGCCGCACAACTGTCAGCCAATGCATGCTTGCTGGACCACCGAACGCCACCTAGCCGATGGCGCGCCAGACGCAAATGCGCCGCTTGCCCGATCAGCCAGAATCCCCCGTCAGAGGCCGGACCAAACACAACATCCCTACCGCCCAGCGCGCCAAATGCGCGGGCAATCTCAACCCGAGTGACACCGGGAATATCGGCACCAATCAGACAGACATCGCCACGAAACCGCGCCATTGCCCCCAACATCCGCCGGCCCAGATCGCCTTGTCCCTGCGGCACACGCACCAGATCACCGGGCCAGATCCGACTGCGCAACCCGGCATGATCCGGCGCCACCGCCAACACAATCTGCCAGCGCGGATCGCGCAAACGGCGCACCAACGAAGCCGCTTGATGGCGAAACCACCACGCCGCAGGCACCATGCCAATATCGCGCCCCAGCCGCGTTTTCACCCGCCCCGGTCGCGGTTCCTTCAGCATCACCACAAGGGTGCGCTGCCTCATGCGAAATAGTCTGTCAGGATGCGTTGATAGATCTGCTTGAGCTGGTGGATATGTGCCAACTCAACGCGCTCATCGACCTGATGCATGGTCTGGCCCACCAGCCCGAATTCCACCACCGGACAGTGGTCTTTGACAAACCGGGCGTCCGAAGTGCCCCCTGTGGTCGACAAAACGGGCGCCACGCCGGTTTCCGCCTCAACGGCGCGCGCAACCAGATCAGACAAGGCACCAGGCGGGGTCAGAAAGCTCTCGCCCGAGATTTTCACAGCGATTTCAATGCCCACACCAAAGGCTTCGGCCACCGCGTCAGCCTCGGATCGCAACCAGTCGGACAGGCCCGCGCCTGTGTGCGTGTCGTTGAAACGGATGTTCACGGTCGCACGGCACGCCGCCGGGATCACGTTGCTGGCCGGGTTGCCGGTGTCAATTGTCACCACCGCCAGGGTCGACGCGTCAAAATGGTCGGTGCCTGTGTCCAACTCGTGACTGGCAAGGCGATCCATCAGCCGCGCCATCGCTGGCAGCGGGTTACACGCGCGATGCGGATAGGCCGAATGCCCCTGCACGCCCGTCACTGTAAACTTGGCCGTCAGCGACCCGCGCCGCCCGATCTTGATCATCTCGCCCATGGTCTCGGGGCAGGTCGGCTCGCCCACCAGACAGACCGACAACGCCTCGCCGGTGGCCTCCATATGCGCCAGCAATGCGGTGGTGCCATCCAGCGCGTCGCCCTCTTCATCACCGGTGATCGCCAAAACCACAGCACCGTCAGGGGGCGTATCATTCACAAAATCGATCGCAGCCGCGGCAAAGGCCGCCACCCCCGATTTCATATCAGTCGCACCACGCCCGTACAAAACACCGTCCTTGATCACCGCCCCAAATGGATCAACGCTCCAGTCCTCTACATTGCCCACCGGCACAACATCTGTGTGCCCGTTAAAGCCGAACGTGCGCGCGTGCCCTTTGGAGCCCCAGCGCGCATAGAGGTTGGCCACATCGCCGCGATCCGCGCGGCTGCACTCGAACCCGGCGGCGCTCAGAACCTGCTCCAACAACACCAAAGCGCCACCCTCAACCGGCGTCACCGATGGGCAACGGATCAGATCTGCGGTCAGTTTAGCGGCGTCTGTGGCGGTCATAATCTGTGTCTCCGTGATGTCATCCGAGCCTGAAAAAGCCCTATCAAACCCACACTTGTGACGAAAAGGTCGCGTTGCCAACCCCTTTGCGCGCAAACCTGCTTAACAGATGATGAAAGATCATGTTACCGCTGGGGTAATAATATGACCCGAGGCAGGGCATTCAGCAGTAAGGTCGCAATAGGCCACCCCAATCACAGACCCGAAACGCGACACCGCGCCGGATCTGTTATGTCGTTCACAGGCGCGCCCTGCTGAGCACCTTTGCCTCGTCCAAAAAACGTCGAGGCAAGCACATGGCAGCATCAGAACTCCCGATCAACACCAGCGCAACCGCGACCCAAATGGCGCAGGAGATCTTTGGCGATGGCGTGACCGTGGTGTCGGCCTCCTACACGGGCGACAGCCGGTCATCAGGCATCTATTCCGACGGCGATTCGACCTCGCCGGGGGCGACTCCCGGCGACACGGGCATTATTCTGTCCACCGGTCAGGCCAGCAGCTACACCAATTCATCGGGACAGGAAAACCAAAGCAACTCGACCTCGACCAACACGTTCGGGCAAAACAACAACTCTCAGTTCAACAGCGCCGCCGGCACCAACACCTATGACGCGTCCTATATGGACATCGATTTCATCCCCGATCATGCCGTCATGACCATGCAATTCGTGTTCTCATCAGATGAATACCCCGAATTTCAGAACTCGGTTTATCAGGATTTTGTCGGTGTCTGGGTCAATGGCGTGCAGGTCGATCTGGCCGTGGGCAATGGCGACACCGACCCCGGCAACGTCAACTCGACCAACAACGAAAACCTCTATCTCGACAACACGGGCGACGCCTATAACACCGAAATGGACGGGCTGTCCGTCACCATGACGCTGACCATGAATGTCACACCGGGCGTGCTGAATTCAATCCGGATCGGCGTCGCAGACGTGTCCGACAGCAACTATGACTCCAACCTGCTGATCGGCGGCAACAGCGTGCAAACCGAAGTCATCGCAATGACCGACAGCACCACAATGTATGTCAGCGGCACCGAAACGCTGGATGTGCTGGACAACGATATCAACAACGGCGCCGGGTCGCTGACCATCACGCACATCAACAACGTACCGGTGATCGTGGGCACCATTGTCACGCTGAACACCGGCCAGACTGTGCAGCTGAACGCCGATGGCACGATCAATATTGTCGGCGATGGTGATACCGAAGACTTCAATTTTACCTACACGATCGACAACGGCACCAACATCGACACTGGCTTTGTCAACGTCTCGTCGATCCCTTGTTTTGTGGCTGGCACCATGATCACGACGCCCGATGGCGAAACCCGGGTCGAAGATCTGGCCTTGGGCGATTTGGTGATGACCCAGGATGACAACGCCCAGCCGGTGCGCTGGATCGGCAGCCGTCAGGTTCCGGCACAAGGCGATTTCGCGCCGATCCGCATCCGCGCCGGCACATTTGGCAGCCACCGCGATCTGCTGGTGTCACCACAACACCGCATTCTGGTGCGCGACTATCTGGCCGAGCTGTTGTTTGGCGAACCCGAGGTTCTGGTCGCGGCCAAAGATCTGATCAACGACCGCTCGGTGCTGCGCCAAACCGGTGACCACGTGACCTATGTGCATCTGATGTTTGATCGCCACCAGGTGATCTATTCCGAAGGGCTTGCCACCGAAAGCTTCCTGCCTGGACCGCAAACCACCAACCTGTTCGAGCAACCGGTGATTGACGAAATCTGCAGCATTTTCCCCGAGCTCGACCCAGCGACTGGCGAAGGTTATGGCAGCTCGGCGCGTCGGACACTGCGCGCCTTCGAGGCCCAATTGTTAATGTCGCGGGCCGCCTGAACCGGTGGCCTGGATCGCGCTCAAAGACAAGGATGGTTCGGTTTTTGCCCCCGCCGGGCTGGACCGCCCACGCGATGGCCCCGACCTGATCGACACCGGCCGCGACGCCTTGATGGTGCGCGGCTCGCTGGTGATCGAAACCGACATGCCCGTCGTGCACCGCCCCAAACCGCTGTTGTTCCTCAGCCGGCATCAAGCCTGGCCGTTCCAAATGTCGCTGCAAGCGCTGCCCCAGGGCGGGCTCGCGCTGATCCTGGAACAGGGCGACGACATGCAATACCACGCGCTCAACCCCTCCGATCAGGGGCGCACCGATCTGGTGCGGCTGACCTACAGCTGGGATGCGCCCGCGCGCTGGGGTCAGATCGCGCTGGAACGCGGCGACAACACCCGTCCGATCCTGATTGACGCACCAAGCCCAAAACCCTTTTCGATGAACGACTTACAGGCATTGATCGAGGGCACGGGCGACAGCTATTATTCGCCCCACCTGCAATTCCTGGCGCTTTCCACAAGCCGCGAACCCGTTGGCCCGATGCCGGCGCTGGGTCTGGCCACGCCGATTGCGACGCCCCAAGGGCCGCGCAGTTTGGCCGATTTGCGCCGCGGTGATCTGGTGATCACCCCCGACGGCAACACCGTGCCCGTGCTGCACCGCATCACCCGCACTGTGCCTGCGCGCGGCAGTTTTGCGCCGATCCGGCTGAATGCGCCCTATTTCGGCCTGACCCGGGACATCGACCTCGCCCCCAGCCAACGTCTGGTGATGTCCGGCACCGAGGTGGAATATCTGTTTGGCCATGAAACCGTGATGATCCCGGTGGCTCAGGTGTCAGGGCGCCACCGCGCCGCCCCCGCGCCCGCCCGCCAATTGGTCACCTACAGCCAGCTGTTATTGCCCAATCACGAACCCTTGCTGGCCGCAGGCACCCCAGTCGAAAGTCTCTATATTGGGCGATTGCGGCGCCAGAGACGCGCTTTTGATGCCAGTCTGTTGGCCGGATGCAACCGTCAGCGCCTGCCCGATCACCGTCAACCCAGCTGTCCCGTTCTCAAAGGGTTTGATGCCCGCGTGCTGGTCGAACACCGGGCCGCCTAATCGGGCCGCCTAATCGGGTTTGTCGCCAAAAAACGGCGTCACTTGCGCAACGATCACCGCGTTTTCATCCAAAGCGCGCTGCATCAGGGACCGCTCTTCTGCATCGATTTCATGCCCTGCAGCCTCGCGTTCGGCCAAAGTGCCATAGCCCGTCACATCCAGCGGCGCAGTGTCGGCCTGCTTGAGCAACGCCACGGTTTCGCGCACCGCTTCAGCCTCATCCACACCGCTGGCAAGGCACATCAGCGCCGCACCCGTGGCACCTTTGGGCAAGCCATCGCCCGCCTTGCGCCCGATCTGCACGATCAGCGTGAAAACCTGCTGTTTTGATCCCGGTTTTGCCATGCCCCGCGATGCGCGCAGCCAGCCGCGTTGTCAAGCCATCTCCCACGGGATCGGCAGATGAAACTGGCGCACGCCGTCCGAAGGCTCACCAGGATCCAGCCGTGTCTGACTTTCGTAAAGATGGCGCACCGCACGCAAAATCAAACGCGCCTCCGGACGCTCGTCCCGGATCAGCATCCTTGCCAAACGGGTCCAGGACAGACCAGGCCCGGTCCCTTCCAGCGCCGCAAGGCAAGCGCTCGCATCCGACGCAAGCGGGCCCGCAACATCCGCCAGACCTTCGCGCACAGTTTCCACAGGATGTGTCACAAGGTCCTCGCCGCCGGGCATCGGATCCACAGCCATCTGCCCAAGATCCGCGAGCAGAGCGAATCCTTGCATGACAGCCGCGCGCACCGGCGGCGAAAACATTCGGTAATTTGGCGCAAAAACATCCCAATTCTCGGCCAACACAGATGGTCCACCCAAGAGATGATCGCGCAACAAAATCGCTGTGGCCGTCTGAAACCCAAGCTGTTCAGCAGGCAAGGCCGCGGCAAGTTGCAAACAAGGGTGCAGGTCCACACCAATCGGCGCCAACAACCGTCCGTCACCCGCAACGGCATGTTCCAGCGCAGCCGTCATGTCGCGGCGGCTGTGGCGTGCACCGGGCACAAGCGAGCAGATCTGAAACAGGTGGTCGCCCTGCCCGAACAGGGCGACCTGTTTCAAATCATACAGCGTTTGAAACTGCCTGAAACTATACTCGTTAACCGTTACCATGCCGTCTTTATGCAGGCCGAATGTGTTCGCTTCCCGACACCCGCGCGGCGTTAGGGAACGGCTATGGAAACAGTCTGTTCAGTAAGTATCAGTCGCGCAGCAATTCGTTGATCCCGGTTTTGGAGCGCGTGCGTTCATCCACCCGTTTCACGATCACAGCACAGTACAGGTTGACGTTGTTCTTTGACGGCATCGAGCCGGCAACAACCACCGAATAGGGCGGCACCTCGCCATAGCTGACATCACCGGTTTCGCGGTCAACGATCTTGGTCGACTGGCCGATGAACACGCCCATGCCCAACACCGATCCTTCGCGCACGATGCAGCCCTCAACCACTTCCGAGCGCGCCCCGATGAAACAATTGTCTTCAATGATCGTCGGTCCGGCCTGCATCGGCTCCAAAACGCCGCCAATGCCAACGCCGCCCGAAAGGTGCACGTTTTTGCCGATCTGCGCGCAGGATCCGACCGTGGCCCAGGTGTCAACCATGGTGCCCTCGTCGACATAGGCGCCCAGGTTCACAAAGGACGGCATCAACACCACGCCCGGCGCGATAAACGCCGATTTGCGCACGATACAGTTGGGAACCGCGCGAAACCCGGCGGCTTTCCACTGGTTGTCGCCCCAGCCTTTGAACTTGGAATCGACCTTGTCCCACCAGCCCGCACCCTGAGGACCACCGTCCTGCTGCTCCATGTCCTTGATGCGAAAACCCAGCAGCACAGCCTTTTTGGCCCACTGATTCACATGCCAGCTGCCGTCATCCTGCTTTTCGGCCACACGCAAACCACCGCCATCCAGCGCGTTCAGCGTGTCCTCGATGGCTTCGCGGGTTTCTCCGGTTGTGGCGGGCGTGATCGTGTCACGCGCCTCCCATGCGGCTTCGATAGCAGTTTCAAGCTGGGCGTTGGACATGTGTTTTCCCCTTGGTCAAGCGTTTCCAGCCCTATAGCGACGCTTGGGGCAGTAAACAATCACAGAACGCTAAAGCAACGGATCCGGCGCAATATTGGCCCCACACACCAGCACCGCAACGCGTTCGCCCGGCGCAGGCACATAAGCACCCGACATCAACGCCGCCAACGCCGCAGCCCCGGCCGGTTCCACCAAAATCCGCCGCTCGCGCCACAGCGCGTGTTGCGCCGCCGTGATCGCCGCATCAGACACCAGCACAGAGTCGATCCCCTCAGCCAGATCAAAACAGATCGACCCGATCCGCCGCGCGCCCAGCGCATTGGCCGCCACGCCCGACACGTCCACATCAACCGGCGCACCCGCCGCAAGGGCCGCGTTCAGCGCACAGGAGGTTTCCGGTTCCACCGCCACAACCTTGCGCGCGCCCTGAAACCAGCCCAGCGCGCCCGAAATCAAACCGCCGCCCCCAACGGCGATCAACACGGTATCGGCCCCAAGACCTTGCGCGTCCCATTCCGCGAAACAACTGCCTTGCCCGGCCACCGTGCCCGGCGCGTCATAGGCATGAATTTGCATGGCCCCGGTTTCGGCCTCGTGGGCTTTGGCCTGATCCAGCGCATTGGCATACTCGCCCGGCACAACGCTCAGATCGGCACCAATGCCTTTGATCAAAGCGATTTTCGACGGGCCTGCCATTTCCGGAACAAAGATCTTTGCCGGATAGCCCAGCGCGCGCGCCGCAAAAGCCGCCGCCGCCCCATGATTGCCGCCACTGGCTGCCACCACGCCCGCCTCGGGCACCGGCCCCGACATCAGTGTGTTGAACGACCCGCGCGCTTTGAAACTGCCGGTGTGCTGCATCTGCTCCAGCTTCATTTCCACCGGATAGCCCAACCCAAAGCCGGTACAGGTCATCACAGGTGTTTCCACCACATGGCCCCGAACCCGGCCATAAGCCTCTGAAATTGCCGATTTCCAGTCCATATCACCCCCAATTGCTGGTCTTGCCCGCACGAACCCTATAGGTCTGGTGTAAACGCGCAAGCAAGGACACCGCAATATGCGAGACGATCGTCAAAGCCCCTTTCCCGACGCCAATGCCGACCGGGACAAGGCCGCGCATGTGCCCGACACGCCCCAAACCCGCGCCCCGGCCTATCGCCTGGCATTTGCTGACAATGACTTCCTGTGCCGCGATGAGCTACGCCCGGTGCGGCTGCAGCTGGAACTGCTCAAACCGCAGCTGATGCTGGACGAAAAGCAGATCGAAAGCACCATCGTGCTGTTTGGTGGCGCGCGCATTCCCGATCCGGTGGACAAGTCCAAGGCCCGCACCCAAACGCTGGCGGATCTGTCCCAATTTTATGACGAAGCGCGTGAATTTTCCCGGCTGATGACGCTGAAATCCCTGGGCAGTCAAAGCCGCGAAAATGTGATCGTCACAGGCGGCGGCCCCGGCGTGATGGAGGCCGGTAATCGCGGTGCCGAAGATGCCGGCGGCGTGTCCATCGGGCTCAACATTGTGCTGCCGCACGAGCAGGCGCCCAACGCCTATGTGACGCCGGATTTATGCTTTAATTTCCACTACTTCGCGATCCGCAAAATGCATTTTCTGATGCGGGCGAAAGCAATCTGTGTGTTCCCTGGCGGCTTTGGCACCATGGACGAACTGTTCGAAGCGCTCACCCTGATCCAAACCGGACGGATGGAGCGCGTGCCCTTCCTGCTGTTCGGCAGGGCGTTTTGGGAAAAGGTCATCAACTGGGACGCACTGGCGGATGCCGGTACAATCTCAGACCAGGATCTGGACCTGTTCCGTTTTGTCGAAACCGCCCAAGATGCGGTCGATCTGATCGACAATTGGGGGCCGGGACCGCGTCGGGAAACGTTACCCGGGCGCGATTAAAGCACGTCTCACGAAAACACAGACAGTCCCTTAACGCGTGAAATCCAGGATCTCAGGCAGCGTTGAGGCGGTCAGAGTGTTTCGAAAATGCTGTCGGCCTTAAAATGCGTGCTGCGGCAGCACACCCAATTCCGTGCCATGCGGCAGCTTGGTGACGATCTGGCGATTGCCAACGTCCTTGATCGCATACCCATAGCCAGCCAAACGGAATTTCCATTCGCGCAGCGACAGAGCTTTTTCGCGTTCTTCGCGCAGCAGATCCACGAGGCTTGCTTCCAGGGTCGAAATATTGTGTACGGCTTGTGCCATTTTTAGGTACTCCCACAGTGCCTTTTGTTTACACCTGTGGAAATGGCAGGGCATCCGGGCCGAAATACATCCGGATCGGGGTAATTTCTGGGCGGGTTTCCGCCGATTGTGGCAAGGTTAAGAACAGGTTTCGAACGGTTCGGCCTGCTCCACATCAATCAGCGCGCGCATCGTGGGCGCGTCAATCTCACCCACAACCAGCGTGCGCCCGACCAACGTGGCAGGCGTGCCAATGATGCCAAACACTGCGGCCACCGCTTTGGTCCGCGCGATCTGACCCAACACCTCGGGGCTGGCCATATCCGCGCGCAACTGCACCAGATCCAGCCCATGTCGGTCCGCAATGGCACGCAACGCCGCCGGCCCGGGGCGCAGCACAGTGCGCATCAACTGGCGATGCACAGGCAAGTACCGCCCTTGTCGCGCCGCCGCCACCGCCACCACAGCCGCCGCTTCTGATCGCGGCCCCAGCACCGGCAGATCCTTCCAGATCGGTCGAATCGGGGCATCGCTTTCGGCCAGATCGATCACGATTTCGCTCAGCACCGGGCAATAAGGGCAGTTATAGTCGGTGAACACAACAACCGGCACGCGCCCGTCCTGCCAGCTCTCAGCCCCGAAAACCGACGCACATGGGGCGGCGCGCACGGCGTCACGCAACGCCTCCTGCTCGGGGCTGGGCACCTGCAATCCGGCCATGACCGACCCGATCCCCGACGCAGACCCTCCCGGCAATTGGCGAAATCCGACCAACCCGGGCAGCGGTTCAAACACAAATTCCGGCGCAAACGCAGCCCGCAACCGCGGCAAAGCCATCACCCCGCCCACCGCGCATGCTGCAATGATCAAATCCCGCCGTCGCATCGCCAAACCCTCTTTCGCCCCAAAAATGCTGCATTCTCGCTGGGTCGCCCGCACCTGGCCCATGGCAGGCATTCGCCGAAAAAGACAGTAAATACAGCGTGAACCCGCGCAATCCGGCGCCATTTAAGCCGCGCAATTGTTAACAAATCCGAAACGCTGCATCCACGACCTGACAGGCCCACCACCTCAGCAGGGCCGCATTTCTTTGGCATTCCTTGCCAAACCGTTAACAACAAAGGAACACGCCCATGTCCGAGGTTTCCGACTACACGGCCCTGCTCTATTATACTGAATACAGCTATTTGCGCTGGAACGCGGCCGCAGACGTCGGCACCCAAATGGTCGTAACCTACAGCTTCACCGAAACCGAAGATCTGTCCACCAACCTGACCCACAGCGCGTCAAGCTATTGGTCCTATGATCAAAGCCAACGCGATCAGATGCGCGACGTGTTTGACCAATACGAAGCCATCGCGGGCATGAAATTCGTTGAGGTTCAGGGCACCTCGATGATCAACATCTTTGGCGCCACCGGAGCCGATGCGGGCGGGTGGGCCAATATTTCGCAATCAGGCACATCCATCACCGACCACAACCAGGGCATTTTCGTCAACGCCTACCAGACCATGACCGAAGGGTCTTATGGCCACCAGGTCAACCTGCATGAACTCGGCCATGCCATGGGTCTGAAACACCCCCATGACGGCGACACCACGCTCGAAGACGAACACGACACCCAGGGCAACACGGTGATGACCTACAACATCGAATACCCCTATGTGACCACATTGGGACCTTTGGACATCGCCGCGCTGTCGCACATTTACGGCGGCGCCGACAGCTTTGACGGCTGGGATGTGTCGGTCAACGGACAAGACCGCGTCACCATCAAAGGCACCGATGACGCGGAAACCATCATCGCAACCGATCAAAACACCCGAGTGTTCGGCAAAGGCGGCGACGATATCATCGAAGGCGCTCAGGGCGATGACACGCTGAACGGCGGCGCCGACAATGACACCATCACCGGCGGTCTCGGCGGCGACACGCTGGTCGGCCTTGGCGGCAACGACATCCTGATTGGCGACACCAGCACCAACGACTACGCCTCGGGCGGGGCCAATTCCGACGACCGCCTGTTTGGCAACAAAGGCAACGATACCGCCTATGGCGGCAATGGCGATGACGTGATCCGAGGCGGCGGCGGACGCGATACCCTGATGGGCCAGGACGGCGCCGACACCCTGACCGGCAATGGCGGCTCGGACGTGTTCTTGTTCACCACATTGGACGCCTACGAGACCGACACAATCACCGATTTCCAACAAGGGCGCGACATGATCGATGTGAGCGACATGAGCTATATGCAAATGAACTCCCTGACCATCACACAGGACGGCGCCGATACGACCCTGTCCTACAGCAACTGGTTTGAAATCGACCTGACCGGTTTTTCCGGAACATTGGACTCGTCAGACTTTATCTTTGCCTGAGCATCCGGGCGCGGGGCATCAAAGCCCCGCCTCCTCTTCAATCTGACGTCGCGACTTGCGTGCCCGCTCGGTGGCGGATTTCAACTGACCGCAGGCCGCCATTATGTCTTCGCCGCGCGGTTTGCGCACCGGGCTGGCGTAACCGGCCTTGTAGATAATGTCGGCAAAAGCCCGGATCCGGTTGTTGGACGACCTCTCGTAGGGCGCACCGGGCCATTCGTTAAAGGGAATAAGGTTGATCTTGGCCGGAATCCCCTCGATCAACCGGATCAAACGGTGCGCATCCGCGTCACTGTCGTTCACATCCTTCAGCATCACATATTCAAAGGTGATCCGTTCCGAATTCGACACTTTCGGATAGGCCCGCAGAGCCTCAAGCAACTCCGCTAGGTTCCAACGCTTGTTGATGGGCACAAGACGGTCGCGCACCTCATCCGTGGTCGCATGGAACGAAATCGCCAGCTGACAGCCGATTTCCTCAGCCGTGCGCGCAATTTCCGGCACCACACCCGACGTGCTCAGCGTGATGCGTCGCCGGCTCAGCTGAATTCCTTCGGGATCCATAGCGATCTTCATCGCGTCGCGCACGTTCTCAAAATTGTAAAGCGGCTCGCCCATGCCCATCAAAACAATGTTGCTGAGCAGCCGGGTTTCATCCTTGCGCGCGCCAGGTACGGGCCATTCGTCCAGATCATCGCGCGCCATCATGACCTGCCCGATGATCTCACCCGCAGTTAAATTGCGCACCAGCTTCTGCGTACCCGTATGGCAGAAAGAACAAGTCAGCGTGCATCCAACCTGAGACGACACACACAATGTGCCGCGATCTTCCTCGGGGATATAAACAACCTCGACCTCATGCCCGCCGGCAATCCGCACAAGATACTTGCGCGTGCCATCTTCCGAGACCTGCTTGCTGACAACTTCCGGAATTTCGATGACAAACCGAGCGGCCAATTCCGCACGAAAGGTTTTCGACAAGTTGGTCATCTCGGCAAAATCGCGCACACCCCACTGATAGATCCACTGCCAGATCTGCCCAACCCGCATTTTCGCCTGCTTTTCGGATGTACCGACCGACAACAATGCCGAACGCATGGCCTGTCTGGTTAGACCAACAAGATTGATGGGCCCTTCCGGCAACTTGCGCGGAATTGTGTGAACATCCTGGGTTATGGGTGCAGTACCGGTCATAAAACAGCTTCCTCAACAACGCAGGTCGTCGTGTACCTGAAAACGCCCCAAGCTTAAACCAAAAGGCGCGCCTTCGGCGCACACTGTTTTAACGCACTCAGGCCGTGCAAGCCTTGGGGCTTTGCCCCAAACCCCAGAGTTTATCTTGAAAGATGAAGTACAGTTCCGCGTCTCTTCATCTTTCGGAATAAACTCCGGGGGAGGCACTCCAAAGGAGTGGTGGGGGCAGAGCCCCTTCTTTCAGTTATCCACCACAGCGCTTGTCTGCGTCTTCAATTGCCGCAGTGAATCCCAGCAAGGAAAACGTGTCTTTTGTTTGCGTGCCTCGCGCAGATCGAGCCGTCAGAGACGCCTGCGCGCCACGTTTCATCGCCGTAATGATCTTGGCATCATCCGCAGCCGTTGCAGGCCAGGCCCATTCACCTTCGGTGAACAGTTCGAACTGAGTGCCCGAAATATCCATGTTCACACTTGAACCAGGGGCAAATGGATAGCCTCCGGTGAAGGTGACCTGTCCTTTGACCCCCGCTTTGGGCCGGTAGAACACAAACAACAAAATATCGCTGCGTTTGACGGCGACCACACGGCCGTCGCGGGTGTTCACTGTTTCTTTCGGAGCCGACACGCTCCAACATTCTGTTGGATCGTCCTCGACAAACACGCTCCAGTCCGTCTTGGCGGCCACCCGGTTTGTGCTTTGTTCCTGTGCTGTCACTCCTGTGGCGATTGCAGCCACGGACAAGCCTGCCATCATGCAGGCAAGTTTCGATCTCATTTGTCCAGCCTCCAGACTGTCCTAAACCTCAAATAACCAGACGCTTGCGGTCTTTGTCCAAACCGTCTGTCATGTCGCGCCCTGTCGCTTGCCGACATAGGCACAATAGCGTAATTACCACCACAGGCGAAAGAGCGATTGGCGGCTTTTCGCCAAGAAGTGAGGACACTGCCGTGACATCCCCCCAAGCTATGGTCGAAATCTGGCGCGGCACGCTGTTGGAAAGCCAACATTTGGGTCATGGCGCAGTTTGTGACGAGACCGGCGAGGTGCTGCGCGCCTGGGGCGACCCGAACGCCGTAATCTATCCACGTTCGTCGTCCAAAATGATCCAGGCTTTGCCGTTGCTCACGTCGGGCGCCGCCGATCGATTTGGGCTCAACGACCAACACCTTGCGCTGGCCTGTGCCTCGCACAATGGGGCGGCGATCCACTCGCAGGCGGTGCGCGCCTGGCTTGATCAATTGGGGCTGGACGACAGCGCCTTTCGCTGCGGCCTCCAAGACCCGGCTGACAAAGACGCCCACGGAGAGCTGATTCGCGCCAATCAAAGCCCGTGTCAGTACCACAACAATTGTTCGGGCAAACATTCAGGTTTTCTGACGTTAAGCGCCCATATGGGGGCCGGACCTGACTATGTCGAGATCGACCATCCCGTGCAGCAAGCCTGTCGCGCGGCGTTCGAAGACGTGACGGCGCAAGACAGCCCAACCTGGGGCATCGATGGGTGTTCGGCGCCGAATTTCGCCACCACGGTTCAAGGCATGGCGCGCGCGATGGCGTGGTTTGCCAGCGCCGAGACTCGTTCGGACCGCGGCTCTGCGGCGGCGCAGCGTCTTACCCAGGCGATGATGTCGCACCCGGAAATGGTCGCCGGTGAAGGGCGGGCCTGCACGCATCTGATGCGTGCGATGGACGGCGCTGCGGCTGTCAAAACCGGGGCCGAGGGCGTTTACGTGGCCATCCTGCCCACCTTGCGTCTGGGCGTGACGATCAAAATTGCCGATGGCGCCACGCGGGCCAGTGAATGCGCGATTGCAACGATTCTGTGTGGGCTGGGCGTGCTTGATCCCAACCACCCGGCCACGCAAGCGGTGATGAACGCGCCGATCCTGAACCGGCGCGACATTGAAACAGGCACAATAAAACCCACGCCTGAATTTGTGAAAACCGCCGACGCAACAAGCTACATCTGAACGATTTCAGCCACTTCCACGGTGCCGCTTCCATCGACAACAATAGGGCAGCCCTTGGCCATCGCAACCGCCGCATCAAAATCTGCAGCACGCACCACCGAATAGCCTGACAGCGGATTGGCCCCGCCATTGTCACTTGTCCCGGTGGCACTGACGGTTTTTGACATCCCAACCGGCGCACCGGGCTCGATCAGATTGTCACCCATTCCGCCCATCCACGCCTGCCACGCGGCCATCGATTTCGCGCCTTCTTCTGGCGTTTCGGGCATGCCCCCGCCGTGATAGGCCAACATAAAATCCGGCATTCCCAGTCCTCCGTTCCCGCGATTATTGCACGGTGCGCAGTCTAGCACAGTCGCGCGGTATTCCCAAAATCCGCAAAAATCAGCTGACGAAATCGGTCATCGCGTAGCCTTGCAAAAACAACAGCGCCGTCAGATCACCGTGGTTCACGCGCAGCTCGCATTGCGCCGCAACTGCGGGCTTTGCATGTAACGCCACGCCCATTCCGGCGCGTTTCAGCATGCCCAGATCATTGGCCCCATCGCCCACGGCCAGCACATCGTCGTCCTGCAATCCCAGCCTGCCGGTGATCTGCTCCAGCGCTTCGACCTTGGCCGCCTGCCCCAATATCGGCAGACCCACCTCTCCGGTCAACTTGCCTTGCGCCACCAACAACGTGTTGGCGCGGTTTTCATCAAAGCCCAGTTGGGCCGCGACGGCGCCGGTAAACGCTGTGAATCCGCCCGACACCAAAGCGCAATAGGCACCATTGGCTTTCATCGTGGCCAACAACACCGCCCCTCCCGGCATCAGCGTGATTCTGTCCTCCAGAACCTGCGCGATCACCGTTTCGTCCAGCCCGGCAAGCAACCCGACCCGTTCGCGCAGCGCATCCTCGAAATCGAGCTCACCGTTCATCGCCCGCGCTGTGATCTCGGCGACACGCGCGCCAAAACCGGCCACGTCGGCCAGTTCATCAATGCATTCCTGCTCGATCATAGTGCTGTCCATGTCGGCCAACAGCATCTTTTTGCGCCGCCCAACGCTGGGTTGAATGGCCAAATCAACGCCGTGCTCCTGCATCTCGGCCCAAATGTCCCAGGCCACATCCGGCACCGTTTGCAACCCGAACTCTGCCGCGCGATCCGGCGCCAGCCAAACGGCCTCGCCCCCGCCCCAGGCATTGCGCAGCGCCTCAACCAAAGCCGGGTCCAGATAGCCACGCGTGGGGTCAGTCAGCAAAGAGCAGGTGAACATATGATCGGGTTTCCTATGCGCGACGGGCGTGTCGCAAATTGTCACTTGGGCGGCGCTATAGCGTCCGATTGGCTGTTGTGCCAGTCAGGATTCCGCCGTACCCCGTTCCGAGGGACACCCTTCCCCAACGAAGGGTCCAAGTCATTGTTATATTTCCTTTTATTTACAGTTAGTTGAACGCTTAACGCCTTGGGCTTGTGTCTATTTTGTGCCAAAAAGCACATCCGTGACGGTCGGATCGTCCATCGCATGGGCATAGAACTTCATAACTGTTCCAACGTCTTTCCAGCCGCCGCGTACCGCAACCGTCTTTGGGTCTATTCCTGCCTGCAGCATCGAAGTTGCAAATCCGTGGCGGCAGCAGTGGGGCGATAGCTTTTCGATGCCCGCGCGCTCAATAACGTTGTTCCAGACCTGCCCAACGCTTTCGCCAGAGGCATACTGAAACACCAAGTTGTCAGGTTTGCGGTTTGAGGGAATGTTCGCCAATGCCGCGATGACTGGCGGCGACAGGTGCGCGACGCGTTGGTCATCGATTTTGGTTTGATTTATCACGGCCTTCTTCTGAAACAGCTGAACGTCACCCCAAGTCAAAGAACATGCCTCACCACGTCGTGCTCCCGTGCCAAACATAAACAGACACAACCCAGCCAAGTGATGTAGCTCATCTTGTACCGCCTGCTGGGCGCAAGCTTCTACCCATCCCCGTGTTGCGGGGGTCTTTCTCTTGGCATTG
>JBGCDD010000185.1:0-16121 GCA_045105075.1 Sedimentitalea sp. | reverse complement strand
GGTCCGAGTGACAATGGCGCAGGGCCGCATGAAAGCCGTTGGTCCCTTGCCCGGCAGGGCATCACGCAGGGATGTCCCGAGAGGGGCCATTGTATCGATTTCGTCGAAGATTGGCTGCGCGCCGCAAACGCTGAACGATTGGGTCAAGAAGGTCGAGGTTGATACTGGCCAACGTGGCGGCGTGACGACTGAGCAGGCAGAAAAGATGAAGGCCCCTGAACACGACGTGCGCGAGTTGAAGCAGGACGAGACCTTGTCCGCCATTGATCCGAGGGCAATGGTCGAGTGAGATCCTTCGCAAAGCATCCGCATATTTTGCCCCCCTCTCGTTCATGTAAACATGCGCGTCCTGCGTCCTTGCCGCGCAAAGGGACGGAGCTCGACCGCTCATTCAAACGATGATCCAGTTCATACACTGCCCGGCAGTTGATACGCAGTATCAATGAGAGGGGAAGATCATCGGGGTGATCATGGGGGCAAGCCAATCTGCCACGTTCTATGACCATTTGGCAAAGCGTGCTGACCCTTCACGCCTTTCCGATCGCGCAAAGCGAGACGAAGAACTGAAGCCTGAGATCAAGCATGTCTTTGACGAAAACCTGAGCGTCTATGGCTTGCGGAAAGTCTGGCACCAAATGCGGCGGGAAGGCTTTGACATAGCACGCTGCACAGTTGCTAGATTAATGAAAGACATCGGTATTGAAGGTGTTGTACGCGGCAAGAAGCCAAAGACAACGATCCCTGACAAAGCGTTGCCGTGTCCCCTCTCGCACATGCTACGCATGTGCTGCCGGGCAGGGATTGGACAAAGTGAACCGTCAGTTCCGTGCGCCAGCGCCAAACGTACTGTGCCCTTACGGCGATGCAAGCATCGCCTACCGGGTGCGAGGTCAGCGACTTCACCCATGTCGCGACCACTGCCCGGCAGTGCATTGCAAAGCAATGTCACGAATGGGGGCAGGGGTTTGTGTATGTTGCCTTCGTCATTAAAGTCTTTGCCCGCCGCATTGTTGGCCCCCTCTCGCCAGATTTGCGTCGTGCTGAAAGCACGCCTCTGGCATCGTGCTGAAAGCACGCCTCTGGCGTGACGCAAATCGCCTGCCGGGCAATGGGACGTGTCAGTCGCACGGCCACGGCCGGATTTGTCCTCGATGCATTGGAACAAGCGATTCATCAACGCAGGCCCGCACAGGATCAGCTGGTGCATCACTCCCCCTCTCGTGACATTCCTTTTAGGAATGCACTGCCGGGCAATGGACCGCGGGTCGCAATATCTGTCGATCAAGGACACCGAACGACTGGCCGAGGCGAGGATCGCCCCGTCTGTCGGCAGCGTTGGGGGCACCTCAGACAACGCCCTGGCGGAAACGATCAACGGCCTGTTCAAAGCAGAGGTTATTCACCGGCGTGGCCCCTGGCGCAGTTTTGAGGCTGTGGAATACGCCACCTTGGAATGGGTCGAATGGTTCACCAATCGCCGCTTGCTGGAGCCTATCGGGACCATCCCGCCAGCAGAGGTCGAGGCAACCTTCCACGCAGCTCTGCAAAGAGCAGACATAGCCGCGTAACCAAGACAAATCAGCCTCCGGCAAATACGGCGCGGCTCAGTTTACGGTCCACGGCAAGGAGGGGCACACCGATCTGAACTCTTGCGCAACAGTCCGACAGCCTTAGGCTCAACGGGTCTCGGGTCTCGGGCCTCACAGTCACGCGCCAATAATATGCGTTTTCAAAAATGCTTTGCGGATCCAAGCGCCTATCAAACGCCGCGAAAACAGGGGCGCTGATCACCCGGTCATGCCCCCCGCATGGAACCAAATCCCATCTTGGATGGCGATCTGCTATCGCGCCACGAACGTTTGGACGTTAGAAGATGAAAACATCATCGACAAACGGAGCGCTCGCTTCGGGCATGTCGACATAAAGACCATCCGGGTCAATATCACGCCCGTTGTCATCACCACTGTCGGTTTGACCCATCATCGCAAAGACGAATTCTTCGGCCGACTGATCCGCTTTAGGCTTCGCGGGATCCAGGGTGGGGTATCTGACCTTGATCTCTTCGTATGAAAAGCCGCCTTGCGTTTCGCTGCCTTCTGCCTCGCCGGTTAGGCCCATCTTGCTGTTATCGCCCGACGAGCCGTTTGTGGCGTAGGAGGTGACGTAGACGTTTTTCAATTCATACTTTGGCATTTTATTTCCCCGAACCCGCTGTTGATCTGATCACCTGGGCTGACCCTGTGTCAGGACGGTCCCAAGTTTTCGTCGCTCATGCAGTGACTATGCCCGAGTGGGCCGGCGGCGTATGTAAACCAGATCACAGTTTCAAGTCATTCACATGCCGCACGCCACACCATCCTGTGCCGGGTTTGCAAAAGGCATGAAACGCCTTAGACCGCAAACGCCCAGAACCATCGCGATGCGGGCGCAGGCATAAGGTCACCGCAAACGGCAATCGCTGGCTGAACATCGCGATCTCCCGCGCTGTTTTGCTGTTCCACACACCGGAATGTTTCGAAATGCAATATTCTTGTTTCATTTTTCTGAAATTGCTGCTTTTGTCTGCTGAACTGTGCGTGTCTCAGATCGACCAAAGCCAGCCGCAACTTACAGGTTCTCCCGGTGAAAAGCTCTATTGTTACCAAGATTTTAGCGCTTTTATCTGTGATCAGCGAAGCGCAAAAGCCCATGTCCTTCTCTGAAATTGTCGAAAAGACCGGCTTCAACAAAAGCACGATCCACCGGCTTTTGGGCATTGGTGTCGAAGAACGGATGCTGCGTTACGATCCTCACAAAAAGGTCTATCTGCTCGGGCCCCGGGTCTTTGATTTGGTGCGCAATGCCTATGGTGGTTACGATGTTCAGGACATCGCTCTTGATGAAATGATCCGCCTGTTTGATTTGTACGACGCAAACGTGACAATCGGCGTCCCGAGGGGGAGCGAAGTCATCTACCTGCGTGTTTTGGAAACGACGCATTCCATGGGGGGCGTGCAACGGCCGGGAATGCATGATCCTGTCCACTGCTCTGCGTCCGGGAAAGCTTTGTTCGCCTATTACCCGGCCAAAGTGCTTGAGGCGCTTTTAAAAAACTATAATTTTCAAAAGTTTACGGATCGATCCATCACATCGCTTGAAGAGTTCAAAGCCGAGCTTGCATTTGTAAGAGAACACGGATTTGGGAAAAATGATCGCGAAGAATATGATCACTTCGTCGGAATTTCGTCGCCGATTTTCAACTACCTGGGCGAACCTGTCGCTGTTTTGAACATCTGGACAGTTTATCCGCGCCACACGATCGATGACCTGCTGGGCTGGAGTTCCGAGCTCAAAGCCTCTGCTGCGCGCGTGACCGAACTGATCGGCGGCGTTGCGCCACATCAGACAGGCTGAACCTAGGCCAACTTTGTGAAACATCAGGCCGGGCGCGCGATCTTTGAAGACACCTGATTTCAGTTCACTGCCTGTTTACCGGACTTTTAGGGCAAGGGCTTGGCCCAAGGAGGCATTTTGTTGTGCGCTCAATCCGATTTGCGTAATAGTCATTGACGGGGCCGTTGACTCAAACGTAGCCTCGAATCGCGGAACGCCGGTTTCATAATCTGAAACTAATCGTGTCCCAACCAATAAAAAATGTTCAGGGAGAACAGAATGAAGAAGTACACACTCGGCATGATTGCCGGCGCCATGACAGCGATTTCCGCAACGTCCGGGTTTGCAGGTGGTCACGGCGAAATCACCGTTGGCTACTTTCTTGAGTGGCCGATGCCCATGATGGTTGCCAAAGCATCGGGCGCCTATGATGAAGCGCTCGGCATGAAAGTGAACTGGGTTTCGTTTGAAACCGGCGTTGCGATGTCGGCTGCGATGGCGTCCGGTGATGTTCAGATTTCGCTGTCCCAGGGTCTGCCACCCTTCGTGGTTGCCGCTTCGGGTGGTGAGGATCTGCAGCTGGTTGACGTGGCTGTAAGCTATGCCGAAAACCAGGGCTGTGCGGTCCATTCTGATCTGGAGATCGATCTTGACTCCGCAGGCGAGCTGGCTGGCAAAAAGGTTGCCGTGCCACTGGGAACCGCGGCGCATTACAGCTTTATCCGCCAGATGGACCATTTCGGCGTGCCGCTGGACAGCCTGCAGATCGTTGACATGCCTCCGCCCGAAGGCGCAAACGCACTGGCTCAAAAAGCCGTTGATTTCGCCTGTGGTTACGGCGGTGGTTGGGCGCGCATGCAGGAAGTCGGCGACGTTCTGCTGGATGGTGCTGCCAAGCAAGAGATCGGCATTCTGGTCTTTGACGTCACTTCGGTTCCCGCCTCCTTTGCTGCCGAAAGCGGTGACACGCTGGCGAAATTCCTGAAAGTGACAGCCGACGCAAACGCCGCATGGGCCGCGAACCCATCTGACGAAAAGCTGGCCGTGATCGCCAAAGAAGCAGGCATGGACGTGGCAGCGGCCAAGTCGGCCATTTCCACAATGTCCTTCCCAACCATCGAAGAGCAGCTTTCCGGTGCATGGCTGGGCGGCACCGCCGCGCCGTTCATGAAGGGCGTTGCAGATGTGTTTGTTGAAGCCGGTTCAATCGACTCCGCATTGGACAGCTACGAAGGCGCATTGAACACCGGGCCTTTGGAAGCTGCCAAAGGCATGTAAGACACCAAGAAGCGCAAGGGACACTTTGCGCCTCTTTTCTATCACCCGACCGTCTTTGAGGCGGTCGGGTTTCGCGCCAAAATCACCACAAACAGATGGGAGAAAGTCTAATGTCCGGGTTGTCCCTGCAAGACATTTCAATGCGTTTTGACCTGCCGAACGGCACTTTTGTGCAAGCTTTGGAAAATGTTTCTCTTGATCTGAAACCCGGTGAATTGATGAGCATCCTTGGCCCATCAGGCTGTGGCAAGACCACACTTTTGAACATCGTTGCCGGATTTCTGGCACAGACCAACGGCAAACTGGTGCTGAACGGGCATGAGATCCACGGCCCCGACGCCGAACGCGGCATGGTGTTCCAAAAGGGCGCGTTGTTCGAATGGATGTCGGTGCGCGAAAATGTCGGTTTTGGCCCCTCTATGAAGGGCATGGCCAAGGCCGAAAAATCCCAGATTGTGAACCACTTGCTGGATGTCGTGGGCCTTCAGGACTTCAAAGACAAAGCGGTTTACGAATTGTCCGGCGGCATGCAGCAGCGTGTCGCACTGGCCCGCTGTCTGGCCAATGACCCCGATGTGATTTTGATGGACGAACCTTTGGGCGCGCTGGACGCGCTGACCCGCGAGAAAATGCAAAGCCTTGTGCTGAAGCTGTGGAAAGAGACCGGCAAGACGATCATTCTGATCACCCACTCAGTGGAAGAAGCGCTGTTGTTGGGCGAACGCCTTATCGTCATGGCGCCGCGACCGGGCCGCATTCACAAGGAATACCGCCTGCCATTTGCCGAACTTGGAGTCGGGCAGGACCTGCGGGAAGTGAAAAAGCACGAAGACTTTGGCAAAAAGCGCGATGAGATCCTCGCCATGATCTGGGACATGGAAGAAGAGATTATGGGCCGGACGGAGGAAAGCGCATGACCGGATTTGTCGTTCTAGGCATCTACTTTGGTATTTTCATCGCCTCGTATTTCATCATCACCAAGGTCGTTCATCGCGCGACCGTCAAGGATTATACCTCGCTCAAAACGGTGACGTTTGGCGATGAAAGTGCGGGGCGCCCCAACCGTTGGGCCGGTGTGATTTCGATCCTGACCTTGTTCCTGATCTGGGGCATGTTCACCGGATCCAGCCTGTTGCCCGGCTTTCTGCACGCGCCCGCGCCGTTTCTTGGCACCACTGAATTCACCTATACCGCTGAAGCAAACGGCGAACGCGATGATGCCACCGTTACAATTGTTGTGCACCCGCGCGAAATAGAAACCGAAGCACCCGAAGTTGAGCCGGGCGATGGTTTCGCCAAAAACGACTCCGTAGCCATCGCCAAATGGCGGACCGGCCTTGTTCGGGTCGACAGAAATGACGATATTTCGAAAAAGGATGGCGCAGAAGTTGTTGCGATCAATGGCACACCCATTGCACGCGGCGAGACCGTCAAAACCAGCGGTGGGGCTGTCACCCTGTCGGACAAAGGAACGCCGAACTTTGCGCCCTACCGTGGTTGGCAGATGGAACCGCTGTACCTGCCTCCCCCCGAGGCCGTCTGGGCGCGCACGGGCCGCATTCTGCAAGAAGGTTTTCGCAGTTTCACGTTGTTCGAGCATCTTGGCTACTCCCTGTTCCGGGTCATCGCCGGGTTCCTGCTTGGGGCGCTTATCGGCATACCGTTGGGCTACGCCATGGGGCTCAGCAATTGGTTCCGTGGCTGGTTTGACCCCATCGTTGAATTCATGCGCCCGGTTCCGCCTCTGGCTTTGATCCCGCTGGTCATCATTTGGTTCGGCATCGGCGAAACCGGCAAGATCATCCTGCTGTTTCTGGCGGCGTTGTGGATCATGGCGATCGCCGCACGCTCTGGTGTGTCCGGCGTGAACATCTCCAAGGTCCATGCGGCCTATTCGCTGGGCGCCAGCAAATGGCAGATCATGCGCTATGTCATTGTGCCCAATTCCCTGCCCGAGATTTTCACCGGTGCGCGGGTCGCAATGGGGGTGTGTTGGGGCACCGTGGTTGCCGCCGAACTTGTCGCGGCGGAACAAGGTGCCGGCATGATGATCATGGTTGCCTCGCGTTTCCAGAACACCGACATCGTGATCCTGGGCATCATCCTGATCGGCGTGATTGGCTTTGGCATTGACATGTTGATGCGGTGGGCCGAGCGGTTGCTGGTGCCTTGGAAAGGCAAAGCCTGATCAACACCGCCTTGATTTAAATGAAAACAGGCCCCATCTCGCGGGGCCTGTTTTTGTCTGTGCGGCCCAAACAAGGCAGAGGCGAACACGCAACGACTCTTGACGACCAGCTTGCGATATCATCAAATGAAACCATAGTTCCACATTGTAAAACTGATAGTCGAACCGCATGCCCCCGCCCAATGCCCCAGAGCCGCCTTTGACGGACACATCGCAGGACGCCCCAGCGGGCATGTCGAGGGCTTGGCATCACCACCCCAAGTTGCCGATCAACATGTCGCCGGTTTTTGAATTGCCGTTCCGAACAAAAGCGGCCTTCGACTGGATGATCGGAAGCTGGTTTCGGCTGACGCCCCCGGTCAACCACATGGTCTTTGCCATCATCGCGCTGATCTTCTTTTGGCCAACCACCGTGGCGATGCAAACCCTTGGCTGGGGCTGGGCGCTGCAGATCTTTGCCATCAATCTGGGCGCATCGGTGGTGCTGGGCGGCGGTTTGCATCTATACCTCTACGTTTTTGCCGGCCAAGACATGCGCCTGCGCTATGATATCCGGGCGATGGAGCAAAGCGCGCGGTTCACCTTTGGCAATCAAGTTTGGGACAACCTGTTTTGGTCTATCGCCAGTGGTATTCCCATCTGGTCGGCGTGGATGGTTTTGTATTTCTGGCTTGCTGCCAACAACACGGTGCCAACATTGCCCGGCATCGCAACAGCGCCCGTTTGGTTTGTGCTGATGTTCTTTCTGATCCGGTTCTGGCAATCGTTTCATTTCTATTGGATCCATCGTTTGATCCACATTCCCGTGCTGTTCAAACATGTCCACTCCTTGCACCATCGCAACGTCAATGTCGGGCCTTGGTCGGGCTTGTCGATGCATCCGCTCGAGCATTTATTTTACTTTTCGTCCATCCTGATCCACTTCGTTTTGCCGTCGCATCCGTTGCATGTGGTGTTCCACATGTTTTCGCTCAGTCTCGGCGCGCTACTGTCGCATGCGGGATACGAAAAACTGCTGGTCAAGGATCGCGAAACGCTCAAGGCCGGCTCGTTCCACCACCAGCTTCATCACCGCTTTTTTGAGTGTAACTATGGCTCGGAAGAGATCCCTCTTGACCGATGGTTTGGCAGTTTCCACGACGGTACAGACGCCGCCACCAAACGCATCCGGGCGCGAAAAAAGCTGATTTTTGCACGTAGATAGCCAATTTAGACCGCGCGCATGAAAACGCTCAAACAGGGGCGCGCCATGCGTCGCCCTTTGCATCAGCAAGGTCGCCGCCTATGGCCCTGATCCATGTCAAAGTCGCAAAGATCATCCCGGAAACGGACGACGTTCGCTCGTTTTTGTTGGCGCGCACGGGCGTCCTGCGCATGCCCAAATATGCCCCCGGGGCCCATATCGACATCCACTGCGGCCAAGGCATCATCCGCCAGTATTCGCTGTGCGGTGACCCCTCTGATCGTCGCCACCAGTTGATTGCGGTCAAACAGGGCATCACGGCGGCGTTTTCGTGCGAGCAAGGCGTTTGCGGCACATGCGTCACGCAAGTTCTGGATGGCACACCAGACCATCGAGACTCTTTTTTGTCTGCAAAACACAAAGAGTCTGGCAAGCAAATGTGTATTTGTGTGTCTCGCGCAAAAGGCCAAAAGCTGGTGCTTGATCTCTAGCGGTTTGCGGGCTGGGTTCTTTCTCTGGCTTGAAAGTAAGCAGCAAGGCACGAATTCGTCGTGCGAACCTCCTCTACCCTTCGCCCGCATGAGCGCTCGGGAACGGCGCGATGTTCAAAGTTGGCTGGTCTTTCCCGGATTGATATTCGTTTGGCAATTGCGGCGCCGATGGGCGCAACTCAGCATGGCGACCGTTTGCGGTTTCGGTTTGGCAACCAACCTGTCACGCGTTCAGGGCAATCAATGCGATGCCGCACGACATGATCACAGCCGCGCCCAGCCTGCGTTTCCAATTGCCTTCCTTGAGCAGCACAAAGCCAATCACCGTTGCAAAAATCACCGAGGTTTCGCGCAGGGCAGACACGGCCCCCAGAGGCGCAAAGTTTTTGGCATAAAGAACAAGGCCATAGGCCGTCATCGACACCATTCCTCCGGCAATCCCCACCGCCCAGACGCGCATCGGCAAACTGGCGAGGGTCTGGCGTTTTCGCACCAGGGCAAATGTGGCGATGAACAGATGCAGGAACGCACCCCACGCCCAATAACTAAGCGTATTGCCCGACAGGCGAACACCCACCCCGTCCACCAGCGAATAGACCGAGATGCACAACCCCGTCGCCACGGACAAAAACAGGGCCTGGCGCCCGATTCCCGATCTCAGCGCGCCCCAATTGCTGAGCAAAATGCCTGCGATGATCAATCCGATCCCGCCCCAGACCAAAGCGGGTAGCACCTCACCCAGCAGCAGCCAGGCCCAAAGCGAGACCAGTGCAGGCACGATGCCTCTGGCAATTGGATAGACAATGCTGAGATCGCCGTAGTGATAGGCGCGGCCCAAAAAGTAGAAATAGCCAAAGTGCACAACTGTCGAAAGTGCGATGTAAACAAAGCTCTCGGCACTGGGCAGCGGCAACAGCGCCACCATCACCGCACCGGGCAGGACGTGGCCCAACGCAACCAGCCCAAGCGTCGTCGTGCGGTCGGCTGCCGTCTTGATGATGGTGTTCCAAACGGCATGCAGCAAGGCCGCCGACAGAATGAGTGCCACGATAAACGGTGACATTTTGATCCTCTGGGGTTTGGGCCAGGCGTTCGCTTTCTCTCATAGCCACTTGCGAAACAGAACACACGTCGGCAATTGGCGTGGTGCATTCGGTCTTCACACAACGGCCGTTTTGCGCCCTAGTGGCACAAGCCGAACCAAAAAGGAATTCGATCATGAGCGGTGCCCGCAACGTTCTGTTTATCGTCATTGACCAACTGCGCGCTGACTGTGTGTTTGGCGGCTTGGCCGACCATATGGAGCTGGCGAACCTGCGTGCTCTAATGGCAGACGCGGTGACGTTCGAACGGCATTTTTCGGTGGTAAACCCCTGCGGGCCATCGCGGGCATCGCTGCTGACCGGGCAATACGCGATGAACCACCGCGCGATGCGCAATGGCACGCCACTGCGTCATGACACCGCGAATGTTGCCACTGAAATGCGCAAGGCGGGTTACCTGCCGATGCTGTTTGGCTACACGGATACAGCGCAGGACCCGCGGGTTTACGACGCCAACGATCCGGCATTGCGCAGCTATGAGCACCCGATGAACGGTTTTCACGAGGCGCTCGAGATGCGATTTGAGATGTCTTACCCGTGGCGGTCGCATCTGATCAGCCAAGGCTACGAATTTGACAGCTATGCGCAGGTCTATGAACCCGTTTCGCCCACCGCTGCACCCGCCAAAATCAATGATCCGGCGCTCTATCGTGCGGAAGACAGCGACACCGCGTTTCTGACAGATCGCTTTCTGGCGACGATGCCGGCCTATGCCGGCGAAAGCTGGTTCGCACATCTGACTTACATTCGCCCGCATCCTCCGTTTGTGGCCCCGGCGCCTTACAACGCGATGTATGATCCCGCCGATATCCCGCTGCCAACGCGACTTGAGACACCGCAGGCAGAGGCGGCGGTGCACCCTTACTTTGGCCCAACACTGGCGCAAAAAACCCCGGCGGGGACAGTTGTTGGCTTTCCTGATCTGGTGCCGAGCGACGCCAACATTCAGGCGCTGCGCGCGCTTTACATGGGGCTGATCACCGAGGTCGACCACCACATTGGCCGCATCATCGCATTCCTGAAAGACACCGGTCAGTATGACAATACGTTGCTGATCGTAACATCGGATCATGGCGAAATGCTGGGCGATCATCACTGTTGGAGCAAGTTCAGCGTGCATGACGCGGCCTATCATACGCCTTTGATCATCCGTCAGCCCGGCAATCAGGACCGCGCCGGGGCGGTGGTCACGCAGCCGGTCGAGACAATCGACATCACGCCCACGATCCTCGATTGGGTGGGGCAGGACATTCCAAATTCCATGGACGGGCGGTCGCTTTTGGCGCTGTTGCAGGGAGATCAGCCACCGGATTGGCGCCGCTATTCGTTTTCCGAGCTGGATTTTTCCGAGCCATCCAAACCGACACTTTGGGAACAGGCCCTGGGCACAGGCCCCAGCGATTCCTCCCTGGCGATTTTGCGCGAAGAGCGTTTTACGCTGGTGGAATTTGCCGCCGATCTGCCTCCGATCCTTTATGACCACGCCGCCGCAGGTGAACATAAGAACGTGGCGACACAGCCCCAATACCAAAGCGATCTCAACCGGTTGACCCGGCTGATGCTGCGCCATCGGATGCGCAACATGGATCACACGCTGTCGCTGACAACCATCACATCCCAAGGTCCCGTCACAAGCCGCAGGCACCCGACGAACGGGTGACCCTTGCCGACACGGGGCATCGGGCGCCCCAAAACGCAACTGCGGCCAACAGCAATGCGACAAAGCGGTGTCAGACCATTGGCAAGACACATGTAAATCGTTGACTCTTTGATTTGAATATTACCTAGCTTGGTCGATTGATGGGATGTTGGAATGCTAAACGCGACGTGCGCAGGCCTGATGGCGGGTGAAATTATCGGCATATCTTGCGCCCACAGACCGTTTTTACCCTCTGCATATTGGGTTTCAACACCGCGCCATTGGCACACCACATCCGTCGTGTCACAAAACCAAAACGGCAAAGCCCCTAAGGGGCGCCACTCATAAATGGGCCAAACGCCCGCGCTGTCCGTTTGGACATGCACCAAACAACCAACAAGGAGACACCAATGAAGAAGATCCTGCTATCCAGTGCGGCGCTCACGGCGTTTGCGGGGGCCGCGATGGCCGCCTGCCCTGCGGTGACCGTGTCCGACGCCAAAGGCGTCAGTGCCGGAGCCTTCCCGCAGCAATACGAGCTGGCCGAATTCCAGGGCCTGGCCAATTGCACGCTTGAAATGTCGGAAAACCCGGACATTGGTGCGATGAACGCCCGCATCCGGGGCAACCCCGCGATGCCATCGCTTGCGGACCGTCTGCCATCCGAACCTTTGGTTGTTGCGCCCTATGACATGATCGGCAGCTATGGCGGCATGTTCAACGCGCTGTCCAACGCAACCGAGGCCGGCACCTCTGACTTCATGTCTGTGCGCCACGTCAATCTGGTGCGCTATTCCGACGATCTGACCACAATCGTGCCCAACGTCGCCAAAAGCTGGTCGTGGAACGATGATTTCACCCAGCTGACATTTGTACTGCGCGAAGGCCACAAGTGGTCCGACGGTCAGCCCTTCACCGCCGAAGACGTTGAGTTCTGGTATGAAAATCTGGCGCTTGATCCCAACGTGATCGCCAGCCCCAAAGATTATGTGCTGGCCGGTGGCGAACCGATGACCGTGGATGTGATTGATCCGCTCACCGTGCGCTTCAACATGCCCAACCCCAAACCGGGGTTCCTGGCGCATTTTGCCAACCACTATGCCCAGGGCTTCCAGCCCAAGCATTTCCTGGGTCAGTACCACCCCGCGATCAACCCGGATGCGGATGCTTTGGCGCAATCGCTTGGCTTTGAAAACGGCTATGCTCTGGTCAAAGCCTATTACGGCAGCTCTGACTGGATGGACACGCCGACGCCGATGCTGGCGCATCCTGACAAGGTCGCGGATCTGCCCCTTGATGCGGCACCGACATTGGAAAGCCACATCGTGATTTCCGAAACCACCGAAGGGCGCGCCTTTGTCGCCAACCCATATTTCTACAAGGTGGACACAGCCGGCAATCAGCTGCCCTACATCAATGAGATGGACGAGATGTTCGTCGGCGAAAGCGAAGTAAGGTTGCTGAAACTGATCAACGGCGAAGTGGATTACAAAGCACAGGCCTTGCAGATCGACTATGTGCCGCTGCTGATGGAAAACCAGGAGAAAGGCAGCTTTGTTGTTGATCTGAAACCTGACATCACCATGCCGACATTTGCCTTTAACGTGACCTCCGAAGATCTGGAAAAGCGCAAAGTCTTTGGGGATCTCAAGTTCCGTCAGGCCATGTCTGTGGCGATGAACCGTGATGAAATCAACGAAGTGGCGATGTTTGGCCTTGGCACGCCGCAGCAATATGTCGGTTTTTCGCCAACGCCTGATTTTGTGACACCCGAGTGGGAACAGCATTTCGCGCAGCACGATCCAGAGATGGCCAAAGCGCTGTTGGATGAGATCGGCGTGGTGGACAAAGACGGCGATGGCATGCGCGAATTGCCAAATGGTGATCCGCCGGTGCTGAACCTGCAGGTTGCGACCCAGGGCATTTCGATCAAGATTGTTGAACTGGTTGGTCAAAGCTGGCGCGATGTGGGCATCAACAACACTGTCAAAGAGGTCACGTCGGACGAATACCGCTCGTCGCAGTCCTCCAACCAACTTGATGTAACGCTGTGGGAGAAATCGGTGCCCTTGGCAGTTGTGCTTGGCAACGGTGAGATCTTTATTCCGCCCTATGACAACTATTTCAACATGCGCACCGCGATGCTTTGGGGCGAATGGGTGGATTCCGATGGCGCCTCTGGGGTTGAGCCGCCGGCCTATGCCAAGACGATGATGGAAGACATCAAAGCGTTTCAGGCGACACCTGTTGGTACTCCGGAATCAGACATGCTTGGTCTGAAACTGGTGGAAAACATGGTTAGCAACCTGCTGTTCATCGGCACGGTGAAAGAGCAAAAGCCAATCTACCACAACGCCGCGCTCAAGAACTTTACCCAGTTCAAAACCGCGTCCTATGCTTATTACCGGACCTATCCTTACCGTCCGTCGCAGTGGTTCCTGGACGAGTAAGCTCTTGAATTTATGACATTGTCGCGGGCCTGTTCTCTGGCCCGCGATGCAACACCAAGACCGGCCCAAACGGGTCATCTCTGCTGCGGGGCGCACATCTGATGGTTCAATTCTTGCGATTTGCGAGCATCCGTGCAGCGCTTGCGTTTTTAACACTTTGCCTTGTGTCCTTCATTGTTTTTTCACTGATGGAACTGGTGCCCGGCGATTGCGCTGAACGCTATCTGGCCTTCAAAAACTCCCAAGGTGCGCAAATCTCGATTGCCGACATCGAAGCCGAACGGGTGCGGCTTGGCCTTGACCGTCCGTTTCTGGAACGCTGGGGCAAATGGATTTTCAACGCCTTTCAGGGCGAATTCGGCGACAGTTGCATCCTGCGCCTGAACATCAACCAGCTTTTGGGCCAGAAAGTCTGGCTCAGCATCGGCATCTGCCTCGGCTCGCTGCTGTTGGCCTATCTGATTGCGATCCCGGTGGGCATCATTGCCGCCACCTCGCGCAATCCTTTCCTGAACAACGGGCTGCGTCTGGTCAGCTATCTGGGTCTGGCGCTGCCGAATTTCCTGTTGGCGCTGATGATCATGCTGTTTTCGACCATCATGTTTGGCAACAGCCTCACGGGTCTGTTTTCGCCGGAATTCCGCGATGCTCCGTGGGATTGGGCGCGGATCAAGGATTTCCTGGCCCATGCCTGGCTGCCGGTGTTTATCCTGGGCTGGTCTGCCACCGCTTTTGCCATCCAGACCGTGCGCGCGCTGATGTCCGATGAGATCAGCAAGCTCTACGTCACCGCCGCCTCTGCCCGCGGGGTGTCCGGGCGGCGATTGCTGATGCGTTATCCGGCGCGACATGCGCTTAGCCCGATTGTCAACTCGCTGGGCTTTGATCTCAACCGTATCTTCAACGAGCTGCCCATCGTCGCGCTGATCCTGACGCTGACCGAAGCGGGGTCTTTGTTGATCGAGGCGCTGGCACGCTCCAACGACCAGCAACTTGCCGGCGCAATCATCTTTTTCCTGACCGGCAGCATCATCGCGATCAACTTTATCACCGATATTGCGCTGGCCATTTTTGACCCCCGCATCCGCCGCAGCATCCTAGGATAATCCCATGACAAACATCTACGATGCCGCCGTCGATCAAACCGCCAAAGACGCCTATTTCACCGCTTCCCAAGGCCAGCTGATCTGGACCCGTTTCAAGAAACAAAAGGCCGCGATGGTGGGGGCCTGGGTGCTGATCATCCTGATCCTGTCGGGCCTGTTCGCGCCGTTCCTGACGCCCTATGACCCAACGATCGCTGGGCGTGACAAGGATTATCTGAACGGGGCGCCGACGATCCCCAAGTTCTGTGATGACAACGGCTGTTCGCTGCGCCCCTTCATCTATGCGCTGGAACGCGAACGCTCGGCGGCGACGAATTTCCGCTGGGTGACCAAGATCAACACCGACGAACGCCGCTATGTGCAGTTTTTCGTGGAAGGCTCTGAATACAAGATGTTTTTCATGACCTTCAACACCCATTTGTTTGGCATGGAAGACGGCTATCTGCACCTGTTCGGCACAGATTCCACCGGCAAAGACATCTTTTCGCGCACCTTCCACGCTATAAACACGTCGCTGGCGGTCGGCACCATTGGCGTGTTCATTGCCTTTGTGCTGGCCTTGGTGATCGGTGGCATATCGGGGTTCTACGGGGGCTGGGTGGATTCGTTTATTCAAATGCTCACAGATGCGGTGCGCACGATCCCGGCGATCCCGCTGTTCATGGCTTTGGCGGCGTTCATCCCCGACACCTGGAGCGCGGAAGAGAGGTTTTTCTTCATCTCGATCATCCTTGGCTTCATCGGCTGGCCGACCCTGGCGCGGCGCGTGCGCACACATTTGCTAACCGAGCGAAACCAGGAATACGTGCTGGCCGCGCAGCTGTGCGGGGCGTCCTCGGGCCATGTGATCCGCAAACATCTGCTGCCCAGTTTCACCAGCTATATCATCGTCGATCTGGTGATCTCTTTCCCGTACATGGTGCTGTCTGAAACCGCGCTCAGCTTTATCGGGCTGGGGCTTAAGGACCCGGTCAATTCCCTGGGTGTGATGTTGCAGAATGTGACCAGCGCCGATGTTTTGCTGAACTATCAGTGGTACTTCATCCCGGTGATCTTCTTCATCATTCTGGTCATGGCCTTTGTTTTTGTCGGCGATGGCCTGCGCGATGCGGCGGACCCTTACGGAGACACCAAGAAATGAGCCGCCTGATCGATGTCGAAAACCTGACTTTGCAATTTGACACAGACGAGGGGCGGATCACCGCCGTTGATAATGTCTCGTTCAGCCTTGAGGCGGGCGAAGTGATGGGGCTGGTGGGTGAATCCGGGTCGGGCAAATCGGTGACCGCCAAGTCGCTGATGAAGCTGAAC
>JBGCDD010000184.1:0-6018 GCA_045105075.1 Sedimentitalea sp. | reverse complement strand
AACCCAACGCGCGAAAGTTTCACCCCGAACCCGCGCCATTGCTTGGGTCTTGCGCGTGACGTGAGCGGATTTTTCTGGCGACAAGAACAGATGTCTTGGCAAAGATCGCCTGAGCCGGCAAAAAACCAAGGACGGCCCTGCCGAATGCGAACCTTGGCAGGATCGAACACGCCGGTGGTGCGACCAAGCTGGACCGAAAAAGGGGGTTTTGGGGTGCAGATTGTCAAAAAATGTACCCGGTGGTGGCGCAACTGGCGCCGTTTTATGATCCAAAGGGCGTGACGATGCGGGCCTGACCGCTGTTTTGAGAGGACAAGACGATGGCTGACAAGACAATTCTGGTGGTTGGCACCTACGACACCAAAAACGACGAACTTGATTACATGGCCGCGCGCATCAAAGCCATGGGAGGCGGCGTGTTGGCGATGGATATCTCGGTTCTGGGCGATCCCGCCGCGCCCACGGATGTGTCCAAACACGATGTGGCCGCCGCCGCCGGCAATTCGATCCAGGGTGCCATCGACAGCGGCGATGAAAACTCAGCGATGCAGATCATGGCCCGTGGCGCCAGCGCCCTGGCTGCGCAATTGCATGCGGCGGGTAAATTTGACGGCGTCGTGATCCTGGGCGGCACAATGGGCACCGACGCCGCCCTTGATATCTGTCAGGCGTTGCCCTTGGGGGTTCCGAAATACGTGGTCTCGACCGTGTCGTTTTCGCCCTTGATCGAACCGGCGCGGCTGTCGGCCGACATCCAGATGATCCTGTGGGCCGGCGGCCTTTATGGGCTGAATTCGGTGTGCAAATCCTCGCTGAGCCAAGCCGCAGGGGCGGTTTTGGGGGCTGCGCGCGCGGTCGAGCCGCCGACCAAAGACCAACCTGTGGTCGCCATGACATCGCTTGGGTCGTCCTGCCTCAGCTACATGAAACTGATCAAGCCCGAGCTGAACAAACGCGGCTTTGAGGTGGCGATTTTTCACGCCACCGGCATGGGCGGCATGGCCTATGAAAGCATCGCGCGCGACGGTGGGTTTGTCTGTGTGATGGATTTCGCCCTGCCCGAGCTGGGCAATCTGCTGGCCGGTTCGGTGGTCAACGCCGGCAATGATCGAATGTTGAACGCCGGTGCTGCGGGCATTCCGCAAATCGTGGCGCCGGGCTGTCTGGACCTGATTGATTTTGCCGGCTGGCAAGACATTCCCGAACAATACCGCGACCGCCCGTTTCATGCTCACAACCGCCTGATCAAGTCCTCGGGGTTGAATGGTGCGGAACGGCGCGAAACCGCCCGTGAAATCGCCAGACGCCTGAAAACATCCAACACGCCTGCCCATGTTATTCTGACCACCGGCGGCATCGAGGAATGGGACCGTGAAGGCCAGGAAGCCCATGATCCCGCCGCGTTCGCCGAATTCTGCGATGAGATGCATGCGCAAATGACGCCGCCTTTGCATTTCAGCGCTTTGGAGTGCCACATAAACGATCAGGGTTTCGCCGACAAAGCATTGGAAATCTTCGACGCCTGGGTCGCCGACGGCACCATCAAAACAGGGCGCTGATAGCATGCGTGACGCGCGTTGCAGGTCTGAAACGCGCGCTGATCCGGGCCTGAATGTTCATGGCCCTTGATTGCGGAATGGAGGGGCGACACGCCAAAGAACGTGATCTTCAAACGCGAAACTCTGGTGCTTTTTGCACGTCAAGTCAGGCTGGTTTGACGTTTGGTTTCGCGGCAATCGGTCCCATTTCATCCGCTGACAGATCGACAACAAACCAACCCGTCAGATTCTCAAATCATGTTCTGGTTGGGATGCGGCTCAGAATGTCGTCCGTATGGTGCAGAAAGGCGAGGTTTGAAGAAGACCCGGAAATCCCGGCAAACAGCGTCTTTGCCAAGGTATTCACCCTTTTGTAACGGTCGTCGAGATCGTCTTTTTCAGTTGTCAGACCCCTCAAAAAGAACGCCAGATCAAAGGGAACCGCGCCAAACTCTTTGAGGGTAGAGATCAAACGACGCTTCACGGCGGCGTTGAAAACCGAGATCGCGATTGCGGCGATCCAGGCACCGTAAACGACCAGCACAGGTGTCGAAGCCAAATCAAGTTTCAACATCAACCCAATCAGCATCCACACAAGGATACCCGCCGCAGCACCAGCGCCCGCGATCCTGAGATGAACAACGATCGCACGGTTTTGCGTGTAAAGACAGTTTTCAACCCATTCGTCACAATACCATCTCCAAACCACCGAACAATTTTGATAGCCTTTTTAAGAGCACTGTTGTGGGTTCAGATCCCAACCAGACATTTGCCAAGCTGGCAGCATTGGGTCATCCGGGCTGTTTGTGTAAAAAATGCCCGCCTGCGAAGAAACCTGATCAAAGCTGTGGCGACTTTGGAAACCTTGCAAAGATCGGCTGATAGATATGGCGTGCTGCGGCAATGGTTTTGAGTGATCAGACCCCAAGATGGCCAACAGAGCCACATTTTCAGGCGCGCGCCGGGGCGTCATGGCTGTGGGCGCGGGATCTTTGCGGCACGCAAAGCCGCGGTCTTCATCCCCCCAAAAACGCCTCGAGCTGTTTTGCCCGCGATTGACTGACTTTCAACACACGCCCATTGGTCAGCTCGACCTGTGGCGATTGGCCTTTGGTTTTGGCCACCTTGACCGCCGATTTCGCAACCCAGTGCGAGCGGTGAATTTGCAGACCTTCCTCGGGTGCGGTTTCCGCGATGGCGTCGTTCAGGCGCAACAGGCACAGTTCCGAACCCACATCAGTGATGATCTCGACATAATGGTCCTGTGCGCTGAGGGCCAATATCCGCTGCGCGCCGGGCAGTTTCTCGAGCCTTTGGATCAACGCCGGTGGCCGGGCCGCCTCGTCGCGCGTCGGATTTGCCCATAACTCATCCAGAACCACAGTGGTCAGAAAGATCAGCGCCGCCGAGGGAAAACAATAGATCAAGATGCGCGCGATGCCGGGAAAGCTCTCGCTCGGGCTTAGCAGTGCCATGGTCAGGAACACCACCAACGCGCTGGCCAAAACGCCGAACACCATGCTCACGCAGGCGAACCTGACGATCCCGTGCCACGCTTGCGTGCGGATCAAGGCGTGCATCCAAAGCCCCAAGGTCGCGGTCGACATCACCACCAAGCCCCAATAGACCAGCCGCAGCGCGCCCGGCATGGATTGCAAGGTTCCGAAAGGTCCGCTGAGAAAGCACACAAAAATCACAGCCATCGTGACAACCCAGAATGCGGGGCCGGTCATGGATTGGACGGCGGCTCCGCTGGTCTGGCGCAGGATCTGAGAAATCACAACAAGATTGCCCCTTCAAATTTCACGCTTCGTGACTGCCAAATGCAGGTGTTTCGCGAAGAATTTCACAGGCTCGCGCATTCAACGCGCCCCGTACATTGCGCCAGAGCGTTCCACCCGCCAGGTCTGTTGCACACGCAAACAACCTAGGTGGAACAATGACATATTTAAAGTCCCTGATCGTCGCGTCCGGTTTGATTGGCGCGACCTGCGCACAGGCCGACACGCTGAGCCTTGTTGTGCAGGCCACATCAAACGCCGGCACGCTGCGCGCGGCTGTGTTTGACAGCCAGCAAGGTTTTGATGCGGGCGAATTCGTGGCCGCAACATATGGCCCCGCCGTGTCGGGCGCGGCAACTTTGACGGTAAAAGACCTCAAGCCCGGAACCTATGGCATCGCGGTGTTTCATGATCAAAACAACAACACCGAGTTGGATCGCAACCTGCTTGGTGCGCCAAAAGAGCCATTTGGGTTTTCAAACGATCCCAAGATCGGATTTTCGGCACCCGGTTTTGACGCGTTCAAATTCGAATATGACGGCACCGCCACGCAGCTTCGCATCACTTTGAACGGAACCTGAAAATGGATCGACGTACCTTTATTCATGCGCTTGGTGGTCTGGCGGCAGCGTCCAGTCTGCCAACCGCGTTGCGCGCAAACACCCCGTTTGGCGATCAGGCCGGGTTCCTGAAGGAACTGGCGAACAAGCCCTGGCTGCTGGGATATCTGGGCACTGATCAATCCGAACTGACGGCCAATTTGCGCCGTGTTTCCGGCGCTGTGCCCGCCGATCTGGAGGGCGATTTCTTTCGCAACGGCCCGGCGCGCCACAACATCGGCCCCGACCGGTTCCTGCATTGGTTTGATGCGCCCGGCATGATCCAGCGGTTTCGCTTTTCCGACCAGTCGATCAGCCATTATGGGCGGTTGATCGATACCGCCCGCAACCCAGCCGAAACCGCCGCAGGGGGCATTCGTTTTTCCGGGTTTGGCTCGCACGGGCCTGATTTGACCTCCGGAGGCTCGGCAGATGCGCAAAGCCCGGCCAACATCAACCTGATCGAGCACGCAGGCGAGGTTTTGGCCCTGTGGGAAGGTGGATCGCCTCACATCATCGACCCCGACAGCTTGCACGCAAAAGGGCGCAAAAGCTGGTCATCAGACACCAAGGGCCTGCCCTTTGGCGCCCATCCGCGCATCGACCGGGACGGCTCGATGTGGAACATCGGCTATTCGGTCAAGCCCGCCGCGCTGATCCTCTATCACATTTCGGCCAGCGGCGAGATGCTGCAAACCCAGGTTATCGCGCAAGACCACACCCCGATGATCCACGACTTTATGATCACCGAGAGCAAAATAATCGTGGTTGCGCCGCCTTTCACCGCCTCGAACCCGGCGGGGGCCTCTTTTGTGGATCTGTTTGAATGGCGCGCCCAAGCCCCCACACAGGTTCTGGTGATCGACAAATCCGATCTTGGCGCCGTCACGCAGATCGAGATCGACCCGTTTTGGGTTTTCCACTTTGGCAACGCCTATGACATTTCCCCGACCGAGATTGGCTTTGATTTCGCGCAACATGATGACCCGGGTTTTATGACCCACGACGCGTTTGCCGCAATGGATGGCAGTTGGGATGGCCAGGCCTCGGCCGCGTCGCGCTATGTGCAGGCGCGACTTGATCTAAGCACACGCCGCGCGCATCTGGACACCGCACCCGAATTTGGTCAGGTCGAATTCCTGCAAACCGACGCGCGCGATAACCTGGCGCGCCATCGCCATACGCTGATGTTGGCCCAGCCCGGCGGGCCGACTGCCTTTGGTTTCAACCGGCTGGTTCTGCTGGAGCGTGACAGCGGCCATGCAACTTCCTTTGATCTGGGGGAAAACGAAATTCTTGAGGAACATCTGATCGTGCCCAAGCCCGGTCAACAAGGCGACTTCTGGATCATCGGCACATCGCTGGATTGGCGCCAAAGGGTGACCAACCTGTCGGTCTATGAGGGGCTGCATCTGTCGGACGGGCCAGTCTATAAGGGCGAACTGGATCTGGCGCTGCCGCTGGGCCTGCACGGCACGTTTGTGCCCCGACTATGAAAACCCCCACGGATGTGCTTTGATTTTCAGGACCTTGCCTGCACCCTGAACGGACGCCATCCGATGACACAAGACACCCACCGCATTGACATGCACGCCCATTATTACGGCGGTGGTCTGGTTGACACATTGTTGGCGCGCGACACCCGCCCCTATCTGCGCACCCGTGCAGATGGGGTGATGATGATGGGAGCGATGAACGGCGAATTTCCGTTTAACGAGCACTATCACGATCACCGCGTTGGTCTGGCCGAGATGCACGCCACAGGGTTGACCCATCGTCTGCTGACGTTTCCGGGGGCCTTGGGTGTTGATCTTTTGCCCGCCGATCAGATTGCGCCGGCGATTTCGGCCTATAACGATCACCTCGCCGATTTGACGCACCAGACCAAAGGCGCGCTGTTGGGACTGGCCGGCGTGCCGCTCGCGGACATGGATCTGGCTTGCGGTGAACTGTTGCGCATCCGTCGCGATCTGGGTCTGCCCGGGGTGATCCTGCCGTCGGATTATTTCAACACGCTGGGTGATCTGGACGAAATGCGCCCGCTGCTGGCCGCCGCCAACACCTATGGCTGCCACATCATGCTGCATCCCGGCCTCAAGG
>JBGCDD010000183.1:0-29929 GCA_045105075.1 Sedimentitalea sp. | reverse complement strand
GTTTTGAAGTCGTTGCAGCCTGCAGAGAGCTTTTTTGAACTCGCAAAAGCCATGATGCGAGATGCTTGGGACAAACGTTTTGTTATCGCTCAAGGTGAGAAGACAGCGCTCAAAAATCAGCTTGATGATTTGAACCGCCAGATCGAAAGCCTTTTGGATCGCATAGTTGAGACCAGCAACTCGTCAGTCGTAAGTGCGTATGAAGACAAGATCGATAAGCTAGAACGGGACAAGATTGTGCTACGAGAGAAGTTAGATAGCGCGGTGCCAGAAAAGGGTCGATTTGAGGATTGTATGGAACTCGCCCTGAGGTTTCTATCAAGTCCCTGGAAAATATACAAAAATGGTGACTTTGCTATGCGCCAAACCGTCCTCCGGTTGGCGTTTGCTGAGCCAATTAGATACTGCCAAAATGGTATGTATGGAACACCCGAATTGTCATTCCCTTTCAAATGCTTAGGGGATATTTCGGGGTCAAAAAGCGAAATGGTGCTGTGAGGGAGGATTGAACTCCCGACCTCGTCATTACCAATGACGCGCTCTACCACTGAGCTACCACAGCCTACAAATCCGAAGGTGCTAAACTACACCCTACTGGCTATCTCCGGGTTCTGCTAACCCAAAAATCACGCGCACCGTTTCCGGCATTTTGCAACGAGAGTGCTCTGTGTTTGAGCTCTGCCCGCCACTGGTGCGCCGATCCGTCGGGTGATTAGACCCAAATTCGCGCCCGTGCAAGCGCAATCTGGACGCTATTTGGCGACTGCGCTAGACAGGGGGCATGGCAGACAAATCCGCATCTTCTTCTTCCCCAAAAGACGCCCCATCGCGCGAAGCGCGGCTGAAACAGGCGCTAAAGGCAAACTTGGCACGGCGCAAAGCACAGGCACGCGCGCGCGCCGACACCGATGGGCAGGACGATGCGGCAAAAACAGGCAAACCCAGAGGATAAGAGCAGATGGATTCGATTGTTGTGACAGGAAACGGCCCGTTGGCCGGGCAGATTCCAATTGCGGGGGCCAAGAACGCGTGTCTGACGCTGATGCCCGCCACTTTGCTCAGCGATGAACCGCTGACCCTGACCAATGCACCGCGCTTGTCCGACATTGCCACAATGTCCGCGCTGCTGAGCTCGCTTGGGGCCGAAGTCAGCGCACTGGCCGATGGCAAAGTGCTAGCGCTGTCCAGCCACAACCTGAACAACCACACGGCGCATTATGACATTGTGCGCAAGATGCGTGCCTCTATCCTGGTGCTTGGGCCGATGCTGGCGCGGGATGGCCATGCGGTCGTGTCGCTGCCCGGGGGGTGCGCGATTGGCGCACGTCCGGTCGATCTGCACCTCAAAGCACTCGAAGCGATGGGCGCGGAACTTGATCTGCGCGACGGATATGTTCACGCCAAAGCGCCCGGCGGGTTAAAGGGTGGGATCATTGATTTTCCCTTTGCCTCGGTCGGGGCGACGGAAAACGCGCTGATGGCCGCGACGCTGGCCAAAGGCACCACGGTTATCAACAACCCCGCGCGCGAGCCCGAAATCGTCGATCTGGCGCAATGTCTGCGCAAAATGGGCGCCCAAATCGAAGGCGAAGGCACCGGCACGCTGACCATCCAGGGGGTTGATCGTCTGCACGGCGCGACCCACCCGGTGGTCACCGACCGAATCGAGCTGGGCACCTATATGCTGGCCCCCGCTTTTTGCGGCGGCGAGGTCGAGCTGCTTGGCGGCAGCCGTGCGCTGGTCGGCTCGTTTTGTGAAAAGCTCGACGAGGCCGGCATCGAGGTGACCGACACCGCCAATGGCCTGACCGTCAAACGCCGCAGCGATCACATCAAGGCCATCAACGTCACCACCGAACCGTTTCCCGGCTTTCCCACCGACCTGCAGGCGCAGATGATGGCGCTGCTGTGCACTGCCGATGGTGTTTCGGTGCTGAACGAAACCATCTTTGAAAACCGCTTTATGCACGCCCCCGAGCTGATGCGGATGGGCGCCAGTATTGATGTGCAGGGCGGCACCGCGACTGTCACCGGGGTTGATCATTTGCGCGGCGCGCCGGTGATGGCCACCGATTTGCGCGCCTCGGTGTCGCTGATCCTGGCCGGGCTGGCAGCAACCGGCGACACTCGGGTCAGCCGGGTCTATCACCTGGATCGCGGGTATGAACATGTGGTGCGCAAGCTTTCGGGTGTGGGCGCAAAAATCGAACGTGTCGCGGGATGAGTGACGCAACCTTTGAAGACGGGCGCGAACGTCCCATAAACCTTGGCGCGCTGGATGCCGAAGACCTGCAAGTGATCTCGTCGCTGGTGCAAGATGCGGTTTTCCCGATCACAGAAATGCGCTGGCAACCGCGCCAACGCCGCTTTGCGCTGTTGCTGAACCGGTTTCGCTGGGAAGACGGCGCCCGCGCGCGCCACGGTCCCGAACGGGTGCAGGCGCTTTTGGTCATTGATCAGGTACAGGCCGTGTCTAGCCAGGGGATTGATCGCGCGGAAAAGGATGTCATCCTGTCGCTGCTGGGTCTCAACTTTGAGCCGGGCGAGGACGGAACCGGCCATCTCGTGCTGACTTTGGCCGGCGATGGTGCCTTGCGACTGGCGGTCGAAACGCTGGATGTGAGCTTGAAAGACGTCACCAAACCTTACGGTGCGCCGTCAAAACGCGCCCCTGATCACAAGGTGTGACCCCGCCAACGCCTCCGCGCCAAGCCGATTCGGCCAAGTTGGCCGCGGCCATTGGTTTTGCCGTTTTGGGGCTTTTGCTGGTGTCATTCCCGATGGATGTGCTGTTGCCTGATCTGGCCCGCCCGCCGCGCATTTTGGTTCAGGGCGGCTATGGCCTGTGTGTGTTCGCCGCGCTGATAACAATGCGCAGCGCGCACATCGCCTGCGCTTTGGGTCTGGCTCTTTGCGGGCTTAGTTTTTGGATCCTGCCGCTGGTGATGAAGCTGCGTCCCGAATGGATCGCCCCGGTTCTCAGCCCAGAAAACCCCACCTCGGGTCTGTCGCGCTTTACCGCCAATCTGGGCAGCGACCTGCTATTGGTGCTGTTCACCGGCATGGGCCTGCTGTTTGGTGGCTTGTTTTTGCTGGCCGCGCTGCTGGTCGCGCTGTTCAGATCCACCTGAGCGCTTGAGAACACGCCCCGCCCCCGCTATGTCGCGGTGCAGAATCGGAGAGCCAATGCCGCACTTTCTTGACACCACCGCGCCCGACTTCGAGACGCATTTCAAATCCTTGCTGGGTGCCAAACGCGAAGACAGCCCCGACGTCGACGCCACTGTCGCCGAGATCATCGCCGATGTGCGCGCGCGCGGTGACGCGGCGGTGATCGAGCTGACCCAGCGTTTTGACCGGCTCTCGCTCACGCCGGAAACGCTGGCCATTTCGCCCGATGACATCGTGCAAGCCGTCGCACAGGTCAGTGACGCAGACCGCGCCGCCCTGACGCTGGCCGCCGAACGCATCCGCGCCTATCACGAACGCCAAATGCCCGAAGACGCCCAATGGCGCGAAGACACCGGCGCCACACTGGGCTGGCGGTGGAGCGCAGTGTCCGCGGCCGGGCTTTACGTGCCGGGCGGTTTGGCCAGCTACCCGTCATCGGTGCTGATGAACGCGATTCCCGCCAAAGTCGCGGGCGTGCACCGTCTCGCCATCACCGTGCCCACGCCCGACGGCGTGATCAACCCTTTGGTCTTGCTGGCCGCGCAGATCTCCGGGGTTGACGAAATCTACCGCATCGGCGGTGCACAGGCCATCGCGGCGCTGGCCTATGGCACCCAAACCATTACAGCTGTTGATAAAATCACCGGCCCCGGCAATGCGTTTGTGGCCGCCGCCAAGCGCCGCGTCTTTGGCACAGTGGGCATCGATATGATCGCCGGGCCGTCGGAAATTCTGGTCATCGCCGATCGTAACAACACGCCCGACTGGATCGCACTTGATCTGCTGTCACAAGCCGAACATGACGAAAGCGCGCAATCCCTGTTGATCACCGATGACGCCGATTTTGGCCGGGCGGTGGCGCAAGCGGTGGACAAACGTCTGGAAACCCTGGAGCGGCGCGCCATCGCCGGGGCCAGTTGGCGCGACTTCGGAGCGATTATCACCGTGCGCGACCTGACCGAAGCCGCCGCTTTGTCCAACCGAATCGCACCGGAACATCTGGAACTTTGCGTTGCCGACCCCGCCGCTTTGGCCCCGCACTGCACCCACGCCGGTGCGATTTTTCTGGGCCAATGGACGCCCGAAGCGATTGGCGATTACATTGGCGGACCCAATCACGTTTTGCCAACCGCCCGGTCGGCGCGGTTTTCGTCGGGGCTGTCGGTGCTCGACTTTCTCAAACGCACGACAATGGCACAGATGACACCCGAGGCGCTGCGTGCTATCGGACCCTCAGCGGAGCGGCTCGCCCAATCAGAAAGCCTTGAGGCGCATGGGTTGTCGGTGCGCGCGCGTCTTGACCATCTCAACAGGTAATCCTGCCATGCCTTATATCTCGCAAATCGACCTCGATGATGCCGGCCTGCCCACGCCGACACCCGAAGTGGAACAGGAACGCAAGGTCGCCATGTTTGACCTTTTGGAAGCCAACCACTTTGTGCTGCCCAAACGCGACGACCGCACCGTGCCCGACGGCCCTTACAAGGTGAACCTGTCGATCCGCGAAAAGCGTCTTGTCTTCGATGTGGCCAGCACCCAGGGCGACAAGGCCGGCGAATTCCATCTGTCGCTCAACCCGTTTCGCCAGGTTGTCAAAGATTACTTTCAAATCTGTGAAAGCTACTTTGAGGCGGTCAAAACCATGCCGCCAAGTCAGATTGAAACCATCGATATGGCCCGGCGCGGCATCCACAATGAAGGCTCTCGCGTTCTCAAGGAACGCCTGGAGGGCAAGGCCGAGATTGACGAAGACACCGCGCGCCGGCTTTTCACGCTGATTTGCGTGCTGCATTTCGGTGCCTAACGTCATGCAGGACCTGCCCCAATCGGTCCTGTTTTGCTGCGATCACAACGCCGTCCGCTCGCCCATGGCCGAAGGGATCATGAAGAAATTCTATGGCACCGACACCTATGTACAATCGGTCGGCGTCACCAACGATCTTGAAATCGACGGCTTTTCCATTGCCGTGTGCAAAGAACTCAACGTCGAACTGGCGCGCCACCGCTCGCGCAGCTTTGATGAAATGGAACGTTGGGGCGAAGATCTGTCCTCCTTCGATCTGGTTGTTGCGCTGTCATCGGCCAGCCACAGCCGGGCGCTGGAATTGACCCGATTCTTCCACCTGACCGTCGAATACTGGCCGATCCTCGACCCCACAGGGCAAGGCGAAACCCGCGACGCCAAATTGCAAAGCTACCGCATTTCACGCGATCAGATCATCGCGCGATTGACCGAACGATGGGGCGCCCCGGCCGCTGACACCCAATCCTAGACCCTTTATTGCAGCAAAAATCTTAACCGTCGCTGAATGGCCCCTTGAAAAACAGGGTAAATAAGCCCATCTAGGCGCACGCCCGCAAATTGGCGGGCTAAACCACAATGGAGACAACATGGCCAAGGAAGATACGCTCGAATTTCCCGGTGTCGTGAAGGAACTCCTGCCGAATGCGACATTCAGGGTCGAGCTGGAAAACGGCCATGAGATCATCGCACATACGGCAGGCAAGATGCGCAAAAACCGCATCCGGGTTCTGGCTGGCGACAAAGTACAAGTCGAGATGACACCCTACGATCTGACCAAAGGTCGGATCAATTACCGGTTCAAATAGCGCGTGCGCACAGCACGTTTTGCGCGGGCAAATATGTCGTGTCGTGACATATGCCCGGGTGGGTTTCGATGCCCAGCACACCGCGTCTGATTCTGGGCTCAGGTTCGCCGCGCCGGCTTGATCTGTTGGCGCAGATTGGCCTGGTGCCCGACGCCATACGCCCGCCCGATATCGACGAAACGCCGCTCAAAAACGAACTGCCACGCCCTTATAACGTGCGGATTTCAAAAGAAAAACTAATGGCGATCCCGACGGAAGGCGACGAAGTGGTGCTGTGCGCTGACACCACCGTTGCGGTGGGAAGACGCATATTTGGCAAGCCCGAAACCGCCGAAGAAGCACGCGGTTTTCTCAACCTGATGTCCGGGCGGCGCCACCGCGTGATCACCACCGTCGCCGTCAAACGCGGCGAAAACAGCTGGTTGAAAACCGTGCAAAGTCAGGTCCAAATGAAACGTCTCAGCACAACGGAAATCGACGCCTACCTGGCCACCGAAGACTGGCGCGGCAAAGCCGGCGGATGGGGCATTCAAGGCCCCGCGGGTGCTTTCATCCCGTGGATCTCGGGCTCGTTCAGCGCCATCGTGGGCCTGCCACTGGCCGAAACCGCAAGCCTTTTGCAAACCGCCGGGTTCCCGGTTTTCAGCGCACCATGAAGGGGCGCAGCGTTCTTTTGGATCATCTGGACGGTCGCGCGGCGGCTGCATTGATGGTTGATGGCCAGCTGGACGATCTGCTGGTTGAGTCCGACGCGCCAACCCCCGGCACGATCTACCGCGCGCGCGCAGATCGCCCCGTCAAAGGCCAGGGCGGCATGTTTCTGACCACTCCGGATGGGCCAGCTTTTCTGCGCCAAGTCAAAGGTTTGGCGCCAGGAGCGCTGTTGCTGGTCCAGGTCACAGGCTTTGCAGAACCGGGCAAAGCGCTGCCAGTGACCCAGAAAATCCTGTTCAAAAGCCGCTATGCCATTGTCACCCCCGGTGCACCCGGCATTAACATTTCGCGCAGTATCAAAGACGAAAACGAACGCGACAGACTGCTTGAAATCGCAGTCGGCGCGTTCGACGGTGCCGGTCTTATCCTGCGCTCGGCCTGCGAAGGCGCCAAAGCGGACGACATCGCCGAAGACATTGCGGCAATGGCTCTGCTGGCCGATCAAGTCAGCAATGACCCCGGAACCGAGACCGAAACCCTGACCGAGGGCGACGGCGCCCACACGTTGGCCTGGCGCGATTGGACCGATCCCGCCGACATCATCACAACCGACGGTTGCTTTGCGGATCAAGGCGTCCTCGAGGCGATTGACGCCGCGCGCACCCCGCATCACGCATTGCCCGGCGGCGGCCACCTTTACATCGAACCAACTCGCGCGCTGGTCGCGGTCGACGTCAACACCGGCGCCGACACGTCGTTGGCCGCAGGTATCAAGACCAACATGGCCTGCGCACGCGCCCTGCCCCGCGCGCTGCGGTTGCGCGGTTTGGGCGGTCAAATCACCCTGGACCTGGCACCGATGCCAAAAAAAGACCGCCGTGGCTTCGAAAATGCCCTTCGCGCGGCCTTTCGCACCGATCCCGATGACACCGCTCTGGTCGGATGGACCCCGCTGGGGCACTATGAACTCAGCCGAAAACGCGCCCGAACACCGCTGCATGAGATCCTGAAATGAGCTGCCCGATCTGTGACAAAGAGCCTGTCCTTAAATATCGCCCGTTTTGTTCGGCCCGTTGTGCGGATCTCGATTTGGGCAAGTGGCTGACGGGCGCCTACGCGGTGCCATCCAACGACCCCGATGACATCGAGGCCGCGATGGAAGCGCTAGATCCGCCCAAACCACACTGAAAGGCACTTTCGTGGCCAAACTGGCCCCGCTTTTATACTGTTTTAGGCCGCTCTGAACGGCAGTCGGCATTCAGGCTGGTGGCTTTGTTGTGCGCGACAGATCAAGCCGCATGAACGCGCTGTTTGGATCAAGTTCGTATCCCGGAATCACGCCGCAATACTCGAACCCCAAGCGCTCATAGAGCGCGCGCGCGGCGGCGTAACTTTGCATCGTTCCAGTTTCAAGCACCAAAGCCTCGGCGTTTTCATCGCGCACCACATTGATCAGATGGCCCATCAACGCAACCGCCACGCCGCGTCGGCGGGCATCTGCCGCCACGTGCACCGATTTAACCTCGACCAAACCGCCGCCCAAATCCTTTAAACCGCCACACCCCAAAACTGCATCTTTGTCGCACACGGCCCAAAGCCGCACGTCTTGGCGCGTCAGCATGTCAGCGTCCATTGTGTGGTTCGAGGTTGCGGGCGTCGCATCCCAGGATTGCTCGAGATGTGCAGCAATCAGTTCAGTCACCGCGCTTGGCGTGCAAGGCGTGACCAGAAAACTCAGTGGGTCCAAGCCCCACGGCGATTGGTCGCAAAGTTTTCGCCGTAACCACCCGGGCGCACATTGGGTTTGCGCGTTTTGGGTTCGATCACTTGCGCCTCAATGGCGTTGGCATGCGCATAGTCTTGCGCGGCTTCTTTGCTGGCAAAGCTCAGTCGCACTTGGCTTTGTGTGTCATTTGATGACGTCCAGCCCATCAATGGATCCACTTCGCGCCCGCTGGCCTGTGCGAATTCCAACACCCAATCCCGGGTTTTGGCAGTGCCTGATGACATTGCGGTTCGGGCCGGTTTGTAGATTCGCGCGCGCATTCGGATGCTCCTCCGTGGATTGATGTGCAATATGGGCCGTCGACTGCGCGCGAACAAGACGCGTTTTGTCTCAGGTTGTCTGCGCTTTGCGATGGGCCGCGACCATATCCGCCATTGAGTTGAATTTCATATCAATTCGCGGCATTTGTCCGGGGTCCATCGTTGCTCCAAAACCCTGCTGGTCATGGCGCCGATAAACCCAGCAATTGGACAGCCCCGCCGCATTCCCGGGCACATGATCATGAAACAGGCTTTCTGCCACATGCAAAACGTCACTCTTTGCAATTCCACGCCGAACAAGCATTTCGTCCAGAAACCTAAAATTGCGCGGATCTGGCTTGTAGCTTCCGACATCTTGCGCGGTGTAAACGCCATCAAAAGTCACACCCAAGCGCGCATTTGAATGCGCAAAACTGTCATTGTCAGTGTTGGTAAGCACCATCAACAAGAAGTGTTGTTTGAGATATATCAACGCCTCCTTGCTGTCTGGGAAAGCCGGCCAATGCTGTACCGAAGCGCCATATGTCAGGCAGTCTGCCCACTCCACTTCAACACCCCATTCCTCGGCCAAGCGACGATAAACCGAGGCCAATAGCGCGCAATAGGGTTTTTGAGGCGACCAGCGTTGCAGAGTTGATTCGTAAAAAGCATGCGCTTCCAAGATGTCATCCCTACCAAGATTTTGGCTCACTTGCCGCGTCAACGGCTCGAGCCCCGCGATCATCCCGCTTTCCCAATCAATCAGCGTTCCATAAACGTCGAAAACCATCGCTTTGAAATTGCTCAGCATGCCATTTTGCCCCTTAGCTACAGCTGCTGGACAATCCATAACATTGACCAAAATACAACCCAGGCTGTTCAGGTCCGGCAATTGTTGGATTGGATCTGGGATCAATTATTGCAACCAAAGACCCTGTCTTCGAGTCCAAAGAACAGATCAAACCATCAAACCGTAGAATCAAACGTCTCGCCTCATGCCAATTTCTGTCATCATCCTCCCTTCGAGGGGTTGAACCACACGGCAAACGGATCAACTCTGTAACACTGCCAACAGGACTTTGCCCCATGCCCTTCAACAACACCAATGCACTGCCCGACCGCCCAGATGTGCTGGCCCGTCCCAAACTGGAAGGCGGCAGACGATTGGTCATGCAAACCGAATTCACCGCAGCCGGAGACCAACCCACTGCGATTTCAGAGCTGACCCAAGGCGTGCTGGACGGCGACCGTGATCAAGTGCTGCTTGGGGCAACTGGTACCGGCAAAACCTTTACAATGGCTAAAGTGATTGAAGAAACCCAGCGCCCGGCCATCATTTTGGCGCCCAACAAAACACTCGCAGCGCAGCTCTATGGCGAGTTCAAAGGCTTTTTTCCCGAAAATGCCGTTGAGTATTTCGTAAGCTTTTACGACTACTACCAACCCGAAGCCTACGTCGCCCGCTCTGACACTTACATCGAAAAAGAAAGCCAGATTAACGAACAGATCGACCGCATGCGCCACTCGGCCACACGCGCGTTGCTGGAACGCGATGACGTGATCATTGTGGCGTCCGTCTCGTGCATTTACGGCATCGGTTCGGTCGAAACATACGGCGCCATGACCCAGGACCTCAAGATTGGCAAAGAATACAACCAACGCCAGATCATGGCCGATCTGGTCACTCAGCAATACAAACGCAACGATCAGGCGTTTCAGCGGGGCAGCTTCCGTGTCCGCGGCGACAGTCTGGAAATCTTTCCCGCCCACTTGGAAGACCGCGCATGGCGGCTGTCTTTTTTTGGCGAAGAGCTCGAAGGCATCACCGAATTCGACCCGCTGACCGGCGAAAAAACCGATACGTTCGAACAGATCCGCGTCTATGCGAACAGCCACTATGTCACGCCCAAACCTACCATGCAGCAGGCGATGATTCAGATCAAAAAAGAGCTGCGGAACCGGCTTGATCAGCTTGTTGGCGATGGCAAATTGCTCGAAGCACAGCGTCTGGAACAGCGGACCAATTTCGATCTTGAAATGCTGGAAGCCACCGGTGTTTGCAACGGGATCGAAAACTATTCCCGCTATCTGACCGGGCGGGCGCCCGGTGAGCCGCCCCCCACCTTGTTCGAATTCATTCCCGACAATGCCATTGTTTTTGCAGACGAATCTCACGTTTCGGTACCTCAGATCGGGGGTATGTACAAAGGCGATTACCGGCGCAAGTTCACTCTGGCGGAACATGGTTTCCGCCTGCCGTCCTGCATGGACAACCGCCCCCTCAAATTTGAGGAATGGGACGCAATGCGCCCCCAATCTGTCTTTGTGTCCGCGACCCCGGCAAAATGGGAGATCGAACAAACCGGTGGTGTTTTCACCGAACAGGTCATCCGCCCCACCGGTCTGCTCGATCCCATGGTCGAAATCCGCCCTGTGCAAATGCAGGTTGACGACCTGCTCGATGAAGTGCGCAAAGTGTCTGCCGACGGTTACCGCACCCTCGTCACGACGCTCACCAAACGCATGGCCGAAGATCTGACCGAATATATGCACGAACAGGGCATCAAAGTGCGCTACATGCATTCCGACATCGACACGTTGGAACGCATTGAAATCCTGCGTGATTTACGGCTCGGCGCGTTTGACGTTCTGATCGGAATCAACCTGTTGCGCGAGGGGCTCGACATTCCCGAATGTGGTTTGGTGGCGATCTTGGATGCTGACAAGGAAGGCTTCCTGCGCTCAGAAACCTCGCTGGTTCAAACCATTGGCCGCGCTGCGCGCAATGCTGATGGCCGCGTGATCATGTATGCGGACAAAATCACCGGCAGCATGGAGCGTGCACTGGCCGAAACCGATCGCCGTCGCCTCAAGCAAATCGCCTATAACGAAGAACACGGGATCACCCCGGCGACGGTCAAAAAGAACGTTGAAGATGTGCTGTCCGGTCTTTACAAAGGCGATACGGATATGAACCGTGTGACCGCCAAAATCGACAACCCAATGGCCGGTGGCAATTTGCAAACCGTGTTGGAAGGGTTGCGCACCGACATGCGCAAAGCTGCGGAAAATCTCGAATTCGAAGAGGCCGCACGCCTTCGCGACGAGGTCAAGCGCCTGGAAGCGGTTGACCTTGCGGTCGCTGACGATCCGATGGCGCGTCAATATGCCGTCGAAAAAGCGTCCGAAGACGCCGTCAAATCGCGTGGACGATCAACAGCAGGGCGGCCCGGCCAACGCGGTGGCAATGTCAAACGGCGCAAACGTTAATTTTCAGGGGCGCTGACGAACTTGGCGCCACCTACGATCCGCGCGGCGGGCGCATCTTGGGCAGCCGGGCGCGCCAACAGACGCCGCGCCTCGCCGGCGGGTTCAATACACACCGCGTCTTGCTCAAAACGCTCTGCCGCCTCGCAACTGCTGGCAGCAAGAATCCCGCGTGCCACTTCTGTCACATTTTCCGGATAAAGCCGCGTGTAGATAGACAGAGAAAGACCCGCGACCGCCAAAGGCAGCAACAATATGCGCAGCAACAACCGACGTGGCGACAACGCCAACGCACGTTCACGCGCCGCACGGTTGGCGCGGCGGTCCCGGCCCGAGCGTTCAAAAACTGATCCAAACCTCATGTTCACATCCAAGCCGGAAAATGCGGCAACCCTATGACCGTCGTCAAAAATCTCTCGGCTTGTGGGATCCAGTTTACAAACCCGCAGTCAAACGTGATCTATGGTTAACAAAACCAAGGAGACCGTCATGCCCCGCCCATCCCTGTTCATGTCCGTGTTGCTGTCGCTATCGCTCGCCGCGCCTGTGCCCGCGTTGGCCTATGGCGGGGGCGGCGGCAACAACGCGGCTGGCCTCAACAATGCGACAACATCAAAAACAATCCGCACCCTGAAACGCGGCGTACGGGGGTGCCAACGGCTACAGCCAGTCTATCGCTATGATTGTTATCGACAAACCTACGCCAAGGCCGCCAGTCAACTGACGCAAGATCCCGCGTACGCCGAAATCCGCACTGTTTTACTTGATGTGGAAAACCGTTTGGGCCGCACCATCAATGCCAATCTGGACAAAGCTGCGCCCCAGGTAAGACGCGGTGGGTCTCAGTTTCGCGCGATACGCCAAGCCTCACTGCCGAGAGCGAAGTCTGAGTTTTCCGCAGCTCTCGAACGGGCAGAAACGACACTTTTGCGTTCGCCCAACGGCAGCAACACGCATGTGGTGCGCATAGCGGACGCGTTGAATTCCAACAAACTTTTGTTGCGCTCGCGGCTGAAAACGATCCAGCCGCCCGCGTTTGCTTAGGTTCAGACGAAGCTGAGATCATCCAGCGTCAGCGTGTTCGCCTGAACGCCAATCAGAATGATTTCGGTGCCCGAGTCCAACGCGATACGGGTGCCGAGACCTGCCTCCGAGATCGTCACATCCGCGCGGGTGGCCCCCGAAATCTTAATCTCGTCAAAGGCAAGGTTGAAATCCAAGATCCGGTCGCGGCCTTCGTTAACAGCGCCATTGAACTGAAACGTATCGCGCCCCGCGCCGCCGCTCATAAGATCATTGCCTGCCGAACCGGTCAGAAAATCCGCCCCACCGCCGCCATTGATCACATCTCGCCCTTGCCCGCCGACCAACCGATCATTGGCCGCACCGCCATCAATGATGTCATTGCCCGCCCCGCCCAGCACCACATCGGCTTGGCCGCCGCCGTCCAGAATATCGTTGCCACCCGCGCCCACCAAAATGTCACGCCCGGACTCTCCAAACAGCGAATCACGCCCTGAACCGCCATAGACCTTGTCATTTCCGGCACCCGCCTGCGCCCGATCCGCCCCAGCCAAAAGGTAAATCGTATCGCTTCGTGACAGATCCAGCAGATCGCTGGTCGACACCACATCGATGCCTGAACTGCCTGTGATCTCCCAGGATTGCGAGTTCAGACGCCCGGCCAGGACATCTTCGTCAAAATTGCCTCGAATTGTCGTGCTGGTCCGCGCCACCAAGTCGATCAACGACGCGCCATCGATCGACAGCCCGGTGAATTCAAGCAAACGCGTCACAGTTGTCGGGCTTAGCGTGATCTCGGCCAAGTAGAATCCAGTGACAGTGCCACGCATGAAATCCGGACCGCTGGTTTCCAGAAAAATACCATTGCCCGTCAAAGTTGAGCCATAGGGAAACCCGGCCGAGACTGTAAAGCTCGACCCGGTGCCGCCATACCGCGAGAACCCGCCGTTGAACGAATCGATAAATTCATCAAAAAGCGGCTGAAGCGCGCCTTGCAAAGCGATTTCGGGCATTGTGTCGTGTCCTGCTCAACTGGTTATTATTGGCCCTTGATTACGTGACACTAACCAGTGCGCCAAGTCCGCAATGCCTCAAACTGTTGATATCAAAGACAACCTGTGACCAGAGCGCCGCAGAAAACGACGCTAGAAGTCAAACAATTCGTCCAGAAAACCACCACGGCTTTTCTTTTTCTTGTAATACCCGTCCTGCTGACGTGGCGCGGCTTGTGGCGGTGGCGGCGGAGCAGCCGCCGCACTGCGTTCGATGATCTTGTCCAACTCGCCGCGATCCAGCCACACACCACGGCACTGCGGGCAATAGTCAATCTCAACTCCGCTGCGGTCGGCCATCACCAAAGTGGCTCCGTCGATCGGACATTTCATCGGCATCTCCTGTTGTTGCTGCACTCGATATGGGGCGCGGCGGCGCGGTTACAATGCATCCACAAGTTTAACAATCACTTACGCGCGAACTGGCCTAAAGCCGCGACAAAACCGCGTCGATTTCCGCCACAAGAGCTGCAACTTCCGCGTGCGCTGGCCCCTTGGGCGCTTCCAGCGCGGCTTTGCCATTGCCCAGCGTTTCGGCGTAAACCACGCGGTTGGCCAATGGCGTTGCGGCCACATCTGCGTCCATTTCACCTGCCTTTTCAGCCACATCTGCGGCCAAACGTGTGCCCGCGCGTGCCCGTGTCATCACCATCATGGTCGGCTTGCGTTCGCGATCAGCCATATAAAGCACAACCTCGACAGCCCAAAGATCCACATGCGAGGTCGCAACAGGGATCAACACCAAATCCGCCGCCCGCAGCGCCGGGCGCAAATCACTGTCGGCTTTGGGCGGCGTGTCAATGATGATAATATCGTGGGTTTTAGACAATTTGCGCGTTTCATAGGTCACACCCCAGGCCGAGGCCGTCGAAAACTCCAAACCCGGCTCTTCCATCGCCTCCGCGCGAGTCATGAACCATCGCCCGGCGCTGCCCTGAGGGTCGATGTCCATCAGCGCCACCGACTTGCCTGCTTTGGCAAATCCAACAGCCAGGTTCACCGCCAAAGTCGTTTTGCCGGCACCACCCTTTTGTTGGGCAATTGTGATCACGTGACCCACCGAAAGCCCCCCTAAAAGTTTCTGCACCGCAGCTTAGTCGGGCACAGGGTCAGCGCAACAGGCAAAATTCATCACTTTCTCCCTGGTCGTAACGGATCATTAACCCCGCTTAACCATCTTCACTGCGAAAGGAGACGAGATGCTGCGTCTGGTGTTCATCATTGCTGCGCTGTGGATGTCTGCGTCCGCCGCAACCGCAGGAGCCTGGTTGCGCGGCGAAGGCTCGGGCTTTCTTTCGCTCGGCGCAACCGCGCGCCACGATGGCGCTCAATGGCTGCGCGAGTTTGCCGTTTACGCCGACTACGGCTTGCGCCCTCGTCTGTCAGTGGGCCTGGATTTGAACGACAGTCCAGGGGCCGCCGGACATGCTTTGGTGTTTGTGCGCCTTCCGATCATTGCCGATGATCGGCCCTTCAAACTGGCTACCGAGCTGGCCATCGGCGGGCATCATCAATCAAATCAATGGTTTGGCATGCTAAAAGCCTCACTCGCCTATGGTCGAGGGTTTGAAAGCAAATGGGGCGCCGGTTGGCTGGCTGTCGAAACTGCCGTTGAAAGACGCTTTGGCGCAGCTGATCCAATTTTTAAACTGGACGCAAATATTGGACTGTCTCAAGGGTCTGGCCCCCGCCCATTGTTCAAGATCGAAACCGCTTACATTCCCGGCAAACCCTTGCTTTGGGCGGTCTCTCCGGCCCTGATGTTTGACACTCCCAACGGCAACACATGGGTGGTGGGCCTGGAACATCGCAACGACGGAACCCCAAAATACGGCATCTCGCTGAACTATTGGCGCCGCTTTTAGCCCGGCTTGCAGCGTTCTGTGCATCCGCCTAGGCTTTAACCATGACCTCGCCAGTTCGCCCAGCAAATGACGAAGCACGCACGCTGGCCCGCGGGCTGTTAACCTCTGCCAACAGCGCCGTTCTGGGGGTGCTGGACAGGAATACTCCCCTGCTCAGCCGCATCGCATTTGGGCGTGGTCCCGAAGGACACGCAATAAGTCTGATTTCAAACCTGTCGCGCCACACCAAAGCATTGCTGCAAGTGCCCGCCTGCTCGCTGCTGCTGGGCGAACCGGGAGACAAGGGCGACCCGCTCACCCATCCGCGCCTGACCTTGCAAGCACGCGCATCTCTGATCCCACACAACGACGCAATTTATGAAAAAATGGCCGCACATTATCTGCGCGACCACCCCAAGGCCAAACTTTACATCGGCTTTGCCGATTTCAACTTCGTCCGCTTCGACGCCGAAATCGGGCATTTGAACGCAGGTTTCGGCAAAGCCTTTGACCTCACTCCTGCTGGTATGGGTTTGCCATCAACACCTTAGACGTCAATGCGCACGCTCAATGCCACCTCGCCCACCACCGGTTCTTCCCAAACCAGAATAGCGCGATCCTTGTTGGCCCCCTGCTCAAGCCGGACGTAAGGCATGCCATAATGGATGTCGTTATTGTTGTTGCGAATCGCCTCCAACGCCACCACAGAATCGACGCCACGCACCTGCCCGCCAAACGGCAATTCGCCAGCCAGATCCACCAGCCAGTTCTTAACCACGGTCGCTTCAGTATGACGCCAGCGCATCGGATTGCTCACCTGCGCGCCGACCTGATGATAGGAATTGCCCTCGAAAGTGACATTCTTGAACCGCGCATAATCCAGATCCGCAAAGCTGGTATCGACATATTCGACCCGATCAATTGAGCCCTGGATCGAGCGGAACTTGTTGCCCGCCACCGTCACACCGTTCAGGAAATGGCCGGTGCCATGCGGTTTGATCACGATAAACGCAAACCACGGCGCAACATTTGTGGTCAAAAAGATATTGTCTGTGATGCTCATCGCCGCAAAGCTGAAACCGGTCACAAAATCCGGATCCGGCTCACGTTCGTTGGTCCACTCGATGGTGCAATTGTCGATGTAATTGCCTGTAATCGTTGCACTTGTGTAGGTACTGGCAATGATCAAACCCGCTGTGCGGATGCCATTGTTGGTGTCGTCGCCCTGAAAGAAATGGTTGCCGATCACAACCGAATTGGCGCCTTCCAGCAACGCAAAATGCTTGAACTTTGTGACCCGGTTGTTGCGCAGTTTCACGTCATTCGAGTTGGCATTCAACGCAATCGTTTCGCGATCCGCCACATTCACCGTGTCCTCGTTGGACAAAAACTGACAGCGGTCGATCAACATGCCCTGACAGCCGTTCCCGGTCGAGGTGATTCCCCGATGGCGCGGCTTGGTGATGAAACAATCCGACACCGCGAAAATCAGCCCCGATGGCGCCAACCGAATGGCGCTGGCCAAGCCGTTGCACTGCAGTTCCACCTGCGATAGCACAAACTTGCTAAGCTGGGTGAAACCACTGAAATCCAACATATATTTGAAGTCAGTGAAGGTATAGTTCTGGGTGCCCTCGGCGTCATAAAGCGGCGCGTTCAGCGTTATCTCACCGGTGCCAACGTTTTTGGACCGCACATAGATCTCGCGCCCGACCCCATTGCCCTCGACCAGCGCACCGACCGGCACATTGGCGATGTTAATCACATTGCTCAGCGTGCGCGCGGATGCACTGTTGTAAGTCGCTTGCGAGGTCACCACATCCGGCGTCCAGGTTGTGGATCCCACAGCGCTCAACTGGCCATTTCGGATCACCCGGCGCGTGGCAAAACTGGTTTTGTTGGGCACCGCCGCCTGCATGTCGATCGGTTCCGAGATGTTGATCTTACGCCCGCCCAGATCCAGCGATTCATGATCCGCATTGTTCAAAAGCGCCTGAAACGCCTTTTTAAACGCCAGCTCCTCGTTGCCAAAAGCCGAGATATAGCTGGGCAAGTCAAAGTTCCGCGTCAGCGACAATATCCGGTCAGTGGGCATGGTGATGCGCCCCTCAAACACCACCTCAGTGTTGAACGTGACCGAATTGTTCAACTGATAGGTGCCCTCGGGCACCAGCACGCGCCGCCCGTTGGCCGCATCATCGGCGGCAATAAACGCGGCACTGTCATCGGTCGTGCCATCCCCCACTGCGCCAAAATCGCGCACGTCCACAACGCTGAGCATGTCGCGCAAAAACACCGAAGTGATGTCTTCGATCACAATGTCATCCACCCGGATCACACCGCCGACCTGCCCGGTCAGATCAATCCCGAAATGGCCATAAAGCGCGCTGGGCCCCCACACCATGTCCACGCCGCCGCGCGCACCAGCACCAACAATCGCCGTGATTTCAACGACTTCACCATAGCTCGTCAACGTCGTACTGGGCCCGACCTGGACTACACCAGCAACATTCGCACCCCCCGCCGCACCGGCAAAAGCCGCAATGCGCACCGCTGGCAAATTGCCACTGATCGCCTTCACCCGCGCGCGGATTTGCAAGTAACAGCCCGACAACAACGGCGTTTCGCCCATATACCGCAACCGCTGCGTGCCGGTGGTTTTCAACAGCTCGATGCATCCGCCAAAATCCTGATCCGCCGGCACAAACACCGCATTTGGATCACCATCATAGGTGTCGGACCCCGGCGTGCCGTCGCCGCTCGACCACACATCCAGCCCGCCCGCAAACTCAGGCGGCATCAGCAGCACGCCATCGGTGATTGCCTTGTTCATCGAAATCCCTTTCCTGATGCCCGCCGGACAGTCGCCCGCAGCAGGCCAAAACCCATTTGCAAAAAACACGCGTTCTTGCAGGGTTCTTCAGGTACTGAGAAAATGTTAATGCCGCCTCACACCACCGTCACGGTGGCCCCCGCGGCATCGGCCCCAAAGATGCCGATCAAAAGGCGATGTCAGGCGTTGATGCCCGCCGCTTCCAACAACTGCACACCATTGATTTTCCAGCCGTTTTCCAGCTCGATCATTTGGTAGTCCAGAATGTGCACCTCGCCCGCCGCGTCGGTGATCTGCACCATTTGCCACAGCGCACCGGACACTTCGCGCAGCTCAAGATACCGCACCTCAGCCGGCCGCCACACCATCGGATAGCCATTGCGCACCATGCCGCCAAAATTGTCAGGCGTGCGGAACAGCCCCTGGATCGTCGGGCTGGCATAGGAAAACGCCTGGTCGAAATCATCCGCCTTGAAGGCTTCGATCTGCGCTCCAATCGTGGCGCGGATGTCATCACTTTGGGCGTGGGCAACCCCGCCCAGACCAACCACCAAAGCCAAAATCATCAGCAACTGACGCATCACGCTCTCCCTTGCACCACCCAGCAAAGTTTAGGATGGCGCAGTGGCAAGTCAAGCTTAGCCCAGCTCGCCAGCCAAGGCCTGATCAATCAACGCAACTGTCTCGTTCACCCCGTATAGCGCAATAAACCCGCCAAAACGGGGGCCTTGCGATGCGCCCAAAAGCACCTCGTAAAGCGCCGTGAACCAGCCCCGAAGCGGGTCAAACCGCTCGCGCCCGACCCCGTAAACCACTGATTGCAACGCCTCGTCATCCACCGGACCATCATAGGCGGCCAACTCAGCCCGCAGCACCTGCAAGGCTTCACGCTCGCCTTCTGTCGGCGCCCGAAACGCCCGCGTCGGTTTGACGAAATCGTTGAAATAGCGCACCGCAAAGCCCGCCGCCGCATCCAGATCCGGGTGGCTTTCAGCACTCGCATCGGGCGCATAGCGTCGAATGAACCCCCAAAGCTGGTCCTTTTCTTCTGCCGCCGACACCGACGCCAGGTTCAACAACATCCCAAACGGCACGATCATCGTGCTGGTCGGCACATCGCCGCCATGAATGTGCCAAACCGGGTTGTTCAACTGCGCTTTCAGGTCCTGCCCGGCAAACGCCCGCAGCTGCTGGTGGTACTCGTCAACCGCCTTCGGGATCACATCAAAATACATCCGCTTGGCGGTTTTTGGCTTTTGATACATGAAGTAAGACAGGCTTTCCGCGCTGGCATAGGTCAGCCATTCATCAATGCTGACCCCATTGCCCGACGTTTTAGAGATCTTCTGCCCGTTCTCATCCAAAAACAGCTCATAGGTGAAATGCTCGGGCTTACGGCCCCCCAAAATCTCACAAATCCGGTCGTAAATCGGCGTGTTGGTGGAATGATCCTTGCCATACATTTCAAAATCAACGTCCAGCGCCGCCCAGCGCGCACCAAAATCCGGCTTCCACTGCAGCTTCACATTGCCACCGGTCACCGGCAGCGTCAGTTCCTGACCGTCCTCGGTGTCAAAGGTCACCGTGCCCGCACCCGCATCAACGCTTTTCATCGGCACATACATCACCCGACCACTCTCGGGATGGATCGGCAGGAAAATCGAATAGGTCTTGCGCCGCTCTTCGCGCAGCGACTTTAGCATCACCGCCATCACGTCATCATACTTGGCCGCCGCGCGCAGCAGAACTTCGTCAAACTGCCCCGAGCCGTAATATTCGGTCGAGCTGATGAACTCGTACTCAAACCCGAACGTGTCCAGAAACCGGCGCAACATCGCGTTATTGTGATGGCCAAAACTCTCATGCGTGCCAAACGGATCAGGCACCGAGGTCAGCGGCCGCTGCAAATGCTGCTCCAACAGCTCCGGGTTGGGCACATTGCTGGGCACCTTGCGCATCCCGTCCAGATCGTCGGAAAAACAGATCAACTTGGTCGGGATATCACTGATCATCTCAAACGCGCGCTGCACCATGGCGGTACGCGCCACTTCGCCGAACGTGCCGATATGGGGCAGGCCACTCGGCCCATACCCTGTCTCAAACAACACATAGCCCTTGTCCGGCGCACCCTTGGCATAACGTTTGGCCAACCGGCGCGCTTCTTCAAAGGGCCAGGCTTTGGACGCAAGCGCCGCTTCACGCATCTCAGACATACCGCACTCCGGTTAACAAAGGACTAGCGCCGTTCCCTATTGTGCTGGCCCGCACTCGTCAATATTCTGCGCCAGCAAACCTCACCACAAAGGACAGCTTCGTGCCCGACACCGCCCCACACGCGCTCAGTGCCCAAGACTGTCTGGTCGCTCTGATGATCGCGATTTCCGCCAGCGACGAAAACATCCGCACCGCCGAGCTTGTTAAAATCCAATCCGCCGTGAACATGTTGCCGGTGTTCGCCGAATACGACATCGACCGCATGAACGTGGTCAGCCAAATCGTCTTCGACCTGTTCGAACAAGAAGACGGTCTTGACGCTCTGTTTGGTTTGATCCGCGACAACCTGCCCGAACGGCTGTTTGAAACCGCCTATGCGCTGGCTTGCGATGTGGCCGCCGCCGACGGCGCATTGGAAGAAACCGAGCTGCGCCTGCTCGAAGAAATCCGGTACGAGCTGAACATCGATCGCCTGCACGCCGCCGCAATCGAACGCGGCGCTCGCGCCCGGCATGTCACCTGAAATTAACGAAAGTTAACGCAGGCTCATAGGTTAATGAAAACTTAACCCATGAGCTCGATGTTTTTCGATAAAACACTGTGCAAATTGCACAGATTTGCAATTTTTCTGGCCTAGATTCTGGCGGAATGACCGCAAAACCCACCTGTTTGACCGCCCGAACGCCACGTTAACCAAAGCGCGCGCTGCTCAGCTGCCATAGAGCACGCCCCAGCGTTCGATCAACGCCAGTTGCAGCTTTTTCGCCCGCCCATTCCAGCCCCGCGCGCCTTGCGCTTGCTCGCGCTGCGCCCGCTTGATCCGCGACCGCGCATTGGTGTCAGCGGCAAAAATCGCAAAGGCCATTTCGGTGCCATCCGCCGCCGTCATGTACCCGCCAAGGCCCGACACAAAGTTCAGCGTCCCGGTTTTCGCGTTCACCTTAATCGGATGCGATCGATCCACACGTCCCTTGGAATCACGCATCGCAACCGGCTTTAAAATCGGGCGCAGCACCCCGGATTTTCGAACCTGAACCAGCGCCGTCACCAACCCGCGCGCCGTCATCCGCGACGCATCACCAAGCCCGGAATGGTCCACCAACCGGGTGCCAGACATGCCGTATTTCTGCGCCGCCCAACGGCTCATCCGACTGGCAGAGTCTTTCAGCGATCCGGGCCGTCCACCCTTTGCAGCACTCGCGGAAAGCCCCACCATCTCAGCGGTCAAGTTATTGGAAAACCTCAGCATTCCGCGCAGAATTTCTTGCAGTGGCTCACTGGCGTGCTGGGCCAACACGGCCGTCCCACCGGGAACCGAGCGCGTGGTTTGGGCCGGTTTCAGCACAATACCTTGCGAGCGCGCAAGCGTGCGAAACACGTCCGCCGCATAGTCCCCCGGACGGCGCACAGGCAGCCACCGCGACCCGCCTTTGCCCAGCGCAGCCCCCGCCACTGTCCATTGATCGGCGCCGTTTTTATCGGCGTAGGTATAGACCGGTGATTTGCGGTTCACGATCCGCATCTTGGCCATCTGCACATCGGGTCTGTACCGTTCGGTCCGCGCGTCCATGGTGACCGAGTACCCCTTTGACGCGCGCTTCCATTCAAAGTGTACCCTATTGAAATTTAACGCAATTCCCGAAACCGCCGGACTGTATCCCAGCTGGTCTGGCTGGCCCGGATCGATGCTTTTCACAAACGGCAAAGCGGCCTCGTACACTTTGAAATCGCCGCGCACCTCGCGCACCCCCTTGGCCTTGAGCTGGCTGGCCAACCCGGCCAAATGATCCGTGTTCAACAACGGATCGCCACCGCCGGCCAAAATCAGATCCCCGCTCAAAACACCGTTCTGAACCGGCCCGGTTGCCAACAGCGACGTGCGAAACCGATGCCCTGCCCCCAACGCATCAAGCGCATAAAGAGCGGTCACAGCCTTGGCCACGCTTGCAGGCGGTAAGCCTTTGTCACCATTAAGAGATTCCAAAGCACGTCCAGATGAAACATCCGCCACGGCCACGCCGATCTGCCCGCTCAGACCCGACGCCGCCACCACGTTTTCCACGCCACCAAGCGCCATCCGGGTTACCCGAGCATTGCGCACGCGCGGGCGCAGAGACACAGCAGGCGCGCCCGCCCAGGCCGAGCCGACCATGGCCAAAGCACTAAATCCGCTTAACAAAATCCGTCGTGAAAGCTTAACTGTCATAGCCGCACTAAACCGCAGCTTGCGCCCTCAAACAAGCGCCAGAACGCGGGTTTTTCGCCGCACATTGCCGTGATACCCCCCTGGCATGTGGCAAGCCGTTTTCATCATGTTCGTCGCCATGTCGATGATCCCCGCCGGAGACGTGGCCGGCAAGGTGCTCACCGCAAACGGCACAGCCCCCGGATTCGTCGCCTGGTCACGCTTTGCTTTTGGCGCGCTGATGATCGCACCCTTTGTCCCCCGGCGCGCTTGGCGTTTGCTGGGCGACTGGCGCATTTGGCTGCGCGCTTGCTGCCTTGGCGTGGGGGTCTTTTGCATCCAGACCGCCTTGAAAACCGAACCGCTGGCGGATGTGTTTGCCGCCTTCTTCATTGGCCCGATCCTCAGCTATGCCCTATCGGCCGCGCTCTTGCGCGAACCCACAGGATGGCGACGTAACACATTGATGTTGATCGGATTCATCGGTGTTCTTCTGGTGGTGCGCCCCGGCTTTGGCGGCTCGGCCAACCTGTTGTGGGCGGTGCTGGCCGGCAGCTGTTACGGCGCGTTTTTGACCGCGTCACGCTGGCTGGCAGGGCTTGGCACGGCCCTCGAACTCAACCTGTCCCAACTGGTGATCAGCGCGCTGATTTTGGCGCCAATCGGGTTGGCCAATTTGCCCGACGTCACCTTGCAAGTCGGTGCGTTGACTCTGGCCAGCGCGGCCTTTTCCATGATGGGCAACCTGTTGTTGATGATCGCTTATGGGCGCGCGGCGGCCACGCAGTTGGCGCCTTTGGTCTACTTCCAGTTGATCGCCGCCACCGGTTTGGGCTGGATGGTTTTTGCCGACTTGCCCGATGGGTTGACGTGGCTGGGATTGGCCTTGGTGATTGGCGCCGGGTTAACGTCAGCCGCGCTCAGACGCTGACCACCCACCCTGCGCCCGGATCGCGCTGGAGGATTGATCGACCATAGCAACGTTCACAAAACACCACGCCGGAGCCGTCGCGCGGGCCAACAAAGTGCTGGCTTTGGCACTGCCGCGATAGGGCGCATAAATCCGCGCCGCAGGAGACATCCGCGCCGAAATCCGGTCGCCGGGCCGGGCCAAAACCCCCACCGGCACCGTATTGATGATCTTGCGCCAATTGCGCCAAAGGTGGAACTGCGCCAGATTATCGGCGCCCATCAACCACACAAAGCGCACACCCGGACAGATATCGCGCAGCGCCGCCAGCGTGTCAGCCGTGGCCCGTGTGCCCAGTCTGGCCTCGATGTCCGTCACCGTCACCCGCGGGTGCTGCATCAATTGCAAGGCCACTTGCATCCGGTCCGTCAAAGGCGCAGGCCCTATTTCTTTCAACGGGTTACCAGGTGATACCAACCACCACACCCGGTCCAATCCAAACCGTTTCATCGCCTCACGCGTGATGTGAACATGCCCACGGTGCGCCGGGTCAAAAGAACCGCCCAAAAGACCAATTGTCATGCCGGGTCGTGCATAAGGGGTCATCGCGCGCATGTTTTTATTCCCTGTGTCGTGCGCGTGCTTGCAGGGCAGCACAGGTCGTTGTCAATCAAGAAGCCCTAGGGCAAGACCAGATCGGTCAAAAGCGGCAAGCGTTCCAGCGGATAGTTAGGATGAAGCTGCCAGAACCCGTCTTCGGCCAGGTCCAAAGGCCGCAAGGTGCCGCCCGGGAAAGCCCGCGTGCGCAGCGCCAGAACAATGTCCGACAACACTGCGGGGTTGGCACGAAAATAGGAATGCCCGCGCCCCGACACGCTTTCAACGCGAATGAAATGCACCAGTTCGGCCTTTTTGAGCCGCTCGATTTCGGCCAAACCCAGATCCGCTGACGTTGCCGCCCCGATACGCGGAGCATCGGTCAGGATCGACGACAATCGCAGCGCCGCATCATCGGGGTTGATGTAAATATTGATTTGCTCAAACGCTTCGGAAAACCGTTCAGCCAGCAAGCGTTGGCGGACCACACCCGTGTCCAGATCCGCTGCCGCAAAAATCAAAGTCCCTGTTTTCATTGCCGTTTTCGGCGCCAGTCCCCGCCCGCGATTGAAAATCACCAGTTCGCGTAGCGCTTTGGCCATCACATCAGTGCCGCGCGAATGCGCCACAATATCGATGTCTTCAACCTCGGGGATGTCCGCCAGAAGGCGCAGAAACTCTTTGGCATGATAAACGCTGAAATCACCGGCCTCGCGGTCGCGAAAATAGCCCAGAAGCCCTCCATTTCCGGCCGGCCAACTGAACGCAATGGGCACACTGCGCCGCCCCGTGTAGTGCCAAAGATTGGCCAGCGTTGTGACACTGTCGTCGAACGCGTTGGCAACACCATGCACATAGATCAGCACCCGCCCGTTGCCCGTGCGCGCTATTTCGTCGCTTACCGCTTGCTGAAAGGCCCGCGCTGTGCGGTTGTATTCATCCTGCGCCTCGGGCACAAAAATCAACGCGCCATCGCGGCGCACCGTGGGCAACGGCACATCGACAAAATGCACCGCCTCATTCAGCTGCTGCACCTTCAACGTCGGTTGGCTGCCGCCCTGATCCACATGGGTGCGCGCGACCAAATCTTCCCAGTTTTGCGCGCCAAAGCGCACCTTGGCAAAACCAAAAGCCATCGCACTGGACCGCTCGCTGGCGTAGGATTGGCGGTCATCCGGGGCACGGTTGGTGACGTAAAGTATCTGTGGTTCGATCGTGCGCAGCACTTCGGGCACAAGATGTCCGGAATAGTTGTTGCCGCCCAGATATAGGTTCGGTGGCGCCGCCAAACGCGCGCTCGGGGCCACGCAGGCCGCAACCAGCACAAGCCCGGCCAATGCGATCAGAATGCGGATATGCGCCCTCCCCTTGATCGGCTCACCATGAGCGCGGGCCTTGCCCCCTGTCAAACCACATTTGCATCTGCCCACAGATCGATTGCAGCAGGCCCGGTCGCAGGCTAGACAGCGACTTGAAAAGGCTCAGAGGGTAAAAATGGCAAGCTATCAATATGTCTACCACATGCAGGGTGTGTCCAAAACCTATACCGGGGGCAAAAAACGCTTTGAAAACATCCACCTGTCGTTCCTGCCGGGCGTAAAAATTGGTGTTGTCGGGGTGAACGGCGCCGGTAAATCGACGCTGATGAAGATCATGGCCGGGCTCGACAAGGACTTTACCGGCGAGGCGTGGTCTGCGGAAGGTGCGCGTGTGGGATATCTGCCGCAGGAGCCCAAGCTGGATGAAACCCTGTCGGTGCGTGAAAATGTGATGCTCGGCGTGGCGCCGAAAAAGGCCATTCTGGATCGCTACAACGAACTTGCGATGAACTATTCCGACGAAACCGCCGATGAAATGGCCGAGCTGCAAGACAAGATCGACGCTGAAAACCTGTGGGATCTGGACAGCCAGATTGACGTCAGCATGGAGGCGCTGCGCTGCCCGCCCGATGACGCCAACATCGCCGATTTGTCGGGCGGTGAAGCGCGCCGCGTCGCGCTGTGCAAGCTGCTGCTGGAAGCGCCCGAGATGCTGTTGTTGGACGAACCAACCAACCACCTCGATGCGGAAACCATCGCGTGGCTTCAACAGCACCTCATTGATTACAAAGGCACAATCCTGATCGTCACCCACGACCGTTACTTTCTGGATGACATCACCAGCTGGATCCTTGAACTCGACCGCGGTAAGGGTGTCCCCTACGAGGGCAACTATTCCGCATGGTTGGAGCAGAAAGCCAAACGGCTGCAACAGGAAGCCCGCGAAGACAAATCCAAGCAGAAAACCCTCGAGCGTGAACTGGAATGGATGCGGCAGGGGGCCAAGGCGCGTCAGGCGAAATCCAAGGCCCGGATCAACGCTTACAACGACCTTGCCGATCAGTCCGAACGTGAAAAGCTGACCCGCGCGCAGATCGTCATACCCAACGGGCCAAGGCTTGGCTCGAAGGTGATTGATGTCGAAGGGCTGCAAAAGGCGATGGGCGACAAACTGTTGATCGAAAACCTCGACTTTTCGCTGCCACCGGGCGGCATCGTCGGCGTGATCGGGCCCAACGGTGCCGGCAAGTCCACTTTGTTCAAGATGTTGACAGGACAGGAAAAACCAGACGCCGGGACCGTTGAATATGGCGACACGGTTGATCTGTCCTATGTCGATCAGTCGCGCGATGATCTGGCCGGGGACGACACGGTTTGGCAGGCGATTTCCGGCGGCGCCGAGCTGATCCAATTGGGCGATGCGGAAGTAAACTCGCGCGCCTATTGCTCGTCATTCAACTTCAAAGGCGGCGATCAGCAGAAGAAAGTTGGCCTGCTGTCAGGTGGTGAGCGCAACCGCGTGCACATGGCGCGGTTGCTCAAGGAAGGCGGTAACGTGTTGCTGCTCGACGAACCAACCAACGATCTCGATGTTGAAACCCTACGCGCGCTCGAAGACGCGCTGGTTGATTTCGCCGGGTGCGCTGTGGTGATCAGCCACGACCGTTTCTTCCTGGACCGGATTTGCACCCATATCCTTGCCTTTGAGGGCGAGGCCCATGTGGAGTGGTTCGAGGGCAATTTTGAGGATTATGAAGAAGACAAGAAGCGCCGTCTCGGCGCCGATGCTTTGGAACCCAAGCGCCTGAAACACAAGAAGTTCGCACGCTAAAACACCCGGCGTTCAGAACATAGACGGTGCGCTACATGCGCGCCGTCTGCCAGTCCAACGCATCCTCCAGCCGGTCGTCCCCCCAGAACAAGGTTCCATCGCTGGTCACAAAACTGGGGGCGCCAAAAACGCCCAATTTCTGGGCCTGATCGGTGGCTCGTCGCAGATCCGCTTTGACCTCGGCATCCATCTTGGCGCGCGCAATCAGGGCCACCGGGTCTTGATCCAAGTCCTCCAAAATCTCGCTCAGAACCGATTCGTCCGAGATCGTTCGACCTTGGGCGAATTGCGCATGATAAACGCGGCGGATGAACGCGTGGCCCCAATTGTCCCGCACCCCGACACTGGCAAGACGCGCCGCAAGCAGCCCATTTTGCGGAAACTCGTTCGGTTTCACCAACGGCGGTAGCCCATATTTGGTAATCTGACGCGCCATATCCTGCCACATATAGTTGCCTTTGGCCGAATAGATGTTGAACGGTGACGTAGACCAGCCCTGCGCCTGAAAGATCGGACCCAGCAGAAAAGGCCGCCAACGCACATTCACGTCTTTCGCGCGGGCCAGTGGCATGATCCGCGCAGCCGAAAGGTACGAATAAGTTGAGGCGAATTCGAACCAGAATGTCAGATGCGCCATGTCTTCTCCGGCAAACCACACCCCCATCTAGACCCATCGTAGATCAGCGAACAGGAGCTGATCATGAGCATGATTTCCGCCCCCAACATACGCCGTGGGCAAGTTAACCCAGGCCTATTAGGCCTGCAGCGCTTTGACGCCCACATCGTCTTCGGCCTGCGCCTTGATCGCCAAAGCGGCCGCATGGGCACCGGCGGCGGTGGTGAAATAAGGGATCTTGTCATACAGCGCGACCGAGCGGATACCCTTGGAATCCTCGACCGATTGCGTGCCCTCGGTCGTGTTCATCACCAGATTGATATCGCCGTCTTTCATCATATCAACGATGTTCGGGCGCCCTTCATAGACCTTGTTGACCACATCACAGGGCACGCCCTGGGCCGCCAGCCATCCATGTGTACCGCGCGTGGCCACGATGGAAAATCCAAGGGCGACAAGCACTTGTGCGGCCTCCAGCATAGCAGGCGTTTTGTCCAGATCCTTGATCGACATAAAGGCAGCGCCGCTGCGCGGCAGCGGATTGCCCGCCCCCATCTGCGCCTTGAGAAACGCACGCGGGAAGTCACGATCCCAGCCCATCACCTCACCGGTTGAGCGCATTTCCGGACCCAAAATCGTATCAACCCCGGGAAAACGGGCGAAGGGCAGCACTGCCTCTTTGACCGAAAACCACGGCATCATCGGGTCGGCCAGGCTCATCGGGTCGCCCAATGGCAGCACTTCGTCGTAATGCGCATCGGCCTTGTAGGGCGCACGCTGCGGGAAATCCGCCAGCTTTTCGCCGGCCATGATTCGCGCCGCAATCGAGGCAATGGCACTGTCGGTCGCTTTGGCCACAAAAGGCACGGTCCGGCTGGCGCGCGGGTTCACTTCGATCAGAAAAATCTCACCATCTTTTATGGCAAATTGGACGTTCATCAGACCAACCACATTCAGCGCATGGGCCAACGCGTGGGTCTGTTCCTTGATCTGTGCGATGATTTCGGCAGACAACGAATAGGGCGGCAACGAACAGGCGCTGTCACCGGAATGCACGCCTGCCTCTTCGATATGTTGCATGATTCCAGCCACATGCACGTCGGTCCCGTCACACAGCGCATCGACATCCAGCTCAACCGCACCGGCCAGATAGCTGTCGAGCAAGACCGGGCTGTCGCCTGACACAACCACCGCTTCAGAGATGTAGCGTTCCAACTGCGCCTGATCGCGCACGATCTCCATCGCGCGCCCGCCCAGCACGTATGACGGGCGGATGACCAGCGGAAAACCGATCTCTTTGGCCGCTTCAAACGCCTCGGCATCGGTGTGGGCCAATGCGTTGTGCGGCTGTTTCAACCCAAGGTTTTGCACAAGCTGCTGAAACCGCTCGCGGTCTTCCGCCAGATCAATCGCGTCGGGTGTGGTGCCAAGAATCGGAATGCCTTCGGACTCAAGCGCGTTGGCCAATTTCAACGGTGTCTGCCCACCAAACTGCACGATCACACCATGTAGCGTGCCGTTTTCCTGCTCGATCCGCAGGATTTCCATCACATGTTCAAAGGTCAGCGGTTCGAAATAGAGCCGGTCGGACGTGTCATAATCAGTCGAAACCGTTTCCGGATTGCAGTTGACCATAATGGTTTCGTAACCCGCCTCGGTCAGCGCAAAACAGGCGTGACAGCAGCAATAGTCGAAGTCGATCCCCTGCCCAATCCGGTTTGGAGAACCGCCCAGAATCACCACCTTGTTGGGATCCGACGGGCGAGCCTCGCATTGCA
>JBGCDD010000182.1:0-4221 GCA_045105075.1 Sedimentitalea sp. | reverse complement strand
AACCGCACCGCATCGGAGCGCAGACCCACAGCCAGTTAGTCCGTGAAGGCGGAGGCGGTATCGCCGAAGAGCTAGATGGATTGCAACACGTTATAGGCCATCATCGGCTTATAGACGTTCAGTTCAAAATGCCCCTGGCTGCCGGCAAAGCCAACGGCGGCGTCATTGCCCATAACCTGCGCACAAACCTGCGTCAGCGCTTCGCATTGGGTTGGGTTCACCTTGCCTGGCATAATCGAACTGCCCGGCTCATTTTCGGGCAGCACCAGCTCGCCCAAGCCACACCGCGGCCCCGAGCCCAGCAGCCGGATGTCGTTGGCAATCTTGAACAGGCTGGCGGATACGGTTTTGAGCGCGCCGGAAATCTCGACCATGGCGTCATGGGCGGCCAGCGCCTCGAACTTATTGGGCGCGGTGATGAAGGGCAGGCCGGTGATCTCGGCCATATTGGCAGCCACAGTTTCGGCCCAGCCAACGCGTGTGTTCAACCCGGTGCCGACAGCAGTGCCGCCCTGGGCCAGCTCGTAAATGCGCCCCAGCGCGCCGTTCACCCGCGCAATGCCCATCGCAACTTGATGGGAATAGCCAGAGAATTCCTGGCTCAATGTCAGCGGCGTGGCGTCTTGGGTATGGGTGCGCCCGATTTTGATAATGCCGTCGAATTCGGCCACTTTTGCGTCTAGCGCGGCGTGCAATTTTGCCAGACCCGGCAGCAGCACATCGCGCGCAGTCATAGCGGCGGAAATGTGCATGGCTGTGGGAAAGGTGTCGTTGCTGGATTGGCCCATGTTGCAGTGATCATTGGGGTGAACCGGATCCTTTGAGCCGATCACACCGCCTAAAATTTCGATTGCCCGGTTGGCGATCACTTCGTTGGCGTTCATGTTCGATTGCGTGCCGGATCCGGTCTGCCACACCACCAGCGGGAAATTGTCGTCCCATTTGCCTGCAACCACTTCGCTGGCGGCCTGAATGATCGCATCGCCCAGTTTGGCATCCAACGATCCTTGCGCCACATTCGCCTGCGCACAGGCCTGCTTGATCACGCCCAACGCCCGCACGATTGCAATGGGCTGTTTTTCCCAGCCAATCGGGAAATTCAGGATCGAGCGCTGGGTCTGCGCGCCCCAATACTTGTCGGCCGGCACCTCGAGTGGGCCAAAACTATCGGTTTCTGTGCGGGTGGCTGACATTGTGGTCTCCGTCTTTGCAGGTTGTGCTTTGTCGCTTAGCCGCACGCGGGCACGGGCGCAATTGGCCGTTTGCGCGCAACTTATGTCGAACTGGCCCGCAGGTCGAGACAGGTGATCACATATCTGCAACGCCGCCACTTGGCCATTGTTCCTTAACCCGCGTGTTCCTACAGTGGTGGCATGATCTATTCACACCGTTTCCCCCGTCTCAGACAGTCTGCACAGGCAGTCGTTCTTTCGCTGGCCTGCTTTCTCGGCACGGCGACCCTTGTGGGCGCGGAAATCTCACGTTTTGTCGGTGATTATGCCGGGTCCGCCTTGGTCGAACAGGCCAATGGCGCCGCATTCAGCCGCGACATGAGCGTGTCGATCACAACAACACGCGAGGGCTTCTCCGTGCGCTGGAGCTCGACCACTTATCGCGATGACGGGCGTACCAAGGAAAAGTCCTATGTGATCGATTTTGTCCCCAGCGACCGCGATGATGTGTTTGCCGCGGCCATGAAACGCAATGTGTTCGGTCACGCGGTGCAGTTGGACCCGATGAAGGGCGAACCCTACGTCTGGAGCCGGATCAACGGCGATACGTTGACGGTCTATTCCCTGTTTGTCAGCGCCGATGGCGGCTATGAGTTGCAGCAATTTGACCGCACATTGGCCGAGGGTGGGCTGCAGCTTGATTTCAAACGCACCGACAACGGCGTGCCCAAACGCTCGGTTTCGACTTTTCTGAAGCGCCAGTAGTTATTTGCGAAAACTGTCGAGCGACACAACCTCGCCGTCGGTTTTTTCAACCTCTGCGCTTTTGGTCTCTGATGGGCCTGAATTGATGGGCTCGGGGGTCGCGTCATCGCTGCGCTCTTCTTCGTCGCCGGATTCAAAGCGCAGACCAAATTCAACCGATGGATCCACAAAGGTTTTGATCGCGTCGTAGGGAATATAAAGCGGCTCGGGCGCGTCGCCGAAATTCAGCGTGACGGCAAAACCGTCTTCGCCTACGTCCAGGTTGTCAAACCAGTGCTGCATCACAACGGTCATTTCGCCGGGATACCGGTCGGCCAACCAATCTGCCAACTCGGCATCGGGATGGGCCGTGTCAAAGGTAATAAAGAAATGGTGCTGACCCGGCAGCCCGTGTTGTGCAACGTCCCTCAGCACGGTCTTGATCAGACCGCGCATGGCCGTGTGCATCAGATTGCCGTAGTCAATTTCCCGAGACATGGCGTCCCCTCACAACTTCTTTCTTAACCATAGGGGATTCGATCAGAAACAAAAGGGGCCGAGACCTGCAAAAATGATCTAGAGCAATGACAATCCCATTCCGGCCAGCGCCATCAGCAAAAGTGTTTCGCCCATGCCGCGCCGCAAACCCAGCATCAGCACGCCGGCTGCAGCTGTCAGCACAACGGCGCTTGCGTTCAATGTGCTCAAGTCGGGCATGGGCAGTGAAAGTGGCCCGATCTGGGTTTGCACGACGCTGCCAAAGATCACATGCAGGCCAAACCACAGCGACAAGTTCAAGATCACCCCCACAACTGCGGCAGTGATCGCCTTTAGTGCGTTGCCCAAGCGTGGCCGTCCGGCAATGTGGTCAAGGTAAGGGCCGGCCAGAAAGATCCAGAGAAAACAAGGTACAAAGGTTGCCCAAAGCGCCACAGCCCCGGCCAAGAGCGACAGCCCGATGCCTCCGGTCTGTTGCGCGGCAAGCATGGCGACAAACTGGGTCACAAGGATCAACGGCCCCGGCGTGGTTTCGGCCAAGCCAAGCGCGTCGATCATCTGCGCCGTAGTGATCCAGCCAAAGTCCTGCACCACAGTTTGCGTCATATACCCCAGCACCGCATAGGCGCCGCCAAAGGTAACCACGGCCAACTGAGCGAAAAACCAACCGATCGCGGCCAGAAAATCCGCACCCAAAAGGCTGAGTGCGCCCAAAGGCAGCAACCAAAGCGACAGCCAAATCGCAGCCGTCGACACGGTGCCGGTGACAGGTGACGCCGCAGGTGCAGGTGCTGCGTCATCTGCCGTCAGAAAGCCCCAGACTGCGGCCGCTGCAATGATCAATGGAAACGGCAAGTTCAGCGCAAAGATCCCCAAAAACGCCAGGCCGGCAATCACCCAGGCACTGCGGCGCGTCAGCGCTTTGCCTGCCACTTTGCGCAACGCTTGAATGACAATCACCGTGACGGCCGCCTTGATGCCAAGGAATGCAGCCTGCACCAGTGGCAGTTGCCCAAAACTGGCATAAAGTGCCACCAAAACGGCAATCACAACGGCTCCGGGCAATACGAACAAGCCACCCGCGATCAACCCACCCGTGACACCACGCAAACGCCAGCCGGCATAGGTTGCCAGCTGCATCGCCTCTGGCCCGGGCAACAACATGCACAGGGATAAAGCGCGCAGATAGCTCGGCTCGTCCAGCCAATCGCGCTGATCCACCAGTTCTTTGTGCATCAATGCGATCTGCGCGGCGGGCCCGCCAAAAGATAAAAAACCAATGCGCGCAAAAACGCGCACCAGTTCCGACATATCGGGGGCGCTCATGACGCCCGCCCCGCAGGCCAATCATGGCTTTCGCCCTGACCATCGCGCGCCCAGCGGTAAAGCGCATCATAAAGCGCCATGCCTGCCTCCAGCTGGCGGTGATCGTCTTTGTATTGGCGCGAAAGGCCGACCGACAGCGCCAATAGCCCAGCAGCTTCCGGGGCCAAATCATGACGATTGGTGTCCGCCGCGCGCACCACTTGCGCCAAACGCATCAAGGCTTCGGTCTGTAACCCCCAAGTCTCAAGCATGATGTCAAAAGTGCAAAACTCGCCGCGATGACTGAACGCCACGTCTTCAACATCAAAGGCTGTGGCCCCATACCGATCAGCAACGCCAAGAACCTCATTGAGTGACACAAACAAAAAACGCGCGTTGGGATCAACAAACCGCCGGATCAACCAAGGGCAGGCGATGCGGTCAATTTTGGGCCGATGCCGGGTGACCCAAAGCGTGGCACATTGAACGGGCAGAGGCAAAG
>JBGCDD010000181.1:0-8950 GCA_045105075.1 Sedimentitalea sp. | reverse complement strand
GACGTTCAACAACAGGTGTTCACGTTCCCAAGGCGAGACCACTTGCAGGAATTCCTCGTATTCGGCGCGTTTGACAATGCTGTAGACACGCGCGAATTCGGGGCCCAGAACCTCGTGCAGGGCGGTGGCCTCGTCAAAGATGCCAAGCGCCTGACCCAAAACGCGGGGGATGTCCTCTTCGCCGTCGTAGGCATCGCCTTTGAACTGCTTGTCCGGGCGCAACTCTTCGGTCAGTCCCAGATAGCCGCAGGCCAGACTGGCCGCGATCCCGAGGTAGGGGTTGCAATCCATCCCCGCCAGCCGGTTTTCAACGCGCCGCGCTTCGGGGCCCGACAGAGGCACGCGGATGCCGGTGGTGCGGTTGTCACGCCCCCAGGACAGGTTGATCGGCGCGGCGTGGTCTTTGACATAGCGCCGGTAGCTGTTCACATAGGGCGCCAGCACCGCAATCGCACTGGGCAGATGGTTTTGCAGCCCGGCGATAAAGTAGAAAAACGCATCGGTTTCGCCGCCTTGCGGCCCTGAAAACAGGTTCTGGCCGGTTTCAGCGTCCACAATCGAGTGATGGATGTGCATCGCACTGCCCGGTTCGTCCTCAATCGGTTTGGCCATAAACGTGGCGAAACAGTCATGTCGCAGCGCCGCCTCGCGGATCAGACGTTTGAAATAGAACACCTCATCGGCCAGCTTGACCGGATCGCCATGCGCCAGGTTGATTTCCAGCTGGCCCGCGCCACCTTCTTGGGTGATGCCGTCGATCTCGAAGCCCTGCGCTTCGGCGAAATCATAGATGTCATCAATCACCGGGCCAAATTCGTCCACCGCCGTTATCGAATAGGCCTGGCGCGCGGCAGCCGGACGCCCCGAACGCCCCATCATCGGCCTGATCGTCTGCGATGGATCAATGTTGCGCGCGACCAGAAAGAACTCCATTTCGGGCGCAACGATCGGCTCCCAGCCTTTGTCGCGGTACAGTTGAACAACCCGTTTCAACACATTGCGCGGGCTGAACGGAATCGGCACGTCTTCGCGGTCATAGGCGTCGTGGATCACCTGCATGGTCCAATCGCCGGTCCAGGGTGCCGCCGAGGCTGTGGCCATGTCGGGCTTCAGGATCATGTCACGCTCGATAAAGCCTTCATGGCCGGCTGCTTCACCCCAACCGCCTGTTATCGTTTGGTAAAAGATGCTGTCGGGCAGGTGGAAATAGGGTTGGCGCGCGAACTTGCTGGCCGGTACCGCCTTGCCCCGGGCAATGCCGGGCAGGTCAGATATCACGCATTCCACTTCGTCCAATCGCTTGCCTGCCAGATAGCTTTTGGCGGCCTCGGGCAATGCGTCGGTCCAATTGCTCATCCAAGCCTCTTTTCAGTGAAAAACAGTGCGAACATATCGGCCAGAGCGGCGCTGTCTGTGGGTTGATCCAGTTGCGCGGTGGCTGCTTCGCACAAAGGTGCAGGCACAACACCCGGCGCACGAACGTCCAGCAAACCCTTCAGATAGCGCTTGTCGATTTCGGGGTGGGGCTGAATTGTGAAAATCCGGTTGTCATAGAGCAGTGCGGCATGTTCACAAAAATCGGTTTGGCTGACCACTTCTGCGCCCGGCGGGCAAGTGACCACCTGATCCTGATGCCAGGCATTCAAGGCATAGCTCTGTCCATTCAGCGGGTAGTCCTGCCGGCCGATGGACCATCCTTTTGCGACTTTCTCAACCCGTCCACCCAGCGCTTGGGCGATGATCTGGTGGCCAAAACACACGCCGATCATCGCGCGTTCGCTGGCATAAATCTCGCGGATCAACTCTTCGAGCGGCGCAATCCACGCCAGATCCTCGTAGGCGCCATAGCGCGACCCGGTGATCAGCCAACCGTCCGCGGCCTGCGCCCCGGTGGGGAAAACCCCGTCGACAACCGCATAGGTGTCAAACTCAAAGCCGCGCCCATCCAGAAACTGTGCAAAAATCTGATCGTAGTTGCCATTCTCGGCCTGCAAATCCTCGGGAACATGTCCGGTCTGCAAAATTCCGATCTTCATATGTCACCCGTAAATTTGATCAAACCAAAGCTATCCGAGCGTTCGAGCCGGTTCAAGAGCCACGCCTCACACGGTTTCCAAAAGCGCCAACCAATGCTGGTTGCGCGCCAGGGCGTCAAAGCGCGCCTGTTCTTGCCGCTTGGTGGCCACCAGATTGCGGATCATCACCGGATCAAACAGCCGTGACAGGGTCGGATCCGCCTCAAACCAGGCGATGGCGGTGGTCCAATCGGGCGCCAGCGCAGGCAGGTCGCTTTGTGCGTAGACGTTTCCGGTGCTGGGCGGGGGCGGGATCTGTGCGCTGTCCATGCCCAAAAACGCAGCCCCCAGAACGGCGGCAAGCATCAGATACGGATTGGTGTCGCCCCCGGCCGCGCGGTGCTCGATGCGCCGCGCGGCCGTGCTGCCTCCGGGGATCCGTATGGCCGCGGTGCGGTTCTCATATCCCCAGACAGCGGCGGTGGGTGCATGCGCACCCAGAACCATCCGCGCATAGGAATTGTCGTGCGGTGCAAAGATCAGCGTGCTCGCGGGCATCGCCGCCAGACATCCCGCCACACCGGCGCGCAACAGATCGCTGCCCCGCGGGCCACCATCATCAAAGATGTTGCGCCCTTCGCGGTCGAGCACAGAGAAATGCACATGCATGCCATTGCCCGCATCATCGGCGTAAGGCTTGGCCATAAAGGTGCCCGCCAGCCCATGCTGGCGCGCCACACCGCGCAGCAGGCGTTTGAAAAGCCAGGCATCATCGGCCGCTTTCATCGCGTCTTGATGAGTAAGCGTCACTTCAAATTGTCCAACGCCGCTTTCCGAGATCGTGCTTTGCACTGGAATGCCCATTGCGGCGCAACCGCTTTCAAGTGCGTTGAAAAACCCATCAAACGCATCCAGCAGCGACAGTGATAAAACCGACTCGCCGCCGATGACGCGCCCGGTCACAGGATGCACAGGCGCCCCTGGCGCATCCCCAGAGGCATCCACCAGCGTAAATTCCATTTCAGTGGCCGCCAAAACCTGCCAGCCATTTGCGCTGTAACGCTCTAAAACGGTGGCCAGAGCATGGCGTGGATCGCCGGCAAAAGGCGCACCAGTTTCTGTGTACATCGCCATTGGCACCAGTGCGGACGGTGTTTCAAGCCAGGGCATAGGCACCGCGCCGCGCTCGGTCGGGCGCAACACCCCGTCCGCATCGCCGCTTTCAAACACCAGCGGGCTGCCCTCGATATCAGCGCCAAACAGGTCGACATTCAGCACCGAAAGCGGCAACCGCACCCCGGCGCTTTCAAGTTTGTCAGCGGCATGTGCCGGCAAACGTTTGCCGCGCATCTGACCGTTCAGATCACAAGCGGCCACGCGAATGCTGGCCAGTGCGGACAGATCCATGTTCGATGTCTCCTGATAATCACCTGTCTCGCTTTAGCAACGCGCTTGGCCAGAGTCATTCGGATTTGATCAAATTCAGCGGATCATAGTCGGGCGCACACGTATTTTGGCGCGCCGCTCTTTGGGCAAATGTCGGTTAAGCCGCCGGTTCACCAGCGCAAAAAGCCCGATGATCACCAGCGTCAGCGCAATGAAATAGCCGGCCAGAATGGGATAGGGCACAAACGGGTTGAACGTTTTGTCGGCAAAATAGCTGGCATAGTACAAGCCGTCGCCGCGCTGCTGCCAGGCCGGAAAACCAGAGAAAAACACTAGAGTTGTGGCGTGAAACAGAAAGATCGCCTCGTTGGTATAGGCCGGCCAGGCCAGCCGCAGCATCGTGGGCCAGATGATGCGCGAAAACCGCGGCCAGCCGGACATGCCATAGGCGTCGGCGGCCTCGATGTCACCGCGCGGAATGGAGCGCAGCGCGCCATAGAAGATCTCGGCGGAATAGGCGGCGGTGTTTAAAAACAGCACGATCAAAGCGCCCAGCCAAGCGGCCGTGAACGGGCCAAAAAACGGATGCGTGCCCTTGAGGCTCAGGAACAGGAAATAGGCAAAGAAGAACTGGATGAACAAGGGCGAGCCGCGAAAGATGAAAATGAACCACTCGGCGGGCTTTCGCAGCCACCGTCGCTGCGACCCTTTGGCAACGGCCAGCCCCGTGGCCAGAAGAAAGCCAAAAACCAACGCGAGCACGCCAAAATAGACGTTCCAGATCATGCCCGAACCGATCAATGTGATCTGTTCACATAGCGTAAAGTCCTCGCGCGGCAGCAACCGCTTGCCGATCCCGACACTGCGCAGCCCGTAATCCAAAACCGTCTGGTAACAACTCATCCCCGGCGCTCCAACAAGAGCGCCGCGTGCGCCGCGATTGCATCGCAATCCGTGGCGGCACCCGGTCGATGCTTGACGCCAAACCCTGCCGCGCGCAAAGCCACGGGGCCGACAAGCGCGTCATTTGCCTCGTGTGGTTTTCCCCCGGCGGCCATCACGCGGCTGTCCTTTGCGCATGTCCGCCGGCGGTGGCTTGCCCATGTGTCAGGCGTTGCATCAACCGTTCGATCACCACCTCTGAAACACGGGTGAAGGCGAGGTAGAACACCAACAGACACAGAAAATACCACATGCGCCAATCGCCATGTGGATAGTCGGTGAACCGCGCGGTTTTGGTGCCGCCCAGTTCGCGCGCCCAATAAACGATGTCTTCGATGCCCAACAAGAACAGCAATGGCGTGGCTTTGATCAGGACCATCCACAGGTTGGACAGGCCGGGCAGGGCGAACACCCACATTTGCGGCACCAAAATGCGCCAAAAGGTCTGGCGTTGGCTCATGCCATAGGCTTCGGCGGTTTCCAGTTGGGCACGCGGCACTGCCTGCATGCCGCCTGACAGCACGTTGGCGGCAAAAGCTCCGAAAACGATCGAAAACGTCAGCACCGCCAGCGCAAAGCCATAGGTCTCGTGGATCCATTGCGGCGCGCTGCCCAAAGGCAATTTGGCCGACTGGCACACGATGAAATCGCTGCCCTGGCGGATCGGTTGATCCCAGTCGGGGCACAGCATTTTGTGGCGCATCCACTCAAACGCCTGATCCAGCGCAATCACAAAGAACAGAAAAAACGCAATGTCGGGCACGCCGCGCACAATCGCGATATAGCCTTTACCCAGCCATGCCACAGGGGCCAGTCGTGCCCGCGCGGCCATGGCCCCCAGGAACCCAAAGCCCAATGCAACCGGTGCGGTGACGGCCAGCAAACCCAGCACTTTGAAAAACGCCAGGTAAAACGACATGTGCACGCCGGTCGTCAGATAGCAGCTGAGCCAGGAAAGCCGCGCCAACGTGTCGGGATCAGAGCAATAGGAAAACATCAAGCCGCCTGTAAGGTCAGGCCCACGCCACGCGCAGGCCTGCTTGTTTCAGGGATCAGTAGGTGTCGGCATCGTCGCCGAACCACTTGATCAGCATGGTGTTCAGCGTGCCATCGGCCTTCATCGATGTGATCGCCGCATCGAATTTGTCGCGGATTTCACCGTCACTTTCGCGCAGGCCCATGCCCACACCGCCGCCCAGTGGCACATCTGCGCCCACAAACATCAGCTCGCCGCCCGAGGCTTCGACCAATGGGGTCAGGTAATCTTTGTTGGCAAAAACCGCGTCGGCCTCGCCGTTGCGCACGGCGGCCACAGTCTCTTCTGGGGTAGCGAATTCGACCAAAACAGCGTCAGAATTGGCGATATAGCCAGCTTGCAGAGTTGCTGTCTGTGCGGAAATCACACCACTCACCAGATCAACCCCGTCCGATGCCGCAACATAGGCCGAGGCCTGGGGTGGGATGTAGTTTTGTGTGAAATCAATGACTTCATCGCGTTCGTCGGTGATGCTCATGCCGGCCATGATGGTGTCGTAGTTGCCGGACACCAGGTTGGGAATGATCGAATCCCAGTCGTTTTTGACCCACTCACAGGTCATTTTGGTGCGCGCGCACAGCTCGTCGCCCAACTCGCGCTCGAACCCGTCGATTTCGCCGTCATCATTGATGAAGTTATACGGAGGATACGCACCTTCGGTGCCCATACGCACGGTTTTGGAATGGCCATCCGCCAGCGCCACAGTGGCGCCCAGCACAAGCGCGGCTGCGCCCAGGATCAGTGTTTTCATGTGATTTACTCCCTTTATTATTGATTACGCGGCGTGGGTTGCCGAAAGGAACCCGCGCAAACGTTCTGATTTGGGCGCGCCGAACAACGTGTCGGGCGGCCCTTGTTCTTCGATCAGGCCCTGATGCAGAAACACCACGTGATCGCTCACGTCGCGGGCCAGTTTCATGTCGTGGGTGACGATCAGCATGGTGCGCCCTTCGCCCGCCAGATCCTTGATCACCCGCACCACTTCCTGTTCCAATTCGGGATCCAGCGCGCTGGTGGGTTCATCAAACAGCAACGCTTCGGGTTCCATGCACAGCGCGCGCGCAATGGCGGCGCGCTGTTGTTGCCCACCCGACAGCTGCGCCGGGTACACATCACATTTGTCGCCGATGCCGACCTTGTCCAGATATCCGCGCGCGGCCTGTTCCACCTGATCGCGCGGGCGGCCGAGCACGGTCAGCGGCGCCTCCATCACGTTTTGCAAAATGCTCATATGCGCCCACAGGTTGAACTGTTGAAACACCATCGACAGGTTGGTGCGGATGCGCAGCACCTGTTTGGTGTCGCCGGGGCGACGGTTGTGGGCACGGCCCTTCCATGTCACCGGCTCGCCTTTGAACAGCACATCGCCTTGCTGACTGTCTTCCAACAGATTGGCACAGCGCAGCAGCGTTGATTTGCCCGACCCGGACGAGCCGATCAGCGAAACGACATCGCCGCGCCGTGCGCAGATGTCGACACCTTTCAGCACGTCCAGCGTGCCGTAACTTTTGTGCAGATTGCGGATTTCGATGACGGGCGGTTGGTCGATCACGTCTGTTCCGGTGCTTTGGGTCGCATTGATGCTCTATAGGGGCCGAAAAGCCACGCCAATGCAACGCACAAACGGACAAAGCCGGTTGATTGACCAAGGGGAAGTCCCGTTTGGAGCAGACCGACCCGGCAGCTTCGGGCCGTTGTCCGGGGATGCGCCAGATTGCTTAAGGGTCACCGTTGCGCGCCATCGTTGCTTTGTGTTCGCCCCAGGGCGGCGCGCAAATAGGCGATCACCCCTGTTCGGCTTTCTGGCGGGCCAGGTTGCTGTCGCGGTCGTTCACCCCCAACAGGTTGGCGACCAAGCGCAGCAATGCGTTTTCTTCCTTGGCGCGGCTGCCATCGGCCAAAACCACCGCCCAGAGCGATTCGACCACGGCGCGGCGATCCTCGTAGGGCACCGCGTCTTTGATCGCGCGGGTAAAGCGCACAGTGTCAGGCGCTTCGGTTTCCAGCGTTTCGGCCTCGCCGCGCAACGCAGTGGCTTCATTAGCGCTCAGCCCGTAGCGATTCGTAATAATCCGCTCGATATGGGCGATCTCGGCGGGGGCGTAGTCGCCGTCACTGCGCGCGATGCGCACCAGCAGGGCGGTCAGCGCCAAACGGGCATCAGTGTCGGGAAGCGGGGCGGAGTCGGGCTGGGTCAGCCGCTTGAGGAAATCTGCAAACATGATCCTGATATAGACGCGCGAACGCCTGCCGCCAAGGGGATCAGGCGCGTGCCAGCACCCGGTCGCGCGCGGCGTGGCTGTCTTTTTCGCTCAGACCCATGGCTTTGCGCGCGTCCTCGACGATGCGCAGCTCGCCTTGTTCCTGTTCGCCATCGGCCAGAACCACCTCCCACAAAGCGTCCAGCGCGGCGAGCCGTTCGGGCAGGGTGGTTGTTTCGCGGATCAGCTTGCCGAACGTGTCGGTGTCGGGCGCGGCGGCGTGCAGTTTTTCACAGGTGGCGCGCACTTTGGCGGCCTCGATCGCGTTGTGTTGGTAAAGACGGGCAAGGATGCGATCGATCAGGCTGATTTCCTCGACCTGGTAATCGCGGTCGGCCTGGGCCACACGCACCAGCAAGGACCCGAGCGCAAGTTCAGCGTCAGGATCAGGCAGCGAAGCCGGTTCGGGGGGGCGAAACGCCTGAAAGAATTTACCAAGCATGGGTTATAATCTACACCAGATCTAGCGTTTGGCCAAGGGTCTTCTACCCATCATAGCCTTGCACAATGACCATATCCCCTGTCGAGACAGGGTCACGGATGGCTTTGGCGTTTTGATAGCTGACGCTGTCATAGCAGGCGATGGCGGTTTCATAGCTGTCAAATTCGATCACAACCGTGCGCGCGCGCACCGTGCCCTCGCGCACCTGATAGTCGCCGCCCCGGGTCAGAAAGCGCGCGCCATATTCGGCAAAGGGGGCCGCGTTTGCGGCGACATAGGTTTTGTAAACCTCCATATCGTCCACATCGACATGGGCAATCCAGTATCCTTTGGCCATTTGTTTTGTCTCCTGAAAGGGGGGGTTACACCAATCGCGAGGTGTCTTTGGCGGCGCGCACGAAATCTTTGAACAACGGGTGCGGCTGGAACGGTTTGGATTTCAGTTCGGGGTGGAACTGCACGCCAATAAACCACGGGTGATCCGACCATTCCACAATCTCGGGCAGGCGCCCATCCGGGGACATGCCTGAAAAGTTCAAACCCACTTCTTCCAGCTTGTCGCGGTATTTGATGTCGACCTCATAGCGGTGGCGGTGGCGTTCTTCGATCTGCGTGGTGCCATAGACCTTTGCGACTTGCGAGGTCTCGGCCAGCGCCGCGTCATAAGAGCCCAATCGCATGGTGCCGCCTTTGTCATCGCCGACTTTGCGCTCGACCTTGTGATTGCCCTGCACCCATTCCTTGAGATGGTAAACCACGGGTTCAAAACGCTTTTTGCCAGATTCGTGATCAAATTCTTCTGATCCGGCGGTTTTTAGCCCCGCGACATTGCGCGCCGCCTCGATCACCGCCATTTGCATGCCCAGAC
>JBGCDD010000180.1:0-2571 GCA_045105075.1 Sedimentitalea sp. | reverse complement strand
CAAGAGGGCGAAAATGCCCAGAAAAATCGCCGTCGGGTAAAATGTCACCAAAATACTGAACGCCAAAAGCGCTTGGATAACCATCCAGATGACGGCACCGCGCACACTGACCTGCCCTGATGGAATAGGACGGGACCGCGTCCGCGCGACCGACCCGTCAATGTCGCGGTCGCTGATGTCATTCCACGTGCACCCCGCGCCGCGCATCAAAAATGCACCCATCGCACATCCCGCAATGGTCCACAGATCGTGGCTGCTGTAACTGTCCGTCGCCAGGATCGCCAAAGACAGCCCCCAAAGACACGGCGCAAACAAAAGCCACGTGCCAATCGGGCGGTCCGCGCGGGCAAGTCTTAAGTAACCGCGCGTTGCGCGCGGCGCATAGCGATCCACCCAATTATCGGGCGGGGCATCGGCGACTGTGCCGTCCGGCTCTGGCATCTGGGCGTTGTCGGTCATATGTATTGCCTATGGCATCCAAGGTTCGTCTTTATGTAGAGCACCCGCTAGGGCAAGGGCAATCGGTTCCGCTGACGCGTGAACAGGCGCACTACCTGTTTGGCGTGATGCGTCTGGCCGAAGGGGCGGTGATTTCGCTTATCAATGGCGCGGACGGCGAATGGGATGCCAGCGTCGAAAAGGCGGGCAAAAAGGGTGGCATCCTGTTGTGCCAGACACAGACGCGTCCTTTGCAATTGCCCCCCGATCTGTGGCTGATTTTCGCGCCGATCCGCAAGGAACGCACGGCCTTTATCGTTGAAAAAGCAGTGGAAATGGGTGCGGCGCGCATCATACCTGCCCAAACCGACTACACCCAAAGTGCCAACCGCATCCGACAAGACAAGCTGCAAGCCCATGCCATCGAGGCGGCAGAACAATGCGGCGGCACCTTTGTGCCCCCCGTGGATGATCTGACCAAACTGGACCGGCTTCTGGCCGACTGGCCGACGGGGCGTCAACTGATGTTTTGTGACGAAGTTTTGATCGGCGACCCTGTGGGATTGCCCGACATAGACGGCCCTTGGGCAATCCTGATCGGTCCCGAAGGTGGCTTTTCTCCGGCAGAACGCGCGCGCCTGCATGACCTGCCATTTGCCCACCCTGTCAGCCTTGGTCCGCGTATCTTGCGGGCCGACACGGCCGCTGTGGCCGCGTTAACGATTTGGCAACAAAACAAGGGGGACTGGTAACCCATGGGTTACTTCATACGCCCAGAGATCAGTGCCGTTATCATCCGCTGGCGCGAGGTGATTCTTGCCGGTGTCGTCCTCGCGCTGGGTCTTTGGTGGGTGCTGACGGGTGTCGGGATCCACGTCTGGCTTGGCTACATCTTTTGCGCCATCGGCATCGGCTGGGGCGTCGCAGGCGTACAGCGCGCCCGCTTTGCCCAGGACGGTGATGGCCCCGGTGTTGTGCAAATCCGCGAACGGCGTTTGGCGTATTTCGGCCCGCTGGATGGCGGTGTTATCGACGTGGCAGACCTGTCGCGCTTGGAAATTGACCCCACCAGTCACCCTGATCCCAGCTGGATTTTGACCAGCATCGAGGGCCACAGCCTCACCATTCCGATCAACGCCAAAGGGTCCGAGGACCTTTTCGATGTCTTTGCGACCTTGCCCGAAATCAAGACGGCGACTGTGCTGGATGTGCTGTCACGCACACCTGATGCGCGGGTCACCGTCTGGAGCCGCGTCAAACCTCTCTTGCATTGACAGCGCGCGCAGGGCAGGTCACCCATAATTGCGTTACATCAATCGGAGGCCTCGCAACCATGTCTATCCCTCAATCTGGCGGCGGCCCCATTGAACATCACGACCAGCTTGCCGAAGTGCTGGCCAAAGGCTGCAAGCCCAAAGAAGACTGGCGCATCGGCACAGAGCACGAAAAATTCGGGTACTGTCAGGACAGCCTCAAACCACTGCCCTATGAGGGCGAACGTTCGATCAAGGCCGTGTTGGAAGGGCTTGAGGGCCGTTTCGGCTGGGACCGCGTCGAAGAAGAAGGCAAGATCATCGGCCTGACCAAAGACGGCGCAAACGTCAGCCTTGAACCCGGTGGCGCGCTGGAACTCTCCGGTGCTCCGCTTGAGACGATCCACCAGACCTGTGACGAAGTGAACACCCATCTGGCCGAAGTGAAATCGGTCTCGGACGAAATCGGCGTCAAATTCATCGGCCTTGGTGCAGCGCCTGAATGGTCGCACGAAGAAATGCCGCTGATGCCCAAGGGCCGCTACACGCTGATGAACAACTACATGGAAAAGGTCGGCACCATGGGCACATCCATGATGCGCCGGACCTGTACTGTGCAAGTGAACCTCGATTTCGGATCCGAGGCCGATATGGTTCAAAAGATGCGCGTCGCAATCGCGTTGCAGCCAGTGGCCGCCGCATTGTTCGCCAACTCACCTTTCTTTGAAGGCCAGATCAACGGTCATAAATCTTGGCGCTCGCGCATTTGGCGTGATCTGGACGCGGACCGCACCGGCATGGTGCCTTTCGTGTTCGAAGAAGGCTTCGGATTTGAAGCATGGGTGCAATGGGTCCTCGATGTGCCGATGTATTTCGTCTA
>JBGCDD010000179.1:0-2792 GCA_045105075.1 Sedimentitalea sp. | reverse complement strand
CCATCGTCGCAACTGGGCCCGATTTCCACGACCGAGCGCGCCGCGGTGATGGCCGCGTCGGACATGGCCGGCAAATATGACAAGCCGCTGGATCGCCGTTCGGCCTATGAAATCCTGCGCGCGCGTGCGGATACGGCGGCCAGCCAGGCCGCACAGGCCGAGGAAAAGGCCGAAGAGCTTGAGCCGATGTTTCGCGAATACAATGCCGGGCGGCGCTATTCGGGCACGCGGGTGGCGCGATCAACCTCGCGCAAGACCCGCAAGACCGAAAGCTTTGGGCGCGCGATGAGCGACATGGTTCTCAAAGAGCTCAAAGGCACCACGGGGCGGCGGATTGTGCGCGGCATCCTGGGCGGATTGTTTAAGGGGCGTTAACGTTTGGGGGGGCGTCACCGCTCGGGAATCAATCCGCGTGGGCTGAAGCGCAAAACCAGAAGCAAAACCAGCCCCATTGTCAGCAGCCGCATATGCGCCGCACTTTCCAGCAGGTGCGCGCGCAGGGCGCTGCCCTCGGCCATGCCAGAGGTGATTGCGCCCATGAGCAAATGCCCCATCGGTTCGACCTGAACCCACAGGAACCAGATCAGGAACCCACCCAGCACCGCGCCAAAATTGTTGCCCGACCCGCCGACAATCACCATCACCCAGACCAGAAACGTAAAGCGCAGCGGCTGGTAAGTGCCCGGCGTCAGCTGTCCGTCAAGCGTGGTCAACATGGCGCCGGCAACACCGATGATCGCACTGCCCAGCACAAACACCTGCAAATGGCGCCGGGTGACATCCTTGCCCATCGCTTCGGCCGACACTTCATTGTCGCGAATGGCGCGCATCATCCGCCCCCACGGACTTTTCAGCGCCATCTGCGCCATCCACAGCACCACCAGCAGCACCACCGCAAACAGCACGCCGTAGCCCAGTTTCACATAAAGTGTTGAGGCCACAACCGGATCGAGGCCCAGCCCAGCCGCACGATCCACAAAGCCGGGATCGTTTTGCAAATCGACCTCGAACGGCACAGGGCGCGGCAGCCCCACCACATTTTTCACGCCGCGCGACAACCAATCTTCGTTTTTCAGCACCGCAATGATGATCTCGGCAATGCCCAGCGTCGCAATCGCCAGATAATCCGAGCGCAGCCCAAGCGCGGTCTTGCCAATCAGCCACGCCGCCCCCGCCGCCAACACACCGCCCACCGGCCAGGCCAGGATCACCGGCAGTCCAAGCCCGCCCAGATTGCCCGTCAGCGCCGGATTGACCTTTTCGACCGCATTGACCGCCGGATCAAACACCGCGCGATAGATGAAGAAACCGATCACCAGAATGGCCAGCACTGCCAGCGTGCGCATCCGCCCTTTGGGCAGGCGCGCCATCGCCAGAATGGCTCCTACCACAGTGGCCGCGCCCAAGATCAGCGCCAACAAAATGCCCCAGCCGCCCGCAGACCAGGCCCCCGGAGTGGGCGGCATGCTCACCAGCACTGTAGCCAGCCCGCCAAGCGCGACAAAGCCCATCACGCCGACATTGAAAAGCCCGGCAAAACCCCATTGCAGGTTCACCCCAATCGCCATGATCGCCGACACCAGCCCCATGTTCAAAATCAACAGCGCCGTGTTCCAGCTTTGGAAAAATCCGGTCAGCAGGATCAACAGCGCAACGCCCACAAACAGCGAAACATTCTTGACGGCTTCGGTCATACCGCTTTCCCCCGGAACAGGCCCGTCGGGCGCAACAGCAACACGATCAGCAAGATCACAAAAGACACCGCCAGCTTGTAATCCGTGCTGAGCAATTGCACCAAACTGTCCGGCTCCAGCGGCTCGGGCATCAGATAGACCAACACCTTTTTCCAGGCATAGGTGATGGTGACCTCGGAAAACGCGATCACGAACCCTCCGGCAATGGCGCCCAACGGATTGCCCAGGCCTCCGACGATGGCACTGGCAAAGACCGGCAGCAAAAGCTGGAAATAGGTGAATGGCTTAAAGGATTTATCCAGCCCATAGAGCACGCCCGCCACAGTCGCCAAAGCGGCGACAATCAACCAAGTGTACATCACAACGCGCTCGGGGTTGATGCCTGACAAAAGCGCCAGATCCTCATTGTCGGAATAGGCGCGCATCGATTTGCCCGTGCGCGTGCGGTTGAGAAACCAAAACAGCAGCGCCACCACGATGATCGCCGTGACCAGCGTGAGCCCTTGCGAGGTTTTGATCGCCAACCCCTCGCTCAGCCCCGTGGCGCGCTTGAACTCGCGCGCCGAAATGATGAACCGCTCACCGTCGTTGAACCGTTGATCGTTGGGCCCGATGATCAGGCGCACAATCGCGTTCATAATGAACATCACACCCATCGACACGATCACCAGAATGACCGGCTTGGCCTTTTGCACACGGTAGAATTTATAAACCATCCGGTCGGTCGCCAGCACCATCGCCGATGCGCCCAATATCCCAAAGGGCAGCGCTAGCAACGCCGTGGGCAGTGGCCCAAGGCTGATCCCCATCGACTGAAACCACCAGGTGAACAGGATCGTAACCATCGCGCCAAAGGCCATCGTGTCGCCGTGGGCAAAATTGGAAAACCGCAAGATCCCGTAGACCAGAGTGACCCCCAGCGCGCCCAAAGCCAGCTGACTGCCATAGGCGATGCCGGGGATCAGAACATAGTTCGCCATTGCGATGACAGCGTTTAAAAGATCCATTATTCGCCCACTTCGCAAATTCCATGATAAGACACCAGCATTGGCCCAGCCAGGTGCACACTATAGCGCGCTTGGCCCGACTTTGCCGCAC
>JBGCDD010000178.1:0-11243 GCA_045105075.1 Sedimentitalea sp. | reverse complement strand
AGTTGCGGATCTTGCCATCCGGGACGGGTTTCGGGCGCCAGGGCCGAGCGAAACAGCGTCCACTGGATGCCGTAATCCAACCCGTCCGCACCGCGCAGGGTGGCGGTCAGATACCACCATTCAATGCGGAAATCAGGGTGGGGGCCGTGATCGGTTGGGAAGTCAAAGACATAGCTTGGTTCTGGGTTGGTGAACCCTTCGACTTGGGTGCCCAGCCCAGCAAAGCCCTGGGCTGTGGCGAGACCGGGCAAAGCCATCAGGCAAAAGGCAAGTGATCTAGCGTTCATTGGCAAACACCCTTAGCAAATCAGCGGGCGGCATGCGCCCCAAACGGCGCGCGGGCAGGGCGGCGGCCAGCCCACCGGCGAGCAACGCCAACGCACCCAACCGCAGCCAATCCATCGGGAACAGGTGCATCGGCAAGCGCCAGCCAAAGGCCTCGACGTTGATGACAGCCAGCAGCGCCCAGGCCAGAACCAGCCCCAATGGCAGCGCCAGCACTGCCGTCAACCCGGCCAGCGCAAGACTGCGCACCAGTTCCAGCCGGGCCAGTTTCGCGCGCGTCATTCCCAACGCCCAGACCGGCGCAAGATGGGGCAGGCGCATGGTCCACAGGGTCAGCAGGCTGGTCAGGATCGCAAAACTGGCCACCCCAAGTGTGAGAATGTTCAGTGCGCCGGTGACCACAAAGGTTTTCTCAAAGATGCCCAGCGACAGCGCCTTGATGCCGGCTTGATCCACCACCGCGCGCGCGGGCAGATCGAAGGTGGCGCGCATTTCGGCCACCAAGGCATCCTGTTTTTCAGGATCGATGCGCACGCCGAACTGGCGATTGGCAATGCCGTCAAAGCGCGCCAACATCTGATCCATCGGCACAATGGCCTGCCCGGACGGGTTGCCGTAATCAGAATAGACGCCGGCGATGGGCGCTTGCCAAGTGGCGCCGATGCGCACGGTATCACCCGGCCAAAGATCGGCGCGGCGCGCCATTTGTTCGTTGATCAGCACAGCTGTGCCAGCCGCCAGTTGGTCCCACACATCTGGCTCGGCGGCGATCAGGGGCCAGTTGTCGCGGTAGGTCGGATGATCAACGATACCGTATATGCGCGCGGGATCTCCGTTCAGCTCGGTTTCGGCAAAGCGGATCGGCAGCACTGCATCGCTGCGATCCTGCAACCAGTCCGACAGCGCGGCCCCCTGTTCATCGGTGCGCGCGGTGACATAAAGTTCTGAGGCGAGACGTTGATCGAGCCAGCCGGTGAAGGTCAGACGGAACGACGACACCATGGTGCCAACGCCGATATTGGTGGCCAGTGCCAGCATCAGGGCCATCAGCGCAAGGGACAGGCCCGGCAGTTGGGTTTTCAGATCGGCCCACACCCATTGCGCGGTGACCGAGCGGGCGCGCCGTGCGGCCAGACCAAGGATCACGCCCAAGGCGGGGGGCAGCAACATGGCAGACCCAAGGAGCAAACCGGCCAGCAAGGCAAAGCCCGCCAACAGGCCGTCGGACAGCCAAACCGCCACAACCCCAGCCAGGATCAGCGCGCACCCGCCCGCAACCATCAGGCGGGCGCGCCGGCCATAAGCGCTGGCCCAGGCGACAACACCGGGACCCGAGAGCAGCGGCAAGGTCGCCAGTTGCCACAGGCCTTTGCCGCCCGCCAGCAAGGTGCCAAACAGCGCCATCGCGATGCCGCTGGCAAACCAGATCGGGCGCAAGGCCAGCTCTCCGGTGACGGGGGCGCCGTAAAGGCCGCGCAAGGTGGCGGCGACATCAGGGAGCAACGCGGCCGCGACGGCGTAACCCAAAGCCAATCCCAAAGTGCCCGACACCAGTGCCAAAACCACCAGCTCGCCCAGCACCAAAAGCGTCAGATCGCGTCGGGGCAAACCCAGCGCGCGCAAGGTGCGAAACATTGCGCGGCGTTGCTCGAAGGCGAGCCCCACGGCGCCGTGCACAATGAACAACCCCACGGCGAAAGACAGCAGGCCAAAGGCGGTCAGGTTCAGGTGAAAACTGTCGGTCAGCCGGGCTGTATCCGTGTCGCCGGTGGGGTCGTCGATGATCAGGTCGGGCATCAACTGGCTGAGCGGCGTCAGGCCTTTGGGTTGCGTTTCCAACACCAAAATACGGCTGAGCTGGCCGGGGCGGTCCAGCAGCCTTTCGACCAACCCAATGTCGCCAAGCACAAGCCCCGGCGGCAGATCGGTGGTTTCGATGCGCGGCGGCAGATCGGGCGCTGTGCCAATGCGCGCCAAGGTTTCAGCGCGTGCAAAAAGGCGGCCATCGCCGCCAAGCACATCCAGTGGCGCAAGGGTCAGATCGGTGTTTTGCGGCGCTGGCGGGCTGGGATAGGTCAGCATATCAACGCCCATCAGCGTGACCAACCCATCGCCAAGCCGCACGCGCCCCTCAAGCACCGGGGTGACCAGCCAACCGGCGCGCCGCAACGCCACATAATCGGCCAGCGCAATGACACCATCGGGCGCACGCAACACGCGGTTTTGTCCGGCGCTGAGTTGTGCGGCGGCCTTGGCGTAATTCGCGCGGGCCTCGCCGTTGATTGCCTGCACTGCCGACCAAAGCCCGGTGGCCAATGCCAGACCCAAAACCAGTGTGATCAGCTGGCCCGGCTGGCGACGCCAATGCGAGATCAGCGCAAGCAGGGCGGTGCGTCTCATGCCAACTGCCCGGCGCGCAAATGCACGTGACGGTCCATGCGCGCCGCAATGGCTTGGGAATGGGTGACCAGAAACAAGGCCGCGCCACTGTCACGCACCAGCTCGAGCATCAGGTCGAGCACTTTGGCGCTGGTGGCTTCGTCCAGATTGCCGGTGGGTTCATCGGCCAACAACAGATCCGGGCGCAGCGCCAAAGCGCGCCCAATGGCAACGCGCTGTTGTTGCCCGCCCGAGAGCTGTTCGGGAAAGCGCGCGCCAAGATCCGCAAGCCCAAGGCGTTGGCTGAGATGGGCGATCCAGTCGGCATCATCGCGCCCGCCCAACCGCGCGTGAAAAGCAAGGTTTTGCGCAACCGTCAGCGAGGGTACGAGGTTGAACTGCTGAAAAACCAGCGCTACGGCGCTGCGACGCAAGGCAGCCCGGCCGGCATCATCAAGCCCTGACAGCGCGGTGCCGCCCAGTGTGATTTCGCCCGTATCGAAACTGTCGAGCGCGCCAACCAGATGCAACAGCGTGCTTTTGCCTGACCCGCTTTCGCCGGTCAGCGCCAGGGTTTGCCCGGCCTCCAGGTCAAGCGAGACATCGCGCAAGACCGGCACCGGCCCGTCGCCACCGTTGTAACTTTTGGAAACCGAGGAAATGCGCAAAACCAAGGGGATGTCCAATCTTGTTCATGTCGTGGTGCACAAGATGGCGCAATTGGCGTCGCTGTCTAGCGCGATCGGCATCTTGGGCAGTATGTCTCACCCCCGGCGGGTCCGGCGAGATGTGATTTGACCGCTGTGAGCCGTTTGGGGCATAGGGAGGTATGGTGAAATTTGTCTCAACGCTCGCGGTGCTATGTTGCCTGTCCAGCCCGGTTTGGGCGCAAAGTCAGGAAATCCGCGATGTGTGCGCCGCACAAGCGGCTGCGGCCACAGGGTACACGCCAGGCAGCCGCGGCGCAGCGCGTTTGCGCATCACCGGATCGGCCAGCTTTGGCGTGACGCACAGCACCCGTCCGCGCATTCCATCACCTGCTTTTGCAGGGCGCGGTGGCGAGGAAGTACGTTTGGAAAAGGAGCGGCGCGCTTACGCTGTGGCGCTGGCGCGATGTTTGGCGCGCTGAGCTAGGCGTCGCTGCTCTGGCGCTGCACCAGAACCTGAACGCGGTCGCGCACTGCGTCACGGATCGGACCGGGGCGCGGGGCATCGCGCAAGGTGGTGACCCAATGCGCAGGTGGAGCGGCGCCGCGCAGTTTGTGCCACTGGATCCGGCCCAGAACGGTTTGCGCGGCCTCTGGCAGAACTTCGGGAATAGCGTGGCCGCACAAGGTCGCCCACACCCCGCTCCACGCGCGTGCCACAGACCAGGGGTTGTAACCGCCGCCGCCCAGAACCAGCACCCTTGGCGCCATTTTGTGCAAGTGAGCAATCGCTGTGAAATGCGCGTTGTTTGACAGCTCTAGCCGCGCCAGCGGGTCTTCGGCCAGCGCATCGGCGCCACATTGCACCACCAGCGCGTCGGGTCGGAAATCAGCCAGCACCGGCAAGATCACCGAATTGAGGATCAGCGCGAACTCGCTGTCATTCAAACCGCGCGGCACCGGCAGGTTCCAGGCCGAGCCCCCGGCGCGGTCCGTCAGGGCGCCGGTGCGCGGCCAACGGTTTTCTTCGTGCACGGAAATCAGACGCACGCGCGGATCCGCGCCAAAGGCGGCTTCGACCCCGTCACAATGGTGCGCGTCAATGTCGACATAGGCGACGCGGTTCAGCCCTTGACGGTGCAGGGCCATGATCGCCAGCACCGGATCGTTGAAAAAACAAAACCCATTGGCGCGGTCCGCCAATCCGTGATGGGTGCCGCCCGCCGGGTGATAAACCGTGCCGCCCTTGGCAATCAGCTCGGCGCCATAGATTGAGCCGCCCGCAGAGGTGGCGGGGCGGCGGAACATTTCGGGGTAGACCGGGTTGGACACGGTGCCGATGTGATGGCGGGCGCGGACTTCGGGGGTGACCGATTGCGTCATCTCGGCCTGTTGCAGCGCGGCGATGTAGGTGGGGGTGTGAAACGCGGCCAGCGCTTTGGGTTTGGCACGTGGACTGGTGCGGTATTGCGCGCGCGGCAACCAGCCCATGGCGCGACACAGATCAACCACCGTGGGCACCCGCTCGATGGCCAGCGGATGGGTGGCGCCGAAGCTGGAGCCTCGATAAATCGACGCGGCGATGAAATGCGGCCAGTCGGGCGTGACGCGGGCAGGTGTGCTCATGACGCGATGCAAAACATGTTCGCACAATTGGTGCAAGCGGCGCTGGTGCGTTGGTCAAGCTTGGGTTAGGTCTGCGCGCCATGGCCCGCAAGTTGTTCACGATTATGACACCGTTTCGCACGATGGCCCGGTTTAACGACTCCGGGGGCTGGGTGCTGTCAAGCCACGTGGCCATGTCGCTGATGTTGGCGTTGTTTCCGTTTGTGTTGTTCATCGTGGCGCTGGCGGGGGCCGTGTCTTGGGATGTGGATGTAGAAGAGCTGATCACGCTGGTGTTTGGGGTTTGGCCGGACTCGATTGCGCGTCCGATTGTCACCGAAATTCGCGCCGTTCTGGACGGCGGGCAGGTCGAGCTGATCACATTGGGCGGTATCCTTGCGCTTTATTTTGCGTCCAACGGGGTGGATGCGGTGCGCCTTGCGATTTCGCAGGCCTACCGAGATGACGATCCGCGACCGTTCTGGAAAACCCGGGCTTTGTCGGTGGTGTTTGTGTTGATCGGGGGCAGCGTCATCCTGGGCGTTCTGATTTTGGGCGTCGTGTTGCCAGCCTATTTCCTGTACCTGGCGCCTGCGGTGCCGGACGCGGTTGTGCCATGGTTGGAAAGCCGCGGCATGTCGACTGTGGTGACTTTGGCGGTGCTGGCGGTGCTGGTTGCGGCCTGTCACATTTGGTTGCCGGGGCTGCGCCACTCGCTGCGCGATATCTGGCCCGGAGTGTTGGTGACGGTGGCGTTGTGGTGGGCGGCGACCTGGGGGTTTTCAATCTACATGTCGTATTTTGCCAATTATTCGGCCACCTATGCCGGTTTGGCCGGGGTCATGGCGGCGCTTATTTTCCTGTATCTGATGGCGGCGATCTTGATTTTAGGGGCGCATCTGAACGGTCACATCCTGGATAACAACAGGTAAATATCGCCGCGCAATCGCCCTTGTTGGGTCATAAGTCGGGCACAAAATCGCGGCACGTTGCAGACCTGCTCTGCTCACTGCCCCGAAAGCCTGCCAAAATGAATGATGTTCCGCGCCATGCGCAGCTCTTTGCGCTGCTCAATTCAAAAGTTATCGAAGACGAAGGTCAAAACACAATTGCTGCCAAGGTCATACCCAAAGTGGATGTCACCGACGCGGTTTCAGATGCGTTTTTGAAACGCGCGCATTCGTCGTGGGGGGATCCTGTGGCATTGCCGTTTGAACCGCCTGTCAGCCGCGAAACCCAGTAGCGACGACGAATTTTTCGGAACTGTCCGCGCGCGACGCGGGCGGTTTCACGTTTGCGACTTTGGTGAATTTCTGCTTGAGGCGGTGCTGTAATGCGCCCTCGGCACCGCCGGCCAGCACTTTGGCCACGAAGGTTCCGTTGGTGTCCAGCACGTCGAACGCAAATTCCGCCGCCGCTTCGCACAGAGAAATGATGCGCAAATGGTCGGTTTGTTTGTGGCCGGAGGACGACGCGGCCATGTCCGACATCACCACATCTGCGGCTCCGCCAAGCCAGGTTTTGACCTGCTCGTCTGCGTTTTCGTCCATAAAATCAAGTTGATACAGCGTGGATCCGGCCACGGGTTCCATCTCTTGCAGGTCGATGCCCAGCAAAGTGCCCACGGCCTTGCCCTGTTTTTCGCCCAAAGCGTTGATGCGTTTGACCGCCACCTGAAGCCAGCCACCGGGGGCGCAACCCAGATCAACAACCCGTGCACCGGGCACCAGAAAACGGAATTTGTCGTCAAGTTCCAGGATCTTATAAGCCGCGCGCCCGCGATAACCGTCGGTCTGGGCGCGCTTGACATAGGGGTCATTCAACTGGCGTTGCAGCCAGCGGGTCGAGCTGAGTTTGCGTCCGCGCGCAGTTTTGACCTTGACCTTGAGATCGCGCTGGCCGCGTCCTGACGTGTTTTTTGCCATTTGCGCCTCTTGGGGTTTGTGTTTGCGCCTTACCGGACTGGCGCGCGTGGAGCAAGGTTTTCGCCCGATTTGTATTGGCTTGAGCCGCGGCCAGGATGGGGGCCAGCCCCCATACCCCCGGAGTTTATTTTGAAAGATGAAGGAGATGTGTCAGAACGGGCCGTCTTCGAGCACGCCATCTGCGCTCATCTGGGCGTAGAGCAGGCCTTCGCGCAAACCGCGATCCGCAACGGACAGGCGATCGGTGGGCCAGCAGCGCATCAAGGCCTGTAAAATTGCGGAACCGGACATGATCAATGCCTGTCGATCATCGCCAATGCGCGGGTCGCGTCGCCGCCCGTTCGGGCCAAGTGCGAGGTAGCCGTGAATAACTTTGTCGATCTGATCGGAGGTCATCCGCAACCCGTCGACCTTATTGCGGTCGTAGCGGCGCAGGCCGAGATGACTGGCTGCCACTGTTGTGACTGTGCCCGAGGTGCCTACGATTTGAAAACCCTCGCGGGTTTGTTCGTTCTTGTAGGGGGCAAATTCGGCGAGATTTTCCTCGAAAAACCAGCTCATCAAGGCAAAGCGGGCAGCGTCGTCTTCCACATCGCTGAACTGGTCGCGCAGGGTTGCGACCCCCAGCGGCACCGAGATCCAATCGACCACTTTGGCGGCCGGAAACGGACTTTGGGCGGGGTGGAAACCGGCGTGCAGGCGCATGATGGCGCGGGGGCGGTCACGGGCGGGCACCGATGAGATGTTGATCCAGACCAATTCAGTTGACCCACCACCGATGTCGACCACCAGCAACTGGTCGGTTTTGGTGCTGACCAGTGGCGCGCATGAGATCACCGCGAGGCGGGCTTCTTCTTCGGGTTGGATGATTTCCAGCACCATGCCAGTTTCGCGTTTCACCTGACGGATAAATTCGCGCGCGTTGCGGGCGCGCCGGCAAGCCTCGGTGGTGACCAGCCGCATGTGACTGACTTTGTTGCGTTTTAGCTTTTGCTGGCAAATCCGCAACGCTTGAACCGTGCGCGCCATTGAGGCCCGCGACAAACGTCCGGTGCGTTCAAGACCTGATCCCAATTGCACTGATTTGGAAAAGCTGTCGACGACGTGAAACCCGCTGCCCTTTGGCTGCGCAATCAGCATCCGACAACTGTTTGTGCCCAAGTCCAGCGCGGCATAAAGCTCGGCTGGATCGGGCGGTGTGGGCGCGGGGCATTCGAGCGCTTTTGGGAACGCGCCCGCACCAATGGGACGCTTGGGCGCCATGATTCCGCGCCCTCCAATATCGAGTTAACCAAAGAATAGGCTCACAATTTTGAGATCGCAAGGCATGTGATGGGCGCGACCGGTTTGCGGACATTCATGATTGTGATGAGAATTTTGGGTCTGGCGCTGTCTGGCGGCCATGCGCGGTGCGGTTTACAAAGGATTGGCGTCGCAGGACGTGCGGTTTTTGTCGAAAACAGGACGTGGTGCAGTGCGCGGCTGCTCTACACAAAGCCAACTGAGGGTTAAAGGAATCACGCCATGCCAGATGTGACCATTGTTTATTGGCGCGACATCCCGGCTCAGGTGATTGTCGGCAAGGGGCGGCGCGGGACCAAACGGGTTCTGGCTGAGCGTTTTGAACAGGCAATTGACCGCGCCGCGATGAAGGTAAACGCCAAGGACGCAGATGCTTACCTTGCCGAATGGCGCAAGGCGGCGCCGTTCACCGTGGACGGTGAACCCGAGGCAGTGGCCGATGCTGAAGTGCTGCGGTTGGAGACGGAATTTGACCAGGCGCGCATCAAGGCGCTGATCGACAATGACGGGTGGGCATGAGCCTGCGAACCTATTGGGAGGCCACCATGGCTTTGCTGAATTTCAAGAAACGCGACGTGCCGGTGGCCAATGGCCAGGTTGAAGCCTTTTTGCAGGGCTATTCCATCGAAGTGATGCCGCGCACGGCCGAAAAAGTTGACGACTTTCGCGCGCTGTTGCCGCAAGGCACACGGGTTTACATTGCCCATATCGAGGGCACACCGATTGAAGACATGGTGGCGACCGCGCGGCGATTGTCTGAAGACGGCTTTGCGGTGATGCCGCATTTTCCGGCGCGCATCATCAAAGACAAGGCGACCTTGCAGGATTGGATTGCGCGGTATCAGGGCGAAGCGGGTGTTGATCAGGCGTTGCTGTTGGCCGGCGGCGTGGCCAAGCCGCACGGTGCCTATGAAAGCTCGATGCAATTGCTGGAGACTGGTCTGTTTGGCGATGCTGGTTTCAAGCGGTTGCATGTGGCTGGACACCCCGAGGGGAACCGGGATATCGACCCAGATGGCAGCATGAAGAACGTCCAAGATGCGCTTGTTTGGAAACAGAAATTCAACGACACCAGCGATGCTGATATGGCCTTGGCCACGCAGTTTGCCTTTGAAGCCAAGCCGATCATTGCGTGGGCCGATGATCTGACAGCGGCCGGGATCAAACTGCCCATTCACATCGGTATTGCCGGGCCTGCCAAATTGCAGACGTTGATCAAATTCGCCATCGCTTGCGGCGTTGGACCGTCGTTGAAAGTGCTGCAAAAGCGGGCGATGGATGTGACCAAACTGCTGTTGCCCTACGAGCCGACAGACGTGTTGGCCGAACTGGCCGCGCACAAGGCCGCGCATCCTGATTTCAACATCGAACAGGTCCATTTTTTCCCACTTGGTGGCATCAAAACCAATGCCAATTGGGCCATCGAACATGGCGGCGCGTCCACCCGCCCCGCAAACGCCTCCTGAAAGGACGCACATGACCCGCACCATCGTCGAAAGCAAATCCAAAACGGCCATCATCGGCTTTGATCAACCCTTTTGCGTGATTGGAGAGCGGATCAACCCCACCGGCCGCAAGAAACTTGCTGCGGAACTGGAGGCCGGTGATTTCTCGACTGTGGAAAAAGATGCGCTGGCGCAGGTGGCTGCGGGGGCGACGGTTTTGGATGTGAATGCCGGGGTTGTGTATAATTCGAACCCGAACCCAAATGAGACCGAGCCGCCTTTGATGGTGGAAATTCTCAAGCTTGTTCAGTCGCTTGTGGACGTTCCTTTATGTATCGACAGCTCGGTGCCGGGCGCGCTTGAGGCTGGTTTGGAAGTCTGTGAGGGGCGCCCGCTGCTCAATTCCGTCACCGGCGAGGAAGAGCGGATGGAACAGATCCTGCCGCTGGTTAAGAAATACAATGTGCCTGTGGTTGCGATCTCGAATGATGACACGGGCATTTCGGAAGATCCCGAAGTGCGCTTTGCCGTGGCCAAAAAGATCGTTCAACGCGCCGCGGATTATGGCATTCCGGCCCATGATATCGTGGTTGATCCGTTGGTGATGCCGATCGGCGCCATGGGCACTGCTGGCTTGCAAGTGTTTACTCTGGTTCGAAAATTGCGCGAAGAGCTTGGGGTTAACACAACTTGCGGTGCGTCAAATATCTCGTTCGGGCTGCCCAATCGGCACGGCATCAACAACGCGTTTTTGCCAATGGCGATGGGCGCGGGCATGACCAGCGCCATCATGAATCCAGTGGCCTTGCCTATCACCCAAGCCAAGATTGCCGAGAAAAAAGCAGAAATCACCGCAGCTGGCATTATCCTGCCCGAGGGCATCGATGATGAAACCTTTGTGACGCTGTTTGGTCTTGGATCAACCAAATCCAAGGCCGGAAAAGAAATGGAAGCCATCCGAGCCGCCAATTTTCTGACCAACAATGACCCGCATGGCGGCGAATGGATCCGGACCAACAAACAACCACCCAAGGCCGGTGAAGAAGGTCGCGGTCGCGCCGGTCGGACGGGTGGACGTCGTCGCCGAGCTTAATTTATAGATTTCAAAGGCTTGTCTCGTGATCTTAAAGTGTCAATTTTAGGCTGACTTTGAAAAAACCAAATCCAGTTTAGCACTTTGTGAAGCCGGCCAAGACCGCTTGACCTGATCGCCCATGATCCGTCTTCTGCACCAAACAGGAGACGGATATGAAAACTCAGACACGTGTTGTGGTCATCGGTGGCGGTATTGCTGGATGTTCGGCTTTGTATCATCTCACCCGTGAGGGGTGGAGCGATGTGATGCTGCTTGAACGTGACGAGCTGACCTCGGGCACGACCTGGCATTCAGCCGCGCAAGTGACCAATTTTGGCATGACGCAGACGATGGTGGGGCTGAAATCGCACTCGATTTCGCTGTACCAAGATCTGGCCAATGACCCGGATGATCCAGTGATTTACCATCATGGCGACGGCGGTATTCGGTTGGCAAACACACCCGAACAGATGGAAGGCTATCGCCATTTTGTGAGCCTTGCCAAAGGGATGGGCGTCGATTTTGAAGTGCTGGATGCAGAAGAATGCGCCCGCCGCCATCCCTTGGTGTCCACTGAAAA
>JBGCDD010000177.1:0-5770 GCA_045105075.1 Sedimentitalea sp. | reverse complement strand
ACCTGCGCCACTTTCACGGCCATGCCAAATCCGATCTTGAACCCGCCATTGGCGATGAAATGCCCCTCTGTTAGCGGATGCGCGCCCAACACAGGCGCGCGGCTTTTGGCACGCGGACGCACCCCGGCCCACCGTGCGATCACGCGCGCGTCTTGCAACAAGGGCAATGCAGCGCGCGCCCGCGCAATCACATCGTCCAGCGCGGCGTCGGTTGAGCCAGGTGCGCTGAACGCCCGCTCGCTGGTGGACCCCACAGCCACCGTGCCATCGCCGTGAGGAATAATGTGCAGTGCATCAGCAAAAAGCTGTGCCCCATCCCCGCCATCATAGTCAAACAACGCCGCTTGCCCCTTGACGCCATTGCCCACGGGTTTGCCGGTTTGCGCCGAAAGCTCTTGCAGGCCCTGCCAACCGGTCGCCCAGATCACCGCGCCCTTGTGCGTGGCATCCGGTTGCACCGTCACGCCCTTGGTCGCCAAGGCCGCCACCAACGCGGCGCAGGCGCGGCGCGGGTGCAGGTGCGCGCTGAGCGTGTCGTGGATCAGATAGCCAGTGGGGCTGGGTGGGGCCCATGCACCGAACTCAGACCGCGCAACAACGCGCCACTGCGCAAACCCCTGCCACAAATCGGTCGCCGTGAGCGCACGTCGGCGGGCCAGATCCAACGCAGCCGCATCTGCCACCGGTTGCAACCGTCCGCTGCGCCGATACCCGGGATCAACCCCGCCTGCGTCCTGAACGCCGGCCCAAAACGGTGCGGTCATGCGCAGGCTGTCAAACTGAAAGGCCTTCTTTGCATTCCAATTCTCGGGCACATGCGGCGCCAAGGCCCCCACGATGCCACCGCTTGATCCTGCACCTGCGCCAAAGGGGTCGATCAGCTGCACACGCGCGCCGCGCTGCACCAGCACCCAAGCGATGGACAGTCCGAAAATCCCTGCGCCGCGCACCGTGATATCCGCCATTGCCAAGCCTTGCCCCTTTCGCCAGTGTCGCGCCGACATCTAGGGCCTTTGGCGATGCAGAACCAGCCGACAGATTTGATATGGCGCGACGGGCAGGTTCCGGTTTCGACCCGCTTTGACGATCCGTATTTTTCGCTCGACGATGGGTTGGCCGAAACCTGCCACGTGTTTCTGGGCGGAAATGATCTGCCCGCGCGGTTCGTTGATGGGTTTCACATCGCCGAGCTGGGGTTTGGCACCGGGCTGAACCTGCTGGCGAGCATGCAGGCCTGGGATCTGCCGGGGCGCTTGTTTTTCACCTCGTTCGAGGCCTTCCCGATGGCTGCCCCCGATATGGCCCGCGCGTTGGACGTTTTTCCCGACCTGGCTGCTTTGGCCGCCCCGTTGATCGCGATGGTCGAGGCCGGGCAAACCCGCGCCGATCTGGGCGCTGTGACGGTCGAGTTGATCATCGGCGATGCCCGCGACACCTTGCCGAAATGGGCAGGTCGAGCGGATGCATGGTTTCTGGATGGGTTTTCGCCCGCCAAAAACCCTGAGCTGTGGCAACCCGATCTGATGGCAGAGGTGGCGCGCCACACGGCCCAAGGTGGCACGGCGGCGACCTATACTGCCGCTGGCTTTGTGCGCCGTGGGTTGGAACAGGCCGGTTTCGAGGTCACCCGCACCCCCGGATTCGGCCGCAAACGCCATATGAGCCAGGCGCGCCTGCGATGAGCCCGCAAAGCAACAACGTCCCGCTTGGCATCGCACTGATGATCGCCACGACAATTGTTTTCGCCACCCAAGACGGGATCTCGCGGCATCTGGCTGGTGAATACAATGCGATGATGGTGGTGATGATCCGCTATTGGTTTTTCGCGGCCTTTGTCATTGCCTTGGCGGCGCGCACCAAAGGTGGTGTGCGGGCGGCGGCTCGGACAGACCAGCCGATGGTGCAAATCACCCGTGCTTTGATGTTGGCGGGCGAAATTTGCATCGCTGTGTTTGGCTTTACGTTGCTTGGGCTGGTGGAGAGCCACGCTGTGTTTGCCTGCTATCCGCTGTTAATCGCCGCCTTGTCCGGGCCGATCTTGGGCGAAACGGTCGGCTGGAGGCGCTGGATCGCCATTGGCATCGGATTTGTCGGGGTCATCGTGATTTTGCAGCCCGGCATGGGCGTGTTCGATCCGGTGGCGATCATTCCGCTGATTTCGGCGGTGATGTTTGCGGTTTACGGGCTGCTGACGCGCTATGCGGCACGGCGCGACAGCACCGCCACCAGCTTTTTCTGGACCGGCACTGTTGGTGCGATCGCGATGACCGGCATTGGGCTGTGGATGTGGGAGCCGATGAGCGGGCCCGACTGGGTCTGGATGGGCGCGCTGTGTCTGTCGGGCGTCACCGGGCATTGGCTGCTGATCCGCTGTTACGAGGCGGCCGAGGCCAGCGCTGTGCAACCCTTTGCCTATTTCCATTTGGTGTTTGCGGTGCTGCTCGGGATCACGCTGTTTGGCGAAACCCTGCGCACCAATGTGGCGATTGGCACGGCGATCATCGTGGGTGCGGGGCTGTTCACCCTATGGCGCGAACGCGCGCAGGGTTGAGCCGACAAGTTCGCGCGAAAACGCAACAGGCAGCGGTTTCTGACCAGTGCGGGCACGGTACACCGGCAGGCTTTCGGCCACGCGCATCACGTAGTTGCGGGTTTCGTTAAAGGGAATCATTTCGATCCAATCGACCATGGCGTCTTCGTTGCTGGCCTGTGTGGTGCGCGGGTCGCCAAAGCGTTCCATCCACTGGATCGGGCGGCCGGGGCCGGCGTTATAGCCAGCGGCCATCATCACCACATTGCCGCCCAGTTGGCCGGCCAGCGTCGCCAGATAATTTGCGCCCAGTTTTGCATTGTAACGCCAATCCGACAGCAGGCGGGCGGTGTTGTGACTGGCGAGAATGCCCAGATCCCGGGCCACCAGTTTTGCCGTGCCCGGCATCACCTGCATCAAGCCGCGCGCGCCGGCGCCGCTGATCACCACAGGGTCAAATTCGCTTTCGCGCCGGGCAATGGCCAGCACCATTTCAGGGGCCATAGGCAGTGGCATCTGGGCCACCGGGTGCAGCGGATAGTAAGCCCCGTGCAGCACAATGGCCTGACGCGCGGCGCGCTTGGCGATCATCACGGCCAGATGTGGCTGGTTCATATCAACAACCATTTGACCCAACTGCGCGGCCTCGACCGGGCCAAGGGTTTCCACCAGATGGGTCAGAAAACGCTCGGCCAACACCGGCTCGCCTGCGGCCAGCAGCAACAGCCCTGCCTCAAGCACGCTGGAGCGCATGAACGGCGCCTCGCGCCAGGGCGGCAGTTGTGGCGGGGTCGCCAGGTTGGGATCAAAAGCGATGCCGCCGCGTTCGGCCGCCAGCAGCCCATAGAACGAGGTTTGGAATCGCGCACCCATACCATAGGCGGCTTGTGCGGCGGCAATGTCACCCAATGCCTCGTGCGCACGCCCGATCCAATACCCCGCACGGCCCTTGGAAATCGGTGAGGCGACAGCGCCATCAAAGTTCTGGAAATGACGCAGGGCGGTGGCCGGGTCGTTCAATTTGCGCAGCGCCAAAAACCCCGACAGCCATTCCAGATCGGCATAGCGCGACCCTTCGGTCATGACGTTGCGCGAGGCAATCTGATAGGCCAGCGTGGGATCACCGGCGCGCATGGTCTGGCGGGCCAAAGCGGCGCGGCGGGTCGCCCATTTGTCAGGCTCGCCCAAGGCGGCACGGCTGGTGCTGCGCTCAAGCAGCAATTCGATGGCGCTGTCGTCCAAGCCTTTTCGGTCGCGCCAAAAAAACCGCTCAAACGCCAGCCCGGGTGCCGTGCGCAGCGGTTCCGGCACCGCGTCGATCAATGCGTTGACCCCCGGGGCCTGCTCGCGCAAGGCAATGCGCGCCTGCGCCAAAGCACGGTGGCCCTCATCCACCAGTGACAACATGCGCCGTGCACTGGCCAGATGATTGTCCCACAGCAACCGGTCAAGCCGCGCGGTGTGATGGGGCGCCAACAGGGTGGCAAAGTCTCGTAAATAAGTGGCCTGGATGACGCGCCCCATCGGCTGGGTGCGCCAGGCCAGAACCAGCTCGGCCTCGCCTTCGCCGCGCTCGCCGCGCGCAATCAGGGCGGTGGCGTGGTTCAGCATACCTTCGGCGGTTTGTGGCGGGTTGGTTTTGTAAAAATCAAGCACACCCGCCGTGCCCGAGGCCGCGATGGCCGGCTCACTTTTGCGGCGCAGAAACGCCAATCCCGGCCAATTGGGGCGACGGTTGAGGAAATTGACCACCTGGGGTGCGGTGCCGCGCCCGGCGCGCAGGCGGTGCCATTCAATGATGTCACTGGCAACTGTGCCATCGCGCCCAGCGGTTTGCAGCGCATTGCTCCAGTTTCCGGCGCGCAGTTCGGTCATGGCATTGGTCAGACGCGATGAGGCATCCGCCAAAGCAGATTGTCCGATCAGCCCGCAAAGACAGATCGCCATTGCAGCAATGCGCGTCATCTCTTGCATTTCCCAAGCGTCCAAGGCTAGAGCCTGTCACGATAGACCGTGGCCCCGCCGGATCAACTCACATTCGTGAAAGGTGGGGGCGGTCTGTCCCGGGTGTGACCCGGATCTGACGCACAAGTAAAGGAGCGTGCCCATGTTTAAAGGCTCAATGCCAGCCCTCGTCACCCCGTTTCGCAACGGTGCCCTGGATCTGGAAACGCTCAAACAACTGGTAGAGTGGCATATTGGCGAAGGTTCAACCGGATTGGTGCCCGTGGGCACAACCGGCGAAAGCCCGACGCTGACCCATGACGAGCACGAACTTGTGGTTGCCGAAGTGGTCAAAGCCGCGGCAGGCCGGGTGCCGGTGATTGCCGGGGCGGGGTCCAACAACACGCTAGAAGCGATTCGCCTGATGCAGTTCGCGGCCAAAGCGGGTGCGGATGCGGCCTTGGTTGTGACACCTTATTACAACAAGCCAACGCAGCGCGGATTGGTGGCACATTTCACAGCCCTGCACGATTGCTGTGAGCTGCCGATCATCATTTACAACATTCCACCGCGCTCGGTGATCGACATGAGCCCGGAGACCATGGGTCAGCTGGCCAAAATGCCGCGTATCATCGGGGTGAAGGATGCCACAGCGGATGTGACGCGGGTGTCCAAACAGCGCGGCACCTGTGGCGCTGATTTTATCCAACTGTCCGGCGAAGATGCCAGCGCGCTGGGGTTCAATGCCCACGGTGGTGTCGGCTGTATTTCGGTGACGGCAAATGTCGCGCCGCGTTTGTGCGCGGAGTTTCAGGCCGCCACTTTGGCAGGCGATTATGCCAAGGCGCTGGAGTATCAGGACCGGCTGATGCCGCTCCACGAGGCGATCTTTATCGAGCCTGGGCTTGTTGGCGCGAAATACGGGCTGTCCAAACTGGGGCTGTGCAGTGATGAAGTGCGCTCGCCTCTGACCGGGCTGGAAGACAGCACCAAAGCGGCCATTGATGCCGCCATGCGCCACGCCGGTCTTATCAACTGAATTGAGACACGCCTGACGGCGCGTCACGACATGTGCTTGCCCCTTCCCTTCGGGATGGGACAAGCGTTGGTGCGTGGGATCAGCGTTTGCCGTAATAGAGGCCGACGACGTGTTCGGCTTCGGCAAAGAACAGCCAGCGCGCGGTGAGCACGCCGGCGATGTGACAGACCACTGCAAAGGCGGCCAGTTCGTGGTTGAAGACCGGCATGATCAGCATGCAGAACGGCACCAGAACCATCAGGATCAGGGCGATGAAG
>JBGCDD010000176.1:0-17030 GCA_045105075.1 Sedimentitalea sp. | reverse complement strand
TGTTCAACGAGATGGAGACCGTCGTGCGCGAGCGTGGCATCAACACGTTCAAGCATTTCATGGCCTATAAAGGCGCGCTGATGGTCAATGACGACGAAATGTATGCGTCTTTTCAACGTCTTGCCGAGCTGGGCGGCATTGCCATGGTGCATGCGGAAAACGGCGATGTGGTGGCGGAACTGTCGGCCAAGCTGGTGGCCGAGGGCAACAACGGACCCGAGGCGCACGCCTATTCGCGCCCGCCGCAGGTCGAGGGTGAAGCGACCAACCGCGCCATCATGATTGCCGATATGGCCGGCGTGCCGCTTTATGTGGTGCACACCAGTTGCGAGGACTCTCACGAAGCGATCCGGCGCGCGCGTCAGATGGGCAAGCGGGTTTGGGGCGAGCCTTTGATCCAGCATCTGACCTTGGACGAATCCGAGTATTTCAACAAAGATTGGGACCACGCCGCGCGCCGCGTCATGAGCCCGCCATTCCGCAACAAAAAGCACCAGGAAAGCCTGTGGCATGGGCTTCAGGCCGGGTCTTTGAGCGTTGTGGCACCGATCATTGCGCCTTAACCACGGATCAAAAACGCTATGGCGTGGGCGATTTCACCAAGATTCCAAACGGCACAGGTGGGCTTGAAGATCGGATGCCGATGCTGTGGACGCACGGCGTTGAAACCGGGCGTCTGACGCCAAACGAATTCGTGGCCGTTACATCAACAAACATCGCCAAGATCTTGAATTGCTATCCTAAAAAGGGTGCGGTGTTGGTAGGGGCGGACGCAGATCTGGTGGTTTGGGACCCGACAAAAGAGAAGACGATCACGGCTGCCAAACAGCAATCGGCGATCGACTACAACGTATTTGAGGGCCAACATGTTAAAGGCTTGCCGCGCTTCACCCTGACACGCGGTTTTGTCGCGATCCACGACGGCGAGATCCGCACCCAGGAAGGCCACGGCAAATTCGTCAAACGCGCGCCCAACACCTCGGTCAACAAGGCGCTGAGCTCGTGGAAAGAGCTGACCTCGCCCCGGCCTGTGGAGCGTACGGGCATTCCAGCGACGGGGGTTTGATGGTGGCGACATTGAAAAACAAGTGGGCGGACTATTGAAACTCCGAGAGCTTGCTGAGGACTCTGTCGGTCATAAGATTGACTGCAAGTCAAAAGCCGAAAGCAACCGTTGAAATTGGGTTTACTAAAAATTGGGTGACATCGAACTTTGGCTGGCCCTCGGTGCGGACATTGGTGCGATCATCGCGTCTTTGGCGGTGATCATAACGACGGTTTTTGTGTTTCGCCAGTTGCGGTTGCAGGCGGCGAATGTGGACAATGATCAGAAGCGGTTTTTGCGCGAATCGATGATGATCGTGCATGAAACCCTGCAGGACGAGAAATTCCGCATCGCCCGTCACGAGTTCTTTCGGGGCCCGCATCAGAAGGCGTATCAGCAAATGGAGGATCGCGAAAAGCGGCAGGCTCGGTTCATTCTGAGCATTTATGGGTTGCTGACGCGGATGGTGCGGCACGGGGCGATTGATGAGAAGGTTTATCGCGATTACTGGGGCAATGTGATGCGGCGCGATTGGGAGCGGCTGGAGAATTTTATCTCGGGGGCGCGGTTGGACGACAACAAGGGTGGGCTGTTTGTGGAAACGGAAAAACTTGTCAATCGATGGAGTAAGGCGATTGACTGATCCGGTGATCGAGGCGCAGAATCTGGACCTGGTGTTTGCGTCCAAGGACGGCGATGTTCAGGCGCTCAAGGACGTGACCCTGACGATAAACAAGGGCGACTTTGTCAGCTTTATCGGCCCGTCGGGGTGCGGTAAAACCACGTTTTTGCGGGTGATGGCGGCGCTGGAACAACCGACTGGCGGTTCGATCACGGTGAACGGTGTCAGCCCCGAGGAGGCGCGGCGCGCGCGGGCCTATGGCTATGTGTTTCAGGCTGCGGGGTTGTATCCTTGGCGCACGATTGCGGGCAACATAAAACTGCCGCTCGAGATCATGGGGTTTTCGCGCGCCGAGCGGAAAAAGCGCGTGAAGGACGTGCTGCAACTGGTTGATCTGGAAGGGTTTGGTGGCAAGTTTCCGTGGCAGTTGTCGGGCGGGATGCAGCAGCGCGCCAGCATCGCGCGCGCGCTGAGTTTTGATGCGGATATTCTGTTGATGGACGAGCCGTTTGGCGCTTTGGATGAAATTGTGCGCGATCATTTGAACGAGCAGCTTCTGGCGCTGTGGGCCCGGACGGGCAAGACGATTGGCTTTGTCACCCATTCGATCCCCGAGGCGGTGTACCTTTCCACCAAGATTGTGGTGATGAGCCCGCGTCCGGGGCGGATTACCGATGTGATCGACAGCCCGCTGCCGCGCGAGCGGCCTTTGGACATTCGCGACACGCCCGAGTTCATTGCCGTGGCCCACCGGGTGCGCGAGGGCTTGCGGGCCGGGCATGTGGGCGACTGAATGCGCAGCGTTTTGCCCATTCTGAGCGTGGTCGCGGCGATTGTCGCGTTTTGGTATGCAGCCGTGTTGCCGATGAACATCCACGCGGCCGCCACGCAGGCCGAGCGCGAAGGTGTTGCGGTTTTCCCCGACAGCGCGATTGCGCGCAAGGATGTCAACGGGATCGTGTTGGTGGCGCGCAACCCACATGTGATTGGCGGGGTGTTTGCGCAAAAACGCCCGCGTTTGCCGGCGCCGCATGAGGTCGCGATCGAGCTGTGGGAGACCACGGTTGAGAAGAAAATCACCTCGAAACGTTCGTTGATCTATCACGGATGGGTGACGGTTTCCGCAACATTGCTGGGCTTTGGCATTGGCACGGGCCTCGGGATTTTGCTGGCCATCGGCATTGTCTATTCCCGCGCCATGGACATGAGCGTGATGCCCTGGGCGATTGCCAGCCAGACCATTCCCATTCTGGCGGTGGCGCCGATGATCATTGTGGTGCTGGGCGCGCTGGGGGTGCAGGGGTTGCTGCCCAAGGCGCTCATTGCGGCTTACCTCAGCTTTTTTCCGGTGGTTGTGGGCATGGTCAAAGGCTTTCGCAGCCCCGACGCGATGCAGCTGGATTTGCTGAAAACCTATGGGGCCAGCGGGGCGCAGGGGTTTTGGAAACTGCGGCTGCCGGCGTCGATGCCCTATCTGTTTGCGTCGCTGAAAATCGGCATCGCGGCGTCTTTGGTGGGCACGATTGTGGGCGAATTGCCCACCGGCGCACAGGCGGGCTTTGGCGCGCGCATGTTGGTGGGTGATCAATACGGACAGCCTTTGGTGGCGTGGGCGGCGCTGTTTGCGGCGGCGATTGCTGCGGCGGGGCTGGTGGGCATTGTGGCGATCATTGAACGTGTGGCGCTGGCCCGCATGGGGATGCGAGCGTCATGAGCGGGGACACGATCAGTGCTTTTGCCGGAGCCGGCGTGATCTGGGCGGCAGGCTGGTACGCCAATGTGCGCCTTGCCGCGGGACCGCCGGCGCGCTGGCGTTCGCTTTTGGTGCCGGTGATCTTTGGGCTGACGTTGTTGGCGATGTGGGAGGTTTTGGTGCGCATGTTGGGGGTCAGCGGCGTGATCCTGCCGCCACCCTCGGACATTGCGGTGCGCTTTTCGCAGGAAACCGCGCTGTTGTGGAAGGACTTTGTGCAGACGATTTTGTACGGCGCCTTGCCCGGTTACATTGTGGGTGCTGTCGCGGCCTTTGGTGTCGCAATCCTGGCGGACCGGTCCGATTTTCTGATGCGCGGCGTGTTGCCGGTGGGCAGTTTCATGGCCGCGTTGCCGATCATCGGGATCGCGCCGATTTTTGTGAAATGGCTGGGCAACGGGCCGGAAAGCAAGGCCGCAGTCGTGGCGGTGATGGTGTTTTTCCCGATTTTGGTCAACACGGTGGCCGGGTTGAAACAGGCCGATGCGATGCAGCGCGATCTGATGCGCACCTACGCGGCCAGCTATGCCCAAGCGCTGTTCAAGCTGCGTTTGCCTGCGGCGATGCCGTTTGTCTTCAATGGCTTGAAAATCGCGACGACTTTGGCTTTGATCGGCGCGATTGTTGCTGAATTTTTTGGCTCGCCGACCGTTGGAATGGGGTTTCGCATCTCAACCTCGGTGGGGCAGCTTGCGATGGATCTGGTTTGGGCCGAAATTGTGGTGGCCGCATTGGCCGGATCGCTGTTTTACGGCGCGGTTGCGCTGATCGAGCGGGGGGTGACGTTTTGGCATCCGTCGCAGCGAAGATAACCAAAAGCAGGCCAAAAGGTCTGACAACAAGGAGGGTACGACAATGAAAAACCAAATGATCGGGGCCGCGATGGCTTTGGCGATGGGGGCGGGCACTGCATTTGCCGACGGGCATGCCAACACCGTAAAGTTGCAGCTGCAGTGGGTCACGCAAGCGCAGTTTGCGGGCTATTATGTGGCGCTGGACAAAGGGTTTTACGACGAAGAGGGGCTGGACGTGACCGTGTTGCCGGGCGGTCCTGACATTGCGCCACCTCAGGTTTTGGCGGGCGGCGGCGCTGATGTGATGCTGAACTGGATGCCATCGGCCTTGGCGGCGCGCGAAAAGGGTTTGCCGGTGGTCAACATTGCGCAGCCGTTCAAGACGTCCGGTCTGATGCTGACCTGCTGGAAAGACACCGGCATCACCAGCCCGGCGGATTTCAAAGGCAAGACCATCGGCGTGTGGTTCTTTGGCAATGAATACCCGTTCCTGAGCTGGATGAGCCAGCAAGGCATTTCGACCGATGGCGGCGCCGATGGTGTGACCGTTCTGAAGCAGGGCTTTAACGTTGATCCGCTGCTCCAGCGTCAGGCCGATTGCATTTCCACCATGTCCTATAACGAGTACGGGCAGGTGCTGGATGCCGGTGTCAGCCCGGACGAGCTGATCACGTTCAAATACGAAGAACAGGGCGTGGCGACATTGGAGGACGGCATCTATGCGCTTGAGGCCAATCTGGACGATCCGGTCTTTGTCGACAAGATGGTGCGCTTTGTGCGGGCCAGCATGAAGGGTTGGAAATATGCCGAAGCCAACCCCGGTGAGGCCGCTGAAATCGTGCTCGACAACGATGCAACGGGCGCGCAGACCGAAGACCACCAAGTGCGCATGATGGGCGAGATTGCCAAACTGACCGCAGGATCAAACGGCACGCTGGACCCGGCAGATTTTGAGCGCACCGTGGCCACATTGCTGGCGGGCGGCTCGGACCCGGTGATCACCAAAGCGCCGATCGGTGCCTGGACCCACGCGATCACCGATGCTGCTCTGAACTGATCTGGGGCGAAGGACGGGCCGTAACAGGCGCGCGTTTGTCAAAGCCAAAACCAACAAAACCCTGCCATTCTGGTGGGGTTTTTTTACGTCTGCTACATTTTTGAACCTTTGATGCAGACAGGGGATGACCTGTCCACCTGTGCATGCAATACTTTGATCATCGTCCGAAAAACCTGCGGATTTGGGAGAAAATGCAGGAATTTGCACTAGAATTCAGCACCGCGTTGCATTTGATTCTGACCGGGGACCCGGTGCTTTGGGGCATCGTGGCGCTGTCGCTCAAGGTGTCGGGGTTGGCTGTGTTGATTTCGGCCTTGATTGGCATGCCGATTGGCGCAGCACTTGCGGTTGGTCGCTTTGCCGGACGACGGGCGCTGATTGTGCTGGTCAACGCGCTGATGGGGCTGCCGCCGGTGGTTGTGGGGCTGAGCGTTTATCTGCTGTTGTCGCGCTCGGGGCCTTTTGGGGTGCTTGAGCTGCTCTATACGCCCACCGCCATGATTATCGCGCAGGTGGTGCTGGTCACGCCGATCATTGCCGCGCTGACCCGCCAGACCATTCAGACGCTGGATGCAGAATATGCCGAACAGCTGCGCTCGCTTGGGGTCGGGCGGTTGGCCTCGGTTCCGACGCTGTTGTGGGACGGGCGGCTGGCGCTGATGACCGCGCTTTTGGCCGGGTTCGGGCGCGCCATTGCCGAGGTCGGGGCGGTGATCATTGTGGGCGGCAATATCAACCATGTGACGCGGGTGATGACCACGACAATTGCGCTGGAAACCTCGAAGGGGAATCTGGCGCTGGCTTTGGCGTTGGGCACGCTGTTGATTGCGCTGGCGATTACAGTGACCGGTGCGGTCAGCGTTCTGACGTCGCGAAGTGAACAACAAGGAATGCGCCATGCGTGATCTGACCGCAGAGACTGTGGTAGACAGCCCACGTTTGGAGGCGCGCGGAGTGCATATTGCGCGGGCAGGGGCGGTGCTTTTGGATGTGGCTCATCTGGCGCTCAGAGGGCCGGGGCCAACGCTGATTTTAGGGCCCAATGGCGCCGGTAAAAGCCTGTTGTTGCGGTGTTTGCATGGGCTGATTGCGCCGGATTCGGGGCAGGTGTGTCAAGACGGGCTGGGCCTTGATGACGCGGCGCGCACGCGCCAGGCGATGGTGTTTCAGACGCCGGTGTTGTTGCGCCGCTCGGTGGCGGGCAATCTGAATTACGTGTTGCGCCGTCAGGGTTTGGCGCGGGCGCAGCGGCGCACCCGGATCGAGGCGTTGTTGCAACAAGGCGGGCTGGGCGGCAAGGCGCGTCAATCCGCGCGCAGCCTGTCGGGCGGTGAAGCCCAGCGGTTGGCGATCTTGCGCGCGCTGGCCTGTGCGCCGGGCATTCTGTTTCTGGACGAACCCACCAGCGCGCTTGATCCGGCGGCCACCCAAAGCATCGAAGCGATGATCCTGGATGCGGCGCGCGCCGGCACGCGGATTGTGATGGTGACCCATGATATCGGACAGGCACGCCGGTTGGGCCATGATATCGTGCTGATGCAACGCGGGCGTATCGCCGAACACAGCTCGGCCGAGCAGTTCTTTGACCGCCCAGAATCGCTGGCCGCGCGGCGGTTTTTGTCCGGTGCGCTGGTGGTCTGAGCGATGTGGCGTGTGTTGGCTTTTGGGATGGCGGTTTGCTGGGCCTCTGGTGCGGGCGCGCAAGGATTTATCACGTTGCAATCCACCACGTCGACGCAAAATTCCGGCCTGTTGGACGCGATCTTGCCGCTGTTCACGGCGCAATCGGGCGTTGCTGTGCGGGTGGTCGCGGTGGGCACCGGGCAGGCCATTCGCAATGCGCGCAACGGGGACGGCGATGTGTTGCTGGTGCATGCGCGCGCCGCCGAGGACCAGTTTGTGGCACAAGGCTGGGGCGTTCAGCGTTTTGACGTGATGTACAATGATTTTGTGCTGATCGGGCCTACAGATGACCCGGCTGGCATTCGCGGCAGGCGCGATATTGTTGAGGCGTTTCAAGCGATTGCAGCAGCCAAGGCGCCGTTCGCTTCGCGCGGGGATGACAGTGGCACCCACAAGGCCGAACAGCGCCATTGGGCGGCGGCGGGGTTGGATGTGGCGGCGGTGTCGGGCCAGTGGTACCGCGAAACCGGCAGCGGCATGGGCACAACGTTGAACCTGGCGGCGGGCATGGCGGCCTATACCCTCAGCGACCGCGCCACCTGGATCACCTTTGGCAACAAGGACGGGCTTGAGGTTTTGGTTGAGGGCGATGCGCGGCTGTTCAACCAATACGGCGTGATCATGGTCAACCCCGCGCGCCACGCCCATGTCAAAGCCGACGCGGCGGGCCAATTCATCGATTGGTTGACCGGGCCGGAGGGGCAAAGCGCGATTGGCGGTTATGTGCGCGACGCACAGCAATTGTTCTTTCCCAACGCAGCAGGCGCGGTTGTGGATTAAGAACCCTGCGTTTTGGGCCAAAGTGTCGCTGTTTTTCGCACTGCAATTGCGTTAACTAAGGGTCAAACACGAGGAGTGCGCCATGAATATTGAAGCCAAAACCACGCCCGCCCTGAAGGCCAAAGATGCGCCGGATTTGGGGACCTTTGACTGGATGGACCCGCTGCGGCTGGATGATCAGCTGGAAGAAGACGAGCGGATGATCGCGGCCAGCGCGCGCGCCTATGCGCAGGAAAAGCTGCAGCCGCGGGTCACCGAAGCCTATGCCAGCGAAAGCGTCGACCCGAGCATTTTTCGCGAAATGGGCGAGATGGGCTTGCTGGGTCTGACGGTGCCGGAACAGTATGGTGGTCTGGGCGCGGGTTATGTCAGCTATGGTCTGGTGGCGCGCGAGGTTGAGCGTGTGGACAGCGGGTATCGCTCGATGATGTCGGTGCAAAGCTCGCTGGTGATGTATCCGATCTATGCCTATGGCAGCGAAGAGCAGCGGATGAAGTACCTGCCCAAGCTGGCAAGTGGCGAATTTATCGGCTGTTTTGGTCTGACCGAACCGGATGCGGGCAGTGACCCGGCGGGCATGAAGACGCGCGCGGTGAAAACGGCGACGGGCTACAAGATTTCGGGCGCCAAGATGTGGATTTCAAACGCGCCGATTGCGGATGTGTTTGTGATCTGGGCCAAATCCGATGAGCATGGCGGCAAGATCCGTGGGTTCATTCTGGAAAAAGGCATGCCGGGTCTGAGCGCGCCGAAAGTGATGAACAAGATGTCGTTGCGCGCCTCGGTCACCGGCGAGATCGTGATGGACGGCGTTGAGGTTGGCGAAGACGCGCTGTTGCCGCATGTGCAAGGATTGAAGGGGCCGTTTGGCTGTTTGAACCGGGCGCGGTATGGCATTTCCTGGGGTGTGATGGGCGCGGCCGAAGCGTGCTGGCATGGCGCGCGGCAATACGGGCTGGACCGGCATCAGTTCAACAAGCCGCTGGCGCAAACCCAGCTGTTTCAGCGCAAGCTGGCCGATATGATGACCGAGGTTTCACTGGGCTTGCAGGCGTCGTTGCGAGTCGGTCGGTTGATGGACGAGGCAAAGGCCGCGCCCGAGATGATTTCGATCGTGAAACGCAACAATTGTGGCAAAGCGCTTGAGATCGCGCGCCACGCCCGTGACATGCATGGCGGCAACGGGATCAGCCTTGAGTTTCAGGTGATCCGCCACATGATGAACCTGGAAACGGTCAATACCTATGAAGGCACCCATGACGTGCACGCGTTGATTTTGGGGCGCGCACAGACTGGGCTTCAGGCGTTTTTCTGATCGCCCATTGCGGCCCCGGCGCAAAAACAGGACGCGGCGACCGCTTGGTCGGCGCGGGCCATCGCAATATCAAGCTGTTGTTGGATCAAAGGCAAATCACGTGGTTCATGTGATGCTTTAAGGCAGTCGTGCAACCCCTTGAGGCTCCAGACATTATTGGGGTGGACAGTGGCGCGCGACAGCTGACCGCCCAGGCCCAGATCTTCGCGGTAGACCACCTCGGCTTCTGCGATATGACCCTGTTCGAACAGCAACGCGCCCAACGCGTGACGGGTGGGCTGCATCCAGCCCCAGGGTTCATCGTAGGGAAGCGCGTCATCCAGCGCCACCGAGCGGCGCAGATGGGCAAAGGCGGTATCGTAATTTCCTTTGCGATACTCAATCTCTCCGCGCAGCATTTCGCGTGCGATTTCAAGCAGATCCGGGACGGTGTTGTTGTGCATCAGCCGGGTGTCGGGCACGCGGTCTTTGGCGGCGAGAAACAGTATTTCTTCGGCTTCGGCCTGTGCCACATTGCCTGTCGCCGCATGGGCCACCGCGCGCGCGTAGTGCACATTTGCGGTGAGCGTCCGATACAGATCGGGGTCGTCGGGCACGGGCAGGGCCTTGGCCTCGGCCCAGCGGCCAAAACGCACCAGCACATGCGGTTCCAGCGCCACATAGCTTTCAAAGAAGTCGGCCATCGGCGGGCTTTTGATCCGCAGCATGGCCTCGGGGGTGGTGTCGGCCATGCCGCGCACCGCTTCCATCGCCGGTTCGAACTGGCCCAGAAACAGCGCGCCGTAGATGACGAAATGATAGTTGTGCTGCCGGTACCCGGTATAGAGGTTAAACGCACCCTCGAGGTTGTAATATTTCAGATCGGCCTCAACCGCGCGTTGGTTCCAAAACACCACATTCTGGTAGTCGCCGCAGAGCACATCGATATGGGTTGGCATGTGGACCAGATGGCCCGCATCAGGCACCAAATGGCGCAACACATCGCCGGCTTTCAACGCTTTTTCGGGGGTCGGTGACATCTCCATCAGGTGGACGTAGAGGTGCAGCAGTCCGGGATGGGCCATGGCGCCGGGTTGGGTCATTGCGGTTTCCAGCGCGCTCTGAGCCTCGGGCGTGGCGGCGCCTTTGGCGGGCGTGCCGGATTTCAGATCCCACATTTGCCAGGGCGTCAGATTGAGCAGCGAATCCACGTAGATCGTCACCAGATCAAGGTCACCGGGATGAAGGGCATAAGCAGCACGCATGGCGTCGGCAAAGGCGTGGTCCCAGCGGTCCATCCCGTCCGTCGGCGTGCGTTGGGGATAGCGGGCCGAGAGCGCGGCGATCAGGGTCTGTTCTGCGGGCGTGCAGGGGGCGGCGCGCTTTTGGGCCTGTTCCATCGCGTCGTAGGCGATGCCAAGCGCTTTGGCACGACCCCGGTCATCGTAAAGCGACCATGGCATGTTGTAATCGGGCCCGGCGGCATAGGCGATGCCCCAATAGGCCATGGCGCAATCGGGGTCGTGTTCGAGCGCGCGTTTGAAACAGGCAATCGCTTCGTCAAAGTTAAAGCCATAGATCCAGATCAGGCCGCGATCAAACCAAAGCTGTGCGTCGGGCGTGGCGGCGGTGATCGGGCGATGATGGGTGCCGAGGTCATAATAAGGGTCCATGACATGACATTAGGGCCAAAACAGGCTGGGCAACAAGGCTTAGCTGCTGCGCCGTTCCATGCGTTCAAGATAGCGCATGATGGCAAAACCGATCAGCGCAAGGGCGCAGCAGCCTGCGGCCAGTGGCACCAGCGAGCCGTCAAACAGCAAGCCCAGCGGCGCGGCAATCACTGCTGCAACCACTGTGGCAATCGCGCTGGCGATGGAGGCGGCCATACCGGCGATATGGCCCATCGGTTCCATTGCGATGGCGTTGAGATTGGCCAAAGTGGTGCCGGCCATGAAGAACACAAAGCACTGCCAGACGGCGAAGGCGCCAAAGGCAAAGCCCAGCGACACATCGCTGACAGACACGCCCAGCATGAGGGCCGACAGGATGATTTGCGCGCCCAGCGACCAGGTCACGATGCGGCGCATGCCCAAGCGCACCACAAGCACCGCGTTGAGCAGGCTGGCGCTGCCCGAGACCACCGCGATGGCTCCGAACCACAAAGGAAACGTTTCGGCGCGGTCAAAAATCACGTCATAGACCGGTTGCACCATGCTCAGCATCGCAAACAGCATGCCCAGACACAGCGATTGCACCATGATCGCGAGGCGCACGGTGGGGTGGGCCAGAACCTCGCGTGCGGCGCTGAGCAACAATGGGGCACGAAAGGCGCGGCGGTTTTCAACGGCCAGGGATTCCGGCAGGCGGGCGCTCATCCAGAAAATGGTGATGATCGAGAACAGGATGAAGGCCAGGAAAATACCGCGCCAGCCAACCAACGCGATGATGCCTGCGCCCATCAGCGGTGCGAAGGCGGGAAAGATGGTGAAAATCATCATCGCAATCGAGATCATCCGCGCCATTTCGCGCCCGGAAAACAGATCGCGCATGATCGCCACTGCAACCACGCGCGGCGCCGCGGCCCCGATCCCTTGGACAACGCGCGCGGCCAAGACAACCTCGAGCGAGGCGCTGGCCCAAGCCACAGCAGAGGCCGCAATATAGAGGAAACAGCCAACAATAATAACGTTTTTTCGCCCGAACGCATCAGACAATGGTCCGGTGAAAAACGTCCCAAACCCCATGCCCAACACAAAAGAGGTGAGGATCAACTGGGCGCGGTTGACGTCATCGGGGCTGAGTTCAGCGCCAATTTCGGGCAGGGCGGGCAGCATCGCATCCAGCGAGAACGCGATGGTGGCAAACATCATCGCAATCAGCGAAATGAACTCGGCGCGGTGCATTTGCGGCATATCGAATATCCTTGTTCGCCTCGTCGCTAACACAGGGTCGACGCAGGCACCATGGCCGCAAAGCCTCCTATTCGTTTTGTCGCAGATGCGGGTATTGTCGTGATGGCGCGCGCCCGGTTTGGGCCCAGATCCAGAGGGCAAAGGCGAGGCCGGCACGGACCGCTTTGCAAGAAGCGCGTTGTGAAAGCGTGTCAAGGCAAGGCTGCGCTTGGGTCATCAGTTCGCGATCACGCGCAAGGTGGGCCGCGCGACAATCAAAGCCCGTCATTTGGGCGCTCATTCCTCTCAGATCAGCGAAACGACAGGGAGGCTATCTCGTCGTCGCTGGGCGGTTCCCAAGTTGTTTCGATATAGTCAAACATTGCGCGTGTGATTTCCATGTGGAATGTCTCGCCTTGGGTTTTGTTGCGATCCTCGATGCGTTTCCACCGTTCGGCCGCATCGATGTTCAGCACGTGTAATCTGGCCGTGAATTGTGCCTTTCTGGCAAGATCAGCGTATTTTTGGCGGTGCTCAAACCTTTGAAAACCAAAGTCCAAAATCGACGGAACGCCCAGCGGTCCAAGTTGCAAGGCCACGGCCCACATTTGCTTTTCACAACGCAGAACACGCGGGAAAATCCAGGCAGGATCCAGCTCTGTTGGCGCATCTTCGCCAAACAGCGACACCATCCATTCGTCGATTGAAAACACAACACCGCCGATGTCGCTGGCCAACTTTTGCGCAAAGGTGGTTTTGCCCGCGCCGGTTGAGCCACAAATCAGGTGAATTGTCGGCTTTTCGTCGTCGTGCATTGCGTCGGCCTTTCCTTGTTTTGCCGCGTTTTGTGTCATTTTGGTTTTAGTTTGAGGGACTGATAACGCGAAGATCGCGGCAGGAGCAAAAAGAAACGCGAACGAACAGATCCGGCTGTCGTGCTTTGGGCGTGAAGGCTGAGAGATTTAAGATCGTGTCAATCGTCTCACCGATCAGCATGGTCGAACTCCTCTCTTACGCCGCGCACCAAACAGACACAGAGCAGGACGCAGTCGAATGGAAGCGCCCCGATGGCAATCAGTTTTTGACGGCGTCGATGGAGCCTGACAGGATCATCGCCGCCCCAAGCAAGCCGACAAACGGACCCCCGGCGATCCACCAGACCATGTAGGCCAATGTCCAGTGGGGCAGGGCCGTAGCGTTTGGTGACCGATGACATGTTGGCGATGGCCGTTGGTGTCAGGGTGCAGCCTTCAAAGCCTGCGCTGAGCACGGCGCCCTGATAGGTGCGGCCCATCAGACGGAAGAAAACCAGCACGATGAAGGCAATTGTCATGACAACCTGAAAGCCAAATACGAACAGGATCGGCCCACCCAGTTCGGTAAGCGTCCACAGTTGCAGGCTCATCAGCGACATGGCGAGGAACACCGACAGGCAGTCGTCAGAGACAATGGCCAAGGGCTTTGTGCGCGCGGGCCACGCGATCTTGGGCAAGAGGACGGGAACGGTGTTGATCGGAGCACTTTCGATTTTGGCAGATCGTTGGGCGAGCGGTAACGCACGAAGCTTCCCGGTGTTTGTCTTGCGTGTCGCGTTGGCTATGGTGGTGGATCGGTCTGGCAGCATTTGGATGAGGAAAGGCCAAATGAACACTTGTGTGCTCAATCGTATGACCTTTAGCCGGTCACCTCGTTTGATGTGGCACGTATGCCAGCGGGCGGCGACACTATTGGCATCGGCGTTGACCAGTCGGTGGTTTGAGACGCTTTTTTTTGGGTTTGCCTTTTAAACCTCGGGCGGGTGGCTGCATCAGGAGTGGTAGGCCAGAACGGCCTCGGGCCTACCGCAAGGTGGTTCAGTGTACATGATCCATTTGCTTTTGTGGAACTGGGCAGGCCTATTGTTAAAGCCGTTAGGGGCTGCCGATTTGGCAAAGCCACTGCAAGTGTAAGGTCGTGCGCGCTTTGAAATGCCAACAGCCCCTCGATAGTCAGGCCCCGGAACAGAGGCGACAAGCTGCGAACAATAGGAAAAGTCGAGGCGTGCAGGCGATCCATCTGGAGCCACCCGATCACAAAGGACACCACGATTTCGATCTGATCTGCGCCGGGCTCAGCTATCCTCAAATCGCCAAACGCGAGGGTTCCTTAAGGCGCGAGGTCCAACATCTGGTTGCGTTTGCGGTCCCTGCACCTAAAACCGCCGCCCCGTTGTTGAAATCGCAACCGACAGCTGCCGGGATGCAGACGTCAGAACTTTAATGGCGAGGTAAAGAACGACTGGCGCAATGTTGCACAAGGCGCGAGGGCCGCGTGAAGACGATGCAGAGATTCGCGCAACCCAGCGGAGGTTTCTCAGCGGCGAAGCCAAACTGCAAAGGTCCGTTTTGATCCAAGCGGCTATTGTCCAAGCGCATGTGAAAGTGAGCGCGCGGGGCGCGGTTCAGCTTGATCAATCCCATGCCAACGCCCGGATCGACGCCGCTCAGCCCTTCTGCCTTGCTTGCGTTGCTGTCGTCAATGCGATGGATCACCCCATAAGCCCCGGCATCGATACTGCGTTTCGACGGCCGGGCAGTGGATGTGCGCCACCGTGATCCAATCAGATCGCTACCTGCGATTGGCAGGACAACTGCGGAACGCATACAAACCGCGCGGACTGACATCCATGGCATGGCACATTGGACCTGTCGCGGTTTGATGCCGCTCCTTTGATAGCATTTACTGCAACAAAGGAGATGAACTATGGGACTAAAACGGACGGATGAATTCCGCAAAGGACGCGGTGCGTATCGCACTGACCAGCGGGCTTACCGTTGCCCGGCAACACATGTTTACATGTGTGAAAGGGGCGCAGGCAGGTGGCTGACGATCTGGGTGTCGGCATGTCGACTCTGAACAAGTGGATCACGGCAAACCGAGAAACTGACGTGGTGTCGAAAGAGGATTTGAGCCTCATCCAAGAGAATGATCGGCTGCGCCGCAAGAACCGCATTCTGAAGGAGGAAAGGGAAATCTTAAAAAAGGCCACGGTGTTCTTCGCGAGCCAAAAGCCGTGAGGTTTAGGTTTATCCGCTGCCCGACAGTGCATGTTTACATGCAGGAGAGGGGAAGAGCACCGATCTGCGTTTTCTATTGGTCGTATGTGCCGGGTCATGGATGTCAGTCCTCGTGGTTTGCGTGCGTTCCGTAGCCGTCCTGCCAGCCGCCGACAGCGATCTGATCTGGTCACGCTGGCGCATATCAAGGAACAATCACGTCTCAGTCTGGGCAGTTATGGTCGCCCGCGTATGACGGAGGAACTCAAAGAGATTGGCCTGAATGTCGGGCATCGCCGTGTTGGCCGCCCCCTCTCGGCAGATTTGGCTTTGCCAAATCGCCTGCCGGGCAATGGATGCGCCAGAACGGCATATCTGTCGTCCGAACGCGCAAACATAAGGCCACGACTGACAGCAATCACAAGTTCAACATTGCCCCAAACTTGCTGAATCGTAACTTCTCAGCAGATCAACCAAACCAGAAGTGGGCTGGTGATATTACCTACATCTGGACGCGTGAAGGGTGGCTTTATCTGGCTGTGATCCGAGACTTGCATTCTCGGCGCGTGATCGGCTGGGCGGGCAGTAACCGGATGAAGCGAGGCCTGGCAATCAGGGCGCTGAAGATGGCGATAGCCTTCAGGTCACCACCGAAGGCCTGCATCCATCACACGGATCGCGGCAGCCAATACTGTTCGCACGACTACCAGAAGATACTGCGCCAGCACGGCTTCAACGTGTCCATGAGCGGAAAGGGTAATTGCTACGATAACGCCGCCGTTGAGACCTTCTTCAAAACCATCAAGGCCGAGCTGATCTGGCGGCGATCATGGGAAACACGGCGGCAAGCTGAGATGGCGATCTTCGAATACATCAATGGCTTCTACAATCCACGCCGACGCCACGCGTCGCTAGGCGGCAAAAGCCCCTTGGCGTTCGAACGAAAGGCAGCTTAAATGAGTTGAGAGACCGGAACGCAAGCGGGACAAGACCACTACTTAACACCGAGGTCAAAAGGAATGCCCGCCCAGGCACGGAAAATGGCGGGGTAAGCCATCCAAGTTACGCTTCGGGAAGGCCAAGCTTGACTAACTCTCCCAAGATTAGCAGATTTTGTTTTCGGGTTACCTCAAACCAAGGAAAAAACTCCCACCGTTTCTCAATGACTGCAGCCGTCAGATTCGGCGCCTTGCGCATCGCCCTTTTGAGATAGTGTGCTGCATCGTCCACCCTATCAAGTTGAACACAAGCTGTGGCTGCGCTCATAAGAACCATTTCACCTACGTTTGCGTATCGGCATGCCAGTTCAAGAGACTTTAGAGAGGCATCGTTGTGGGTTACGGAGTTTCGTATCAATTCGGCGCACATAATGAGATTGTGGAATGTATACGCTTGCGGATCATTCGGACTTAGGCGCAGGGCTTTGAGGCCTACAGCTTCGAGAAGATCAGCGTCGGGTTTAACCTTGAGAGTTTCGGCGACACCCCGGCCTACGTAAAGCACAACAGAGTTAGGGTTCAACCTTTCTGCCACAGCAAACGCATCTTCGGCATCACCAAAGCGACCACCAATTGCCAGCAATCCGCCGCGCATCACATGGCCATAGTCCGATTTTGGATCAAGGTCTACGGCCAGGTTGGCTACTCTCAGACCCTCGCTGACATCCATATCAAGATCGCTGGTCCATCCAAGTACAACCCGGGCGAAATGCACGCGCGCGGCCAGCGCATGAACGAAGGCAAACTGTGGATCAATTCTCATCGCCTGATTGTAAAGCTCCAGCGCATCATCAACGCCCTGTTGCGTGTATTCGAAGAACTTTGAGTACCCTCTTTGTGCCAGCTCCCATGCGGTCAGGTTTTCGGTTGGCTTCTTGCGCGACAAGGTGCGTTCATGTGCGCCAAGTTCCGGTTCAACACCTGTGACAATTGCGCTGGTCAATTCGTCCTGAACATCAAACAGATCGGCCATCGTCCGATCCCAGCGTTCTGCCCACAAATGACCACCGGTCTCAGCCTCGATAAGTTGAGCGGTGACGCGCAGCCGGTCACCAGCCCGCCGAACGGACCCCTC
>JBGCDD010000175.1:0-21244 GCA_045105075.1 Sedimentitalea sp. | reverse complement strand
GCCGAATTGACGGACCAGCTTGCGCGCATTCCCAACCTGCCCGCCGATGATGTGCCCGACGGCGCGGATGAAGCCGACAACGTGGAAAAATCCAAATGGGGCACGCCGCGTGATTTTGATTTTGCCCCGAAGGAGCATTTTGACATTGCCGGCGTCACCCGCGCGATGGATTTCGAATTGGGCGCCAAAATCTCGGGCAGCCGCTTTGTGGTGCTGAAAGGTGCTGTGGCGCGCATTCACCGGGCCCTAGCGCAGTTCATGATCAATACACATGTTGACGAAAACGCGCTGACCGAAGTCAATTGCCCGGTTCTGGTGCGCGACGAGGCGATGTATGGCACGGATAAGTTGCCCAAATTCGGCGATGACAGCTATCAGACCACCAATGGCTGGTGGCTGGTGCCCACGTCCGAGGTGCCGCTGACCTATTCGGTGTCGGGCGAAATCCTTGACGGCGCTGATCTGCCGATCCGCATGACCGCGCACACGCTGTGTTTCCGCTCGGAAGCCGGCAGTGCGGGCAAAGACACCGCCGGAATGTTGCGCCAGCACCAGTTTGAAAAGGTCGAGATGGTCAGCATCACCCACCCCGATCACAGCGACGCCGAACAGGAACGGATGTTGCGCTGCGCCGAAGATCTGCTGGAACGGTTGGGCCTGCCCTATCGCACTGTCACGCTGTGCACCGGCGACATGGGGTTTGGCGCGCGCCGCACTTTTGATATCGAGGCCTGGCTGCCCGGCCAAAACGCTTACCGCGAGATTTCGTCCGTTTCGACCACCGGCGCGTTTCAGGCCCGGCGTATGAACGCCCGTTTCCGCCCCGAAGGCGGCGGCAAACCCGAATTCGTGCATTCGCTGAACGGCTCTGGGCTGGCGGTCGGACGCTGCTTGATTGCGGTGCTGGAAAATGGCCAGCAGGCGGATGGCTCAGTTGTGTTGCCCGATGTGTTGCACCCTTATTTGGGCGGCAAAGGAACTTTGGGCGCGGATGGCGCGTTACACTGACACGCCAGCCCCGCTGAAACCCAAAAAAGGAGCGCATGATGCCCACGTTCTGGTCCATCGCCGTTTTTCTGACTGCCCTTGCCTTTGGCGCTTCAACCTTCATCGTGCCGGATTTTGGCGGTTTTGCACCAGATCAATTTCCGATCCCGCAAAACAAACCGCCTGTGCAACCGGCGGGTTATGCGTTTGCGATCTGGGCTCTGATCTATGTCTGGCTGGTGGCGAGTGCCGGGTTCGGGCTGCTGCAACGACGCAATGCGCTGGATTGGAACGACATGCGCCCGGCGCTGGCGCTGTCGCTGCTGGTCGGTGCCAGTTGGCTGCCCGTGGCGCGCGAAAGCGTTCTGGGCGCCACGGTGCTGATCTGGATCATGCTGGTCTCGGCGCTGTTTGCCCTGTTTCGCGCGCCGCTGCTTGATCGGTGGTGGGCGCGTGCCCCCATCGGCATCTACGCCGGCTGGCTCAGTGCGGCGTCTTGTGTGGCGCTGGGATTGGTCTTTGCCGGCTATGGGCTGATGGGCGAAGTCGAGGCCGCGATCACCTTCCTGATCATCGCCATCATCGGCGCCTCGATCGTGCAGATCCTGCTGGAAGGTGTGCCCGAATACGGCATGGCCGTGGTTTGGGCGCTGCTGGCGGTTGCCTTGGGCAACATCCCCGGCCCTGGCTTTGTGTTTGTGCTGGCGCTGGTGGGCTGCGGTGTGGTCGGGCTTTTGGCCTTGCGCGCCTGGAGCCTGCCGCGCGCCTAGGCGGCGCTGGCCGAAAGCGACTTGGGCGACGCGGGAAAGCGCACCAGTCGGCCCTGATCTTCGTCCCAGAGTTTCAGGTTCAAAGCGCGCACAGCTTCGATGAATCCAATCCGGCGCGGCGCAACGTCGGCGGGCAGCGCATGATGACAACGACGCAGCCGATAGCACGGAATGCGCGCGTTGAAATGATGGATATCATGCAGCGTGATGTTGGCGACGCAAAAGTCAAAGAACCAACCGAAATCAAGACAGCTTGACCCCTGAAGTGCGGCAATTTGCGGATCAAGGTCGGGACGGCGATCCCAATAGGTGTCCTCGAAATTGTGCTGAAGGTACACAAGGAACACGCCCAGCATGCCCCCGAGGAAACTCGCCGATAGGTAGATCGCAAGCCCTTCCCAACCTGCAAAACTGTAAATCAATCCGATCCAGGCCAGCAGCACCAGATTGTGCAACACCACCCCGATGACACCAAACCGCGTTGTGTTCTTGGGCCAGCGGTAGCGGATGAAATAGGTAAACAACGCCCCCAGCGGCACCAACACAAACGGATTGCGATAAAGCCGATAGCGCAAGCGCACCAGAGGTCCAGCGGCCTGCCATTCGCGCACCGTCATGGTGTGAATTTCACCGGTTTCGCGGTGATCCAGATTGCCAATTCCGGAATGATGCAGATTGTGGTTCTGCTTCATCACCTCAAATGGCGCAAAGGTAAACGGGCTGAGCGCGTGCCCGGCCCATTCGTTTTGCGCCCGGGTTTGGAACAGCGAATGGTGACCGGTGTCGTGTTGCAACACGTAAAGACGCACAGCTGAAACCGCATGAACGATCATTGCAAAACCCATCACAACCCATTGACCCGAATAGGCAATCGCAATCGCCAGTGAGCTGAAATAGACCGCAAAGGTTCCGAAATAGGTGAGCGAGGCCAAAGCCGTGCTCCTGGTGCAGTAAGCCCGCGTGTGTTCGCGCAAATTCATCGCCAACCCCCGATTCACATCCCGTGCGTTCATAACAGAAGTCGAAATAGGGCGCGATAGCTGACACACAAGCGCGACCAGAGCGGTTAGTTTTTGCCACACTCGGCGCCGTTTCTCACCGATCGGTACGGCGACCTTCCATGTGTTTTCGCAGCTTTGAAGGTCCGGCTTTTTTGCGCCCTTTGAACGGGTTTTGGTCGTTTTGCGAGCGCAGAACCAGCCGGATCGGCGAGCCCGGCATATCAAAATCCAGACGCAATCCGTTAACCAGATAGCGCGAATAGCTGGCGGGCATTTTGTCGGGATGGCTGCACATCACCACGAATCCAGGCGGGCGGGTCTTGGCTTGGGTCATATAGCGCAGCTTGATTCGCCGCCCTCCCGGCGCGGGCGGCGGGTGCGCTTCGAGCATGCCCGTCAGCCAACGGTTGAGCTGTGCCGTGGTGACGCGCCGGTTCCAGATGTCATAGGCGCGCAAAATTGCGTCATGCAGGCGATCAAGACCGCGCCCGGTTTTTGCCGAAACAGTCACCAAGGGCGCGCCGCGAAGCTGCGGCAACAGACGCTCGAACGACTCGCGCAGATCCCGCAGCTTGTTTTGCTTGTCGTCTTCGATGTCCCACTTGTTCACTGCCACCACAACCGCGCGGCCTTCGCGTTCGGCCAGATCGGCAATGCGCAGGTCTTGCTGTTCAAACGGGATCGCCGCATCCAGCAAAACCACCACAACTTCCGCAAATTTTACCGCCCGCAACCCGTCACTGACCGACAGTTTTTCCAGCTTTTCCTGCACCTTGGCCTTTTTGCGGATGCCGGCGGTGTCAAAGATCCGCATCGGTGTGCCATGCCAATCGGTGCGCAGGGAAATCGCATCACGGGTGATCCCAGCCTCGGGCCCCGTCAGCAGCCGATCATCGCCGATGATCTGATTGATCAGCGTTGACTTGCCCGCATTGGGGCGCCCGACCACAGCAACCTGCAACGGCTTGGAGGCGGTTGGTTGGGGCACGGCGTCCGGGTCATCTTCGTCCAGATCCACATCTGTTTCGGGTGCTTCCTGCACCGCGCGTTCGGCGAACCCATCCGCCAAAGGCATCAGTTGAGCGTAGAGGTCGTTCAACCCCTCATTGTGCTCGGCGCTCATGCGGATCGGTTCACCCAGACCCAGGCTATAGGCCTCGATCACACCGGCATCTGCGGCCGACCCTTCGCCCTTGTTGGCGGCCAGAATCACATGTGCGCTGCGTTTGCGCAAAATTTCCGCAAACATTTCATCGGTCGGTGTGACCCCGGCGCGCGCATCCAGCATGAACAGGCATATGTCGGCCATATCAACCGCGCGTTCGGTCAGCCGGCGCATCCGCCCTTGCAGGCTGTCATCGGTGGCTTCCTCGAGGCCCGCAGTGTCGATCACAGTAAAACGCAAGTCACCAAGGCGCGCCGCCCCTTCGCGCAAATCGCGGGTGACGCCGGGCGTGTCATCGACCAGGGCCAGCCGTTTGCCGACCAGCCGGTTGAACAGGGTGGATTTGCCCACATTTGGACGGCCCACGATGGCGAGGGTGAAAGACATAGCGCTACTTTGTTATAGTGTCAGACGCGCCGCCTTAGCGCATCTGAAGCTTAACGGAAAGCGTGCAATTGCCCGGACGCACTCACAACATAAAGCACGCCGCCCGCCACAACTGGCGCAGTGGTGGCACCACCGGGCACCGAAACGCTGGCGCTTTGGCTGCCATCCTCGGGGGCAAAGAAGCGCAACAGCCCGTCATTTGACGCCACGATCACGCGCCCGCCCGCCACGATTGGTCCATAGTGGGCAAACACCGCACCGCGTTTGCGCGGCTTTTGGCGCACAAATCCGGGCAAATCGCTGGCCCAGATCACCGCACCGTCACGCGCATCCAACCGCACCAGTTGGCTCAGGTCTGTGACCGCAAACAGGCTGCCGCCCACAGGCCAGACCGGGCCCAAGGCGCCTTCGCGCGCGGTCCATTTCCGTTCACCACTGTCGATCGAAAACGCCACAGTACGCCCGGAATGATTGCCGGCGTAAATTGTGTCGCCCACCAGAACCGGGCTGCCGGTGACATCACTGATCCGCGCCGCAGCCCGGCCCGAGCGTTGCCCGGCCACAGAGGCTGTCCAGCGGCGCAAGCCACCGCGACGGAACGCGGCGATCAGATCGCCGGAACCGAAGGCAAAGATCACCAGATCACGGGTCAAAACCGGCGCAGGCGCGCCAAGGACATTGGCGATGCTGGGGGTGCCCTGCACCTGCCAAACGATACGGCCGTCCTTTGTGTTGATCGCCCAGCCCGTGTCATCACCGGCCACGAGATAAAGCAACCCATCGCGCACCAGCGGCGTGCCGCTGCCGGTGGCATCAAGGCGTTGTTCCCATTTCAGCGCACCGGAGCTGGCATCAAGCGCCGCCACGATGCCAAAACCGGACGACACATAAAGCGTACCCGCATCATAGGTGATGCCACCCCCGGTTGCTTCGCCCGCGTTGTCCTCGCTTGGGGTCAGGTCGCGGTTCCAGACCACGGCCCCCGACGGCGACACGCCCGATACCAGCGCGCCGCTGTCCAACGTGTAGATGAGCCCGCCGCCAACAACCGGATCCGCCGTGATGCGCACGCGTTTGCCATCGCCTTCGCCAATGTTGGTCGACCAAAGCAATTGCGGCGCCGATGACAAGGCCGGGTGGGCTGTGCGGTAACCCGGTGTGCCGAAGGGTTGCGCCCACGCGGCGTTGCGGGTCTGACCTGGCAAACGGATCGCGCGGCTGCTGTTGCCGTCGCTGGCAGGGGCAAGCCTGCTGACTTCGGGGCGCAGATCTTCGCGCTCGCCTGGCAAAATGATCTCGGGTTCGGCACAGGCGGATAATAAACCCAGCGCCAGCAAAACCGGAGCTGTGCGGAAGAAACGAAACTCTGCAATCATATTCAATGGCCTGTCTGACTTCAACGCGCCGACCGGCGCAGGACGAGCGCCCCGGTTACCCCTGCTGCTCAAAGCTGCGCGGTTCCGGTGTGCCCCCCAACGCCACAATCACCTGCTGGGCGCGCTGTTGCAAGTCACCGCTGGATTCGGCGTCCTGGAGAATGGCCTGCAGGCGATCAATCGCCGCTTGGGTGTCACCTTCGGCAACATCAATCAGCGCCAATTGTTCTTGTGCCAGCAGTCGCAGCGGCGCGCCGGGTTGGGCCAAAGCCTCGAATTGCAAGCGTCTTTCGGCTGCTGACAGGCTGTCGGTTTGCAGGGTCAATGCCTTGAAGCTGGCAATCTGGCGGTAGATTTCGGGCAGATCACCGTTTGTTGCAATTGAGTCAAGCGCGGCCACAGCCGCCGGAATTTGACCCGCCTCGACCTGGGCAGCGGCCAGCATAAAGTCGATAACCGCATTGCCACCGGCCGAGTCGGCGGTGATCGATGACAGCTCGGCGGCGCGCGCCTCGGCGCCATTGCTGCGCATTGCGGCCAACACCTGATCGCCAAGCTGTTGTGCCGAAGCCGCCCGTTGGGATTTGCGATATTCATTGAAAGCGGCGCCGCCAACAATCAAAACAATCGCCAAGACCGCAATCCAGCCATACCGGCGCAGCAGCCCGTAAAGATGGTCGCGGCGCACCTCTTCGGTCACCTCATCGATGAAACTGTCGCTGTCGCTCATGGCTTGCCCTTCTGTTGCGTCGTCGTTTGGCTTTTGCGCCGTTTTTGGCCACGTCTGGCACTGTTTTTTGCGTCAAACCAAAGGTCAACGTCGTGAAACATGTTTCCTTTAGCGTGCATCTGTTGCCAAGCCAAGACATCGGGCGCGCACAAAGTCGCCAGAGCTTGCGCATGCGGGTGAAAAAAAATAATCTGAACTGGTTAGTTTAGCGTAGTACTCACCATATATGATCTCTATCGGATGATGATCTTTGTCTGAACCGAGGGCGGGGATGCCCCATACGTTTGACACTCGATGTTGCTGAGGGAAGGCACACAATGCGACTGATCCCAATTATCACTGCTGTTTTGGTGACGCTTGGACTCTACGGAGCGGTATTTGAGCGTGACGCGCTGTTGGCGTTTGCGCGCGGCAATGACGTTGACGTGCAGGATGAAACGCCGCCTGATGCTGTTGCGTCGGGCACGCTTGCGTCAGGCACGGGCGACGTGATCAAAGCGGCGGCGTCGAAATTGCCGGTGATCGGTGTGGTTGCGGTGCGATCCAAGGTGCAAACCATTGACAGTGCTGTGGTGTTGCGCGGTCAGACCAAGGCTTTGCGCCAGGTCGAAGTGCGCGCCGAAACCTCGGCCCGCGTGGTTTCAGAACCGCTGCGCAAGGGCGCTTTTGTCAAAGCGGGCGATTTGCTCTGCCAGCTTGATCCCGGCACCCGTATGGCCAGCCTGGCCGAAACCCGCGCCCGCCTGTCCGAAGCCAAAAGCCGCGTGCCCGAATCCGAGGCCCGGTTGCAAGAAGCAATGGCCCGCCTTGATGAGGCAATGATCAACAACAACGCGGCCTCAAAACTGTCCAAAGGCGGCTATGCCTCTGAAACCCGGCTGGCGGCGACCCAAGCATCAGTGCGCTCTGCCGAAGCCGGCATTGCCTCGGCCAAGTCTGGTCTTGAAACCGCGCAATCTGGCATCGAAGCCGCAGCGGCCGCTGTTGCAGGCGCCGAGCGCGAAATTGAACGTTTGACCATCACCGCGCCATTCGAGGGCCTTTTGGAATCGGATGCCGCCGAATTGGGCAGCCTGATGCAGCCCGGCAGTCTGTGCGCCACAGTGATCCAGCTCGACCCGATCAAGCTGATCGCCTACGTGCCGGAAACCGAAGTGCATCGCATTCAGGTTGGTGCACTGGCGGGCGCGGAATTGACCGGGGGGCAGCGGGTGCAGGGCAATGTGACCTTCCTCAGCCGCTCTGCCGATCCGACCACGCGGACGTTCTTGGTTGAAATCGATGTCCCGAACCCTGATTTGGCGCTGCGCGACGGGCAAACCGCCACATTGCTGATTGCTGCGGATGGGGCCAAGGCGCACCGTTTGTCGCAATCGGCTTTGACCTTGAACAATGATGGGCAATTGGGGGTGCGCACCGTGAACGATGCCAATGTGGTTGAGTTCATGCCCGTGCGTCTGGTGCGCGATGACATCGATGGGGTCTGGCTGTCGGGTTTGCCCGAAGAGGTCGATATTATCGTTGTTGGCCAGGACTTTGTGACCGCTGGCGTCACCGTCAAGCCGACTTTCCAGGAGGTAAAACCGTGACCGGTATTGTCGATTGGGCCGCCGAACGGGCCCGTATGGTTCTGGCCTTTATTGGCTTGTCTCTGGTCATCGGCGGCTTTGCCTATTGGAGCCTGCCAAAAGAAGGCGAGCCCGATATCGAAATCCCTGCGCTGATCGTTTCGGTGCAGTTTCCCGGCATTTCCGCCGAAGATTCCGAAAGCCTTTTGGTCAAGCCAATCGAAACCGAAATGGCGGATCTGGACGGATTGAAAAAGATGACCGGCACCGCGTCGGAAAACTATGCCAACGTTGTGATGGAGTTTGAATTCGGCTGGGACAAGACCGCGATCATGGCCGATGTGCGCGACGGGATGAACGCCGCACAAGGCGAATTCCCCGACGGTGCCGAGCAATATTCGATTGCCGAGATCAACTTTTCCGAATTCCCCATCGTCATTGTCAACCTGACAGGGGCCGTGCCCGAACGCACAATGGCCAAGATTGCCAAGGACTTGCAGGACGATCTTGAAGCGCTTGATGCGGTGCTGGAGGCCGGCATTGCTGGCAACCGCGACGAAATGCTTGAAGTCGTGATCGACCCGTTGCGCCTTGAAGCCTATAACGTGACCGCGCTTGAGCTGATCAACGTGGTGCAAAACAACAACCAGCTGATCGCCGCCGGTGAGATCGAAACCAATCAGGGTACGTTCAGCGTCAAGATTCCATCATCCTTCGACGAACCGCGTGATGTGTACAACCTGCCGGTGAAAACCAATGGCGACCGCGTGGTGACGCTGGGCGATCTGGCACAGATCAACTTTACCTTTGAAGACCGCGAAGGCACCGCCCGGTTTGATGGCGAAAACACCGTGGCGTTGCAGGTTGTCAAACGCAAAGGCTTCAACCTGATCGACACGGTGGCTTTGATCAAAGACACCATCGACACCTCAAAAGCGAAGTGGCCCGAAGAGCTGCAAGCCGCCGTGCGCGTCGGCACCAGCAATGACCAAAGCCGGGTGGTCGGCAGCATGGTCAGCCAGCTGGAAGGCTCGGTTCTGACCGCCGTCGCGCTGGTCATGATTGTTGTGCTCAGTGCCCTTGGCAGCCGCGCCGCTTTGCTGGTTGGCTTCGCCATTCCCACGTCGTTTCTGCTGTGTTTCGCGTTTTTGGCGGTGATGGGGGTAACGATCTCCAACATCGTGATGTTTGGCCTGATCCTGGCTGTTGGCATGCTGGTGGACGGTGCGATCGTGGTTGTGGAATATGCCGACAAACGCATCAAGGAAGGCGTCGGCCCGATGCAGGCCTATGTCGAGGCCGCCCAACGCATGTTCTGGCCCATCGTGTCATCAACTGCGACCACCTTGTGCGCGTTTCTGCCCATGCTGTTCTGGCCCGGCGTGCCCGGCCAGTTCATGGGCATGTTGCCCGTCACGCTGATCTTTGTGCTGTCGGCCTCGCTGGTTGTCGCGCTGGTCTATCTGCCCGTGATGGGCGGTGTCACTGGCCGGATGAGCCGTCTGTTCGGCTCTACCTCAGACGTGTTGCGCGCCAAACTGCCTTGGGTGGTGCGTGCGATGTTGGTGCCGCCTGCGCTTTACACGATGTTTATTGGCGCCATGCAGGTGCTGAACCCGATGTATCTGCTGCCCATCGGCGGCGCTGCGGGCTCTCTTGCCGGAGCTGTGATCTTTCTGGCGGGCGCCTTTGCCGCCTCAATCACGCTTGGGGCCGCGCGCATCGAACGCCGGGCGCGCCGGGTGCGTGCGGGCTATCGCCTAAGCCCATTTGGCTGGGTGATCAAGCTGATTGCAGGCAATCCGGTGATGCCATTGGTCGCCATTGGCGGCGTGTTCGCGACAGTGTTCTATATCTCTTTTGTGCTGTTCCCGGCCAACTCGAACGGCGTTGAATTCTTTGTGGAATCCGAACCCGAACAGGCCACTGTCTATGTGCGCGCCCGCGGAAACATTTCCCTCATGGAATCCGATCGCATGGTCAAACAGGTCGAAGATGTGATCAGCGCGCACCCCGCCGTGATCAACGTCTTTGCTTTCGCTGGCGATGGCGGGCTTGACACCGGTGGTCCCGGCCAGCAATCGCCCCAGGACACCATCGGTCAGGTTCAGTTCGAAATGATCCCTTGGGAAGATCGCCCCAAAGTGGACGAAGCGTTCATGGATGGCCGTTTCACACGCGAAATAACCGCCCCCGATTTTGACGGGGATTACGTGATCGCGCAGTTGAACACCGAACTCGCCAAACTGCCCGGGTTCGAAGCCGAGATCCTGGCGCTTGAACAAGGCCCGGCCAGTGGCAAACCGTTGCACTTGCGCCTGAAAGCCGACGGCTGGCAAGACCTGACCCGCGCCACCGAGATCGCGCGCGCCCAGTTCGATGCGACGCCTGGGTTGATCAAGATCGAAGACACCCTGCCCCTGCCCGGCATCGATTGGCAGATCGACGTCGATGTGGAAAAAGCCGGCCGCTTCGGCGCCGATGTGGCAACCGTTGGCGCCATGGTGCAGCTGGTCACCCGTGGCATTCTGTTGGACACGATGCGCGTTGACACGTCGGACGAAGAAATCGAAATCCGCGTGCGCCTGCCCGAGGATGACCGTGTGCTCAGCACGCTTGATACGTTGAAAGTGCGCACCAGCGACGGTCTGGTCCCGCTCAGCAACTTCATCACCCGCCAACCGGTGGCCAAACTGGCCAAGATCAGCCGCATCGATCAGCAACGGTTTTACGACGTCAAAGCTGACGTGGGCGCGGGCCTGTCCAAAGTGCTTAACGCAGATGATCAAAGCCTCGCTTTGTTGCGTGCCCTACCCGACGGCGCCGAGTCCAGCGGTGGCAGCGTGATCACCCGCGACAATGGCGACCTGTACGAAGTGATGGACCTGATTGGCGCGGCCTCAGCGGATCAACTGCGCAACGCGCTCGACAATGACGGACGTATCGTGCCGATCAATGCCAACGAGCGGATTGCGGCGCTGACCACATGGCTGGACACCAACCCCTTTCCAGCTTCCGTGGCCTGGGAATGGACCGGCGATCAGGAAGAACAGGCCGAGTCAGGCGCCTTTTTGCAGAACGCTTTCATGGGCGCACTGGGGCTGATGTTCATCATCCTGCTGGCGCAGTTCAATTCGTTTTACAACTCGGTGCTGGTGCTGCTGGCGGTTGTGTTGTCGACCACTGGCGTGCTGATCGGGATGATGGTGATGAACCAGCCGTTTTCGATCATCATGACCGGCACAGGCATCGTGGCTTTGGCCGGGATCGTGGTGAACAACAACATTGTTCTGATCGACACCTACCAGGAATACAGCCGTTACATGCCCCGGATCGAAGCCATCGTGCGCACGGCCGAGGCGCGGATTCGCCCGGTGCTGCTGACCACAATCACCACGATGGCAGGCCTTGCTCCGATGATGTTTGGCCTCAGCCTCGACTTTATCGGCGGTGGCTATAGCATCGACAGCCCGACCTCGCTGTGGTGGAAGCAACTGGCCACGGCGGTGGTGTTTGGCCTGGGCATCGCCACTGTGCTGACACTGATCGTTACGCCCTCATTCCTTGCTCTGCGGGTCTGGATCAGCACCTATGCGCTGTGGATGGCCAAACTGCTGGTGCGTATCACCGGCGGGCGCGGCACCCGCATCGCACGCGATATGGCCCTGGCCCGCGTGGCCCGCAAACTGCCCACAACCGAAATCATTTGGGACGACATGGCGCCCGTTGCCATGCCAGCCCGAACATCCACCATCAGCGCGCCGCTCAAAGCCGCAGAATGATTTAGGCGCCTACCTCCGCCCTATCCCCAAAAATTGGCCATGGGGCGGACAAAACATGTAATGTGCGCGCCAGCGCACGCCTTTGGATTATGGGGCGTAACCGCGCTAGTTCGGCGTGGTTACGCTGCTTGATCATCCGATTGCTGGCGATTCCACAGATGCGCATAGCGTCCGGCTTGCGACAACAACGCGTCATGGGTGCCACGCTCGACAATCTCACCGGCCTCAAGAACCACAATCTGGTCGGCTTCGGCAATCGTGCTCAATCGGTGCGCGATGGTGATCACTGTACGCCCCTCGCCGGCACGCTCCAGCGCTGTTTTGATTTCTTGTTCGGTGTCACTGTCCAGCGCACTTGTGGCTTCGTCCAGCAACAGGATCGGCGGATCCTTCAGCAACGTGCGCGCAATGCCCACCCGCTGTTTTTCGCCGCCCGACAGTTTCAAACCGCGTTCGCCCACCGTGGTGTCATACCCCGCCGGAAGACTCTCGATAAAATCGTGGATCTGAGCATCACGGGCGGCTTGTTCGATCTGCTGCGGTGTTGCCCCGGCCTGTCCATAAGCAATGTTATAGCGAATGGTGTCATTGAACAGCACCGTATCCTGCGGCACTACCCCAATGGCGTCGTGCAAACTCTCCTGGGAAATGTCGCGCAAGTCTTGCCCATCAATCCTGAGCGCACCGCCCGTGACGTCATAAAACCGGAACAACAGCCGTCCGATGGTGGATTTACCCGACCCCGTGGCCCCCACAATGGCCACGCTTTGCCCCGCCGGCACAGTCAGGCTGACCCCCTTCAGGATCTCGCGCTCGGGGTCATAGCCAAAGCGCAAATTCTCCAAGGTGATCTCACCGCCCTTGATCTCAAGGGCTTTCGCATCTGGCTTGTCGCTGACTTCCGCAGGCTGCTCCAGCAGATTGAACATCTCGCCCATATCCACCAATGCCTGGCGGATTTCGCGGTAAACCGTGCCCAAAAAGTTCAGCGGCACGGTGATCTGGATCATGTAGGCGTTGACCATCACGAAATCGCCCACCGTCAGCGCGCCGCTTTGCACCCCAAACGCGGCCAGAACCATCACACCAATCAAACCACCGGTGATCAGCACCGATTGACCGAAATTCAAGAAAGCCAGCGAATAAGCGGTTTTCAACGCCGCCGCTTCATAGCCTTGCATCGCTTTGTCATAGCGTGCCGCCTCGCGACTCTCGGCGCCGAAATACTTGACCGTTTCAAAGTTCAGCAAGCTGTCGATCGCCTTTTGATTGGCATCCGTATCCTGATCATTCATCTCACGGCGCAGTTGCACGCGCCATTCGGTGACCTTGAAGGTAAACCAAACGTAAAGCGCGATGGTCAGAACCACGATCGCCAGATACCAGGCATCAAACAACACGGTCAGGATGATCGCCACCAGCGCCAGCTCGAGGATCAGTGGCCCAATCGAAAACAGCATAAACCGCAGCAGAAATTCCACGCCTTTAACGCCGCGCTCGATGATCCGCGACAGCCCACCGGTCTTGCGGGTGATATGATAGCGCATCGACAAGCGGTGAATGTGCTGAAACGTCTCCAGCGCCAGCTGACGCAAGGCCCGCTGTGCAACAGGCGCAAAAAACACATCGCGCAATTGCTGCAATCCCACCGTCATCAGGCGCGCCACACCATAAGCCACCGTCAGTCCCACCGCGCCAAGCGCCAGCATCGGCACGCCTTCTTCGGCCAGCGCATCCACTGCACCTTTGTACAAAATCGGCGTGTAAACCGCGATCAGCTTGGCCAGGATCAGCATCGCCAGGGACAGCACAACGCGCCGTCGCACCCAATGTGGCTCTTCGGGCCAAAGATAGGGCACAACGCGGCGAATGGTGCGCAGTCCGGAACGCCGCTCGTCTTCGGGCGACGATGTGTCTTGAGATGTCATGTAGTATCCTTGGCTTACATCCAAAACATAAGCGTGCGCAAACGGGAAGGCCAGAGCCCGCGCCCGTCAAAACCGCGCATCGCGACCTTAGTCAGGAATGGTAAAGACCTGTCCGGGATAGATCAGATCCGGGTTGCGAATGTTCTTACGGTTGGCTTCAAACACGCGCACATAAAGCACACCGTCACCGTAGCGCTCGCGCGAAATCGCCCACAACGTATCACCGGTCTGCACAGTCACTGCACGGATCAGCGTGTTGGCCTGGGCCGGATCATCGCTGGTTGGCGGGTTCAACACATCGGGGGATTCGCGTTTGAACGGTGTTTCAATCCGGCTGAGAACCGCGCCCGATGCGCTGACCTCGTCCAGACGCAGCGTGTAGATGCCCGGCGCAATGCCGTCCAGCTTGCCACGCCATTTGCCCACTGTGTCCGAATTCAGATCAGTGACCGCCTTGTTATCCAGATAAACCCGCACAACCGATTGCCCCTGAGCGCGCCCCGACAGCAACACCTCGCCCTTTTGTGAATAGCTGATCGTGTCGAGCGCGATTCGGTCCATCGCCTGCGGGCGTTGCGGGTTTGCCGGTTGCAGCAGTTCGATCCCATCTGGCCCGGCCCGCAACACCGCAACCGCAGTGGTCCCGGTGTCAGGCGCGGTTTCCGTGGTCGGGGTCACCGCCTGGGGCGCCGAGGATATGACATCGGGCGCCGGGGCGACGCGAGGCTGTTGGGTCAAAGCCGCCACAACCGGAGGATCCGGACGCACAGGCGCAGGCTCGGGCGTTGCGACAGCGGTTGTTTCCGGTGTTGGCTCGGGTTTGATTTCGGGCGCTGCCACCTCGGCCACCACCGGCGCACTGGATGCGGGATCGTTTTGCTCCGGCTCGCTTTGCACCAGCTCATTGACCACCGGTTCACTGGCCGCTGGCTCATTTGTTACTGGCTCGGGTGCGGCCTCGGCCATCGCTTCTGGCTCTTCTGACACAATCCTTTCGAGTGCGGGTTCAGAGACCGGCGTTGAGTGCACAACAGTCTCTGGTTCACTCGGCACATCAGCTTCGGCTTGTTGGGGTTCAGGCGTCGGATCATCCACCGTTGGCAAAGGCGTTGGCGTACGCGGCGCAGAAGCCACTGCGTCTTGTTCGCCAGCTTCCACCGCTTCCTCACGCGCAATATCAACGGCGTCCACCGATGCGGCCGGCGGGTCATCCGCAACAGCCGGTTGCTCGGGCACAACCGCCGGCTCTGGTGTCTGCGTCGCGATTTGGCGCGGCTCTGGCGTCGACGGGATGTCGGGCTTTGGCGCAGCCTGCGCCGTCTCGGGTTCGGGTTCGGGTTTGGGCTCAACGTCAAGCGCTGCGATTTCGATGTCGGGCCGGGTCGCAGGTTCGGCTGCTGGTTGTGCTTCGGCCACGGCGATCTCTGCAGGCTTGGGCGCCGAGGGTTCGATTTGCGCCACGGGCACCTGCGGCATTGTCGCTTCTGCTTGAGCCAACGCGTCAGCGATTGACACATCTGGCACCAGCGCCGCGACATCCTCGACCTCGTCTTGGACAATCGATTGCGCGCTGTCCAATGCCGCCGCGGACTCTGGCGGTTCAGGCTTTGGCTCGCCGATTTCCATTGGTTCTTCGGTCAGCGTGGGCTCAATCGCGGCAAGCGTTTCAGAAGCGGCGTCTGGTTGGCGCGTCGGCGCAGTCTCAGCAGGGGCTGGTGCTTCTTGTGGCGTGGTTGGTGCATGCAGCTGTGCAACAGCTTCGGCCTCGGATGCGCTTTGGGCTGGTTCCGGATCTGAGCCCACAGTTTGCGTTGGTTCAGGCGCGGGATCCGCCAAAACAGGCGCATCTTCCACCGGCTCAACCGTGGCGATCACAACGGGTTCCGGTGCCGTTTGGGTTTCGATGGCACTGGGCTGCGGCGTCTCGATTGTTTCAACCACAGGGTCGGCCTGTGCAACCGGGGCCTGCTCTGGGGCTGGGTTCGGCCCGGGTGCGTCAGCAACCTCTGCGACGACAACGGGCGGCGTCACGGGCGCCAATATGATCTGATCCAGCGACAATACGGTCTGATCCTCGCGCGTGGCCCGCAGCGACAACCCGCGCGCCTGGCGGGACGGCGGCACAGTCAAAAACCGCACGAAACTGCCAGTGCCGTCCACCAAAAAGCTCTCCAGCACGTCCGCGTCCAGCAACACATCAACCTGGCTGCCCGGCACAGCGGTACCCGCCAAAACCGCGCTGCCATCCGGTTCGATCCGGATCACATCAATGGCCGGGGGCACATCGGGAACCGGACCGGTGTCTGGTGCGTCGACAACCGGGTCTTGCGGCGCGGCGGCGACCTCTGGCTGTGGGTCGGGTTTGATATCGGGTTGCACGACAGCAGGCGTTTGCAATGGCGCGATCACCGGCTTGGGCGCAACTTGCGGCGCCGCAGCCGGTTGAGCAGTGGCCAAAACCGGCGCTGGCTCCTCAGACAGGCCAAGACGCGGCGGAATTACCCCGGCCCAATACAGCCCGCCCGTCGTACCAGCCCCGGCGGCAAGAAGCGCAAAAAGCACCACTTTGTTCACGGCCATCGTCTTTATCCCCCATACGGTTGAGCAAGCCCAGCAACCGCGCTATCAGGGGTCAAAACACGGCCAAGCTGTGTTTGTCCGCCCGAAAGCCCCCGGAAAGGCCTGCCCATGACCGTCAAATCTGTCTGTGTTTATTGCGGATCGCGCGCGGGTTCAATGCCTGCCTATGCACGTGCAGCAAGAGACATGGGAGCCGGGCTGGCCGAAGCCAAATGGCGACTGGTTTACGGCGCAGGAGACGTGGGCTTGATGGGCGAAGTCGCGCGCGCCGCACAGGCGGCAGGGGGCGACACGTTTGGCGTGATCCCAACCCATCTGGAAAGCCGCGAAGTCGGCAAGACCGACCTGACCCGCTATGTGGTGACCGAAACCATGCATGAGCGCAAAAAGGTGATGTTCATGAATGCGGATGCGGTGGTGATCCTGCCCGGTGGCGCCGGATCTCTGGACGAGCTGTTTGAGGCGTTGACCTGGGCGCAGCTGGGTCTGCACAACAAGCCCATCGTGGTGCTGAACACGCAAAGATACTGGGATCCGCTGATCGCTCTGATTGATCACGTGATTGATCAGGGCTTTGCCGACACGTCCTTGCGCGATTTGATCACCGTGGCGGACTCGCCTGCGGCGGCCTTGATCGAATTGCGCCGCTGCTTGTCCTGAGACCAGGCGGTGAAGGAATAAAGCGCCAGCGCGCTCCATATCAGACCAAACGCAACGCTGTGCCAGACGGTAAACGGCTCGGCAAAGATCACCACGGCGCAGATGAATTGCAAAGTTGGGTTGATGTATTGCATCAGCCCCACGGTCGACATTGCCAACCGGCGCGCGGCAAAGCTGAACAGGATCAGCGGCAAGGCGGTGATTGGCCCCGAAGCCATCAACAGTGCGCTGTCCCACAGGTGCAGGCCAAACAGCCCCTGCCCGCGCCCATGGGTCACCGCCAGGATCAACACCGCAATCGGCAAAAACATCAGTACTTCGCAGGTCACCGACACAACCGGGCCCAAAGGCAGGCGTTTCTTGATCACACCGTAAATGCCAAAGGTCACCGCCAGAACAAGTGAGATCCACGGCAAGGCGCCGACGCCAACCGCGATACACCCCACCCCCGTGGCCGCCAGACCCACCCCCAGCCATTGGCGTGCATGCAGATGTTCACCAAAGCCAAACCGCCCGATCAGCACGGCAACCAGCGGATAAATGTAATAACCAAGACTAGTTTCGGTCACCCGGTCGACTTGGGTGGCATAAATCAGCAGGAACCAGTTGGCCAGAATGTTGAGCGTGGCAAACGCCGTCAGCGCCGCCTGCCCCGGTTCGCGCAGCGCCGCCCAAACCAGCCGCAAACGCCCCTGCAAAGCCAAAAGCGAGGCGAAGAATACAAAGCTCCACAACCCGCGATGGGCCAGCAATTCCAGCGGCGGCACGTGGATCAGCAACTTGTAGTAAAGCGGCGACAGCCCCCAAATCGTGCAGGCCAACGTCATCGCCAGCAGCGCACGCATCACAAGCGCGCCACGAAAAAACCCGCCCGGCCGTGGCCCGACGGGTTTGTGATCTGCGCGCTAACGCACATCGGATTTACATGCGCGAGGCAACGTTTTCCCAGTTGACCAGATTGTCCAGGAAGTTGGTCAGATAGACCGGGCGCTTGTTGCGGAAATCGATGTAGTAGGAATGCTCCCACACATCGCAGCCCAGCAGCGCGGTTTGGCCAAAGCACAGCGGGTTGACGCCGTTTTCGGTCTTGGTCACCGCCAGCGAGCCGTCGGCGTTCTTCACCAACCAGCACCAGCCCGAGCCGAACTGACCTGCGCCCGCGGCAGAAAACTGCGATTTGAAGTCATCGACCGAACCGAACGCCTCGACCAGCGCCTTTTCCAGCTCGCCGGGCATGCCTGCATCGCCTGGGCCCATCATCTCCCAGAACTGGTTGTGGTTCCACAACTGGCTGATGTTGTTGAAGATGCCATTCTGCGCCACAGCCGATTTGTCATAGGTGCCGGTGATGATGTCTTCCATCGACTTGCCGGCCCACTCGGTGCCCTCAATCGCCTTGTTGCCATTGGTGACATAGGCGTTGTGGTGCAGATCGTGGTGGAATTCCAGCGTCTCTGCCGACATGCCTTTGGATGCCAGCGCGTCATGCGCGTAAGGAAGATCTGGTAGTTCAAAAGCCATTGCTCGGCCCCCCGCAGTTGGTGTGGATTGTCCCGGCATTAACTGAGCGTGAAGGCGCGCGGCGTCAAGGGCGATTGTTGATCTGGCTTGGTGGCGCGGTGTTGCGCCGCGTACTGCCGCGCGGCCCTGTGCGCCGCCTCAGCGTGCCGCGCGACAGGTTCCGCTGGCAATGATCCGCCCAAGGCGACCCGCATTGCCGCGCAGGGTGAATGTCTTGAGGTCTTTGGCCAAAAGCATCCGGAACGTCGCGTTGGTCTTCACTTTGCTGGTCGTCTTAAAAAACCCCTCAGCCGAGCGGATCGCTGTCACTGGGATGCCTTTGACCTGCCAGCGCACCTCATATCCGCCATTCGATGTGCTTTGCAGTGTTGCCGCCACGGGCCCTTCATGGATGCCGATTGTCAGCTCATCCGCAATGGTTGCCGTGGCGCCAGAGGGGCGAAACAGATAAACATCTGTTACGATTTGCTCGCCGCGCGCCACCTTGTTTGGCGCACATTCCAAAGCTCCCGGCGCCGCAACACCAACGCCGGCCAGCGCCCAAGTCAAAAAACCTGCCCCGATCAAAATCTGTCGCATTGTTTCTTTCGTGCCGTAGAAAGCTGACACCCTCAGATGAAATCATCAGCGGCACAAACACAACCCTTGGTTGCTTTCAGTGTTCAAAAACATCCGGTTTTGACTGAGGATGTGCCGATGTTTTGAGCAGATCAAAGGTGTATTGCGCAACGGACCGAAAGCAGATGACATGGGCCTGCGTCGCACTTTCCAGCCACAAAGCCGCCGGGATTTGCGCCATGCGGGTGCGTCGGATCGTGCCCGGTTGCAGCCCATCGGGCGACAGATCAAGCGGGCAGAGTTTGGCCAGAACCTCGCGGACGGGCGCACCGGTCAGACGGAACACCGCGCGCGCATCAGACACGTTACTGAGCAGAGTGTGTGCCTTGGCCAGTTTGGCCTGCATCGCGTCACTGCGGGTCTCTACCTCGTCGTAGGGACACAGGATCAGCGCCTCATCCGGCGACATCCACGCCACACCGCCCGCCAGCGTTCCATTTACACCAAGCGCTTTGGGCATATCGACGCCCGCGCCCGCTTTGATCGCCGATTTGACCGCCCGCGCGCCCAGATCGCCGCGCAGAGTTATCATGCCGGTGGGGCCGCAATCAGCGATCTCAACCAGACCTTGATAGGACGCGCCATTCAACGCGCTGATGGGATCAGACATTTTGCTTGGCTCCGTCCTGGTCGAAAAACACCGGATCAACAATGCGCGCCTCGATGATGGTTTCCTTGCCCTTTTCAAAGATCGGAAAACGCAGCACCTCGCCCATTCGGTCAGGCCCGTGCAGCACCAGCCCCATCGCAATGCCCTTGTTCAGATTTGGCGAATGATAGCTCGAGGTGACGCGCCCGATCATCACGCGCTGGTTGTTGGCGTTTACGCCACTGCCGACCGCATAGGCGCCGTCGGGCAACACCGAGCCGTCGACGGTTTCCAGACCCACCAGTTTCCAGCGCTCAGGGTCGGTCATGTGGCTGCGCTCTTGTGCGCGCTTGCCCAGGTAGTCGGTCTTTTTCTTCGAAATCGCCCAGTTCAGCCCCAGATCCTGTGGGATAACCGTGCCGTCGGTCTCGTCGCCGATCATGATAAAGCCCTTTTCGGCGCGCAAGATATGCAGCGCTTCGGTGCCGTAGGGCATGGCGCCAAATTCCGCGCCCGCATCGATCAGCGCGCGCCAGAACGCGAGGCCCTGACTGGCTGGAACGGCGATCTCATAGGACAATTCGCCCGAGAACGAGATCCGGAACACCCGCGCGTCAAAGCCGCCAATCTGCCCGTCGCGCCACTCCATAAACCCAAGCGCGTCGGCGCTCAGGTCCATGCCGCCGAGCTTTTGCAACACCTTGCGCGCATTGGGGCCAACAACAGCGATCTGGGCAAACTGTTCGGTCACATTGGCGGTGTAAACCTTCCAATCCCACCATTCAGTCTGTAACCATTCCTCCATATGCCCGTGGATGGTGTCGGCGCCGCCGGTGGTGGTGTGACACAAGAACGTATCCTCTTCGAGCCGCGCCACAACGCCGTCATCGATCAGAAACCCGTTTTCACCGCACATCAGCCCATAGCGGCATTTGCCCACCTTCAGCGTCGACATCATGTTGGTGTAAAGCATGTCGAGGAACTTGCCCGCATCAGGCCCTTTGACGATGATCTTGCCAAGGGTAGATGCGTCAAGCAAACCAAGGGCTTGCCGGGTGTTCTTTACCTCACGCATGACCGCATCATGCACCGTTTCGCTGCCCTGAACATAGGCATAGGGTCGCCGCCACTGGCCCACAGGCTCCCAATCGGCGCCGTGTGTGTCATGCCAGTCGTGCATCGGAGTCATGCGCACAGGCTGGAACACCGCGCCGCGCGCCTCGCCGCCAATCGCACCCATTGAAATTGGCGTGTAAGGGGGGCGAAAGGTGGTTGTGCCGGTTGTTGGAATATCTTGATCCAATGCTTTAGAAAGCACTGCGAGACCATTGATATTGCTCAACTTACCTTGATCTGTCGCCATACCCAAAGTGGTATAGCGTTTGGTGTGTTCGACGCTTTCAAACCCTTCTTGCGCGGCCAATTGCACATCGGACACTTTGACATCGTTTTGGTAATCCAGCCACGCTTTGGCGCGCAGATTGTCCTTGGCATGGCGCGGCATCAACCAGATCGGCTCGATCCCGGCTTCGGGCTGCGCCGATACGGTGCGCGTTGGCGCGCGTTTGGGTTTGAACCCGGC
>JBGCDD010000174.1:0-34015 GCA_045105075.1 Sedimentitalea sp. | reverse complement strand
GCACGCCTCTGGCGTGACGCAATCGCCTGCCGGGCAGTGCATGATCTGTTCTTCGCTGAACCGTGACTTCTTCATCTTCCGTCTCCAATGCTTGGGACGGATCCTACTCAAAAGTGGAGGAGTTTTAAGGTCTCAGGTCAGGGGCAGTGATCAAAGCTGAACTGATCTGGCGGCGGGCATGGGAAACGCGACGGCAGGCTGAGATGGCCATCTTCGAATACATCAACGGCTTCTACAATCCACGCCCCTCTCGGGATCTTGCTGTGCAAGACCCTGCCGGGCAAGGGACGCCACTCAGCACTGGGCTGGAAAAGCCCCCCTCTCATGGTTTGTAGACAAACCACTGCCGGGCAGTGGTACGCATTCGAACGGCAGGTGGCTCAAACGAGCACCAGGGGCGGCACAAAAACAGGACAGGTCCAGTGCGGGAAGTGAAGATTTCTTAATGCTACTTGTGGACCCAAGTATCGGAAAAAGCTTCGAAGATATGATAAGTGACGGTGTCGGCTATTTTGCAGAAATCTGCGATCCTGTGAGCCGTCACAAATTGGTCAAGGAGCGATGTGATGAGGAGGTGAGCATTGCTTTACCTCGGAATGAAGTGGTTTATTCTCCTCTCGTCCATCAATTGGTCTGAAGTTCAGTGTCGGTCAAATTGGGCACGGCGCTTCTTGTGGAAGTGTTCGTTTGGGATGGTGGAGGCTATCACTTTGGAAGAAAAACGCATGATGACGACCCTTGAGGCCTATGCTCAGCATGGTTCGACTAGCTACAAGCCGATCAACCCCTTGAGATTTGCCGAAATATTGAGGGGCGACATTCCCACCAAATCTGAAAAGGTAAGCGTTTGTCAGGGGCTGACGGAGATGCATGCTAGTGCGATAAGTGGTGAACATGCAGATTATCTCGCGAAAGACGTGAGCATGACGCGTCCGGCGCTCGAAGCGCGATGTCAGCAGCTTTGCGGGTGCGCACTGGGTGAGCTTGCCTTTCCAGAGCAACTGCCACAACTACCAAGGATGACTTCAAAGAAGTAATGACCCAGATTTTTAGTTTTACTAATTCTCAGTCGTGATCGTCAATTTTGGCCAATCCATTGCAGGCTTAGAGGCTGCCATCTCACCGCGTTCCTCGCGGCGGTTAACTTAGGGAACTTTGCAGTGAAATGTCGGACACCAGATTTAAGTCATTCAGAAATGCACAACATGGCCGATTGGCCTGTCTTGGCACGGATGGTTTTAGCGTCGAAGAGTCAGGCGAAGAGGCTTGATAGCCGCGCGGTCGGATTGATTTATCAACGGGCAGGTTATGAAGATTGGGCTTCCATGTCCAATGCTGAAAACAAATTTGCTACAGCGGCTATCAAAGCATAATTCGATGCATGGTAGTGGTGGTGTTACCGTCCTCGTGGCCACTTGACGGGTTGGTAGTTCGGACCAACCCGGTCACGCTTCCAAACGCGGGCAGTTCGGAGGCAACGTTTGAAACCTAATCAACATGCTGGTTCCGAATGGAGCAGGTAATTAGCTATCCGGCTATGTATTCGGTCCGGCGCCATCAGCAAATATGAGATCGTGTCCTGCTTAATTTAGTGTTGTAACGAATGTCGCTAGGGATTCGGCCGAACTGAAGCGTTTTGATCGACACTGGTCATCGCTTAATGACACCAAGTCGCGATAGACCTTCCAAGGAACAGAGCTGATAATCCGAATTTTTGACGACAATGTTCTCCCATCCGTAATGCTGATCGCCAAAATAAGTGCGTGTGGAAGAAGTAAAAGGCGTTTGTGGCAGAAAATCCGCCAATTGTGGAAGACTTTCGTGACGCCTGACAACAGCGAACTGAGTGGTGAGCCGTGCAGGATTCGAACCTGCGACCCGCTGATTAAAAGTCAGCTGCTCTACCAACTGAGCTAACGGCCCACTCTTGTTCGCGTGTCTTACGACATGCTACGTTGTTTAAGCTGGTTGTTTGATCAACTTCAACCACCAAAATCATACCGACAGACGTTTCATTAGTGAGTCGCCCGCCTGATCGAACCGCTGTGTATGAGAGGGCGCTTTGCGGGTCAAGGCGTGATGTCAACTTTGAGCTCTGTGGGGTGGAAAAGCAGCATTTGCGGCGCTATACGGCGATGATGTGCGCGCACTCCGAAATAGGTTGGCCTTTCATGAAAATGCATGGGCTTGGCAATGACTTTGTCGTTGTCGATGCGCGCGCACGTCCGGTGCCTGTGCCGCCTGCTTTGGCGCGCGCCTTGGCGGACAGACATTGTGGCGTTGGGTTCGACCAACTGGCGATCATCTCGACCAACAGTAAGGATGCGCACCTGACATTTTTGAACGCGGATGGATCAGAATCAGCGGCCTGTGGAAATGCAACGCGGTGTATCGCACGCTTTTTGATGGTCGAGTCGGGGAGTGATCGGGTTCATTTGACGACTGATCGAGGCGTTCTCGAGGCCCGGGATATGGGCCAGGGCCAAACTTCGGTGAATATGGGTGCGCCTCAATTGGATTGGGCCGACGTGCCGCTTGCGCGCGCAATGGATACGTTGGAATTGCCAATAGACGGTGCTCCGACGGCGACCGGAATGGGCAACCCGCACTGCACGTTCTTCGTTGATGATACGGCGCGCGTCGATCTGGCGTCCTTCGGGGCGTCGCAAGAACATCACCCGCTGTTTCCAGAACGCACCAATGTGCAAGTGGCGCAAGTCATCGCCAAGGATCATATCCGCATGCGCGTTTGGGAGCGCGGCGTTGGCATCACCCTGGCGTCCGGGTCGTCGTCTTGTGCAACAGCGGTGGCGGCAGCGCGCCGTGGCCTGACCGGGCGCGCAGTGCGGATCGATTTGGACGGCGGTACCCTGCATGTTGAATGGCGCGATGACGGCGTTTGGATGACTGGCCCGACGTCGCATGTTTTTTCCGGAACTCTGACATCTGAATGGCTTGCCGGAATATGAGCGGAGCCAAATTCTCAACTTTAGGCTGTCGGCTCAATGCCTATGAAACCGAAGCGATGAAGGACCTCAGTGCCGCCGCCGGGGCCAATGGCGTGGTTGTGGTCAACACATGCGCTGTCACGTCAGAGGCGGTTCGCAAGGCGCGCCAGGACATTCGCAAACTGCGTCGTGACAATCCAGACGCGCGTATGGTTGTGACCGGTTGTGCGGCGCAAACCGAACCCGCCACCTTTGCCGCCATGCCTGAGGTCGATGTCGTGCTTGGCAACACTGAAAAGATGCAGGCGCCGACCTGGCGCGCTTTGGCGAATGGCGATCCCAAGCCGGTGCAAGTCGATGATATCATGGCTGTGACCAAGGCGAGTGATCATGTGATCGATGGCTTTGGCACACGCGCGCGCGCCTATGTGCAGGTGCAGAATGGCTGTGATCATCGCTGCACATTTTGTATCATTCCTTACGGGCGCGGCAACTCGCGCTCTGTGACCGCGGATGTGGTTGTTGCGCAAATTCAGCGGTTGGTTGAACGGGGATACAACGAAGTCGTGCTGACCGGTGTTGATCTGACAAGTTGGGGCGCGGATCTGCCAGCGACGCCTCGGCTGGGTGATCTGGTTCAACGCATTTTGATGCAGGTACCAGAACTGTCCCGGCTGCGAATCAGTTCGATTGATAGCATTGAAGTGGACGACGCTCTGATGGATGCCATTGCCCATCAGCCCCGTTTGATGCCGCACCTGCATTTGTCGTTGCAACATGGCGATGATTTGATCCTCAAGCGCATGAAGCGTCGGCATTTGCGCGATGATGCGATTGAGTTTTGTGCAACCGCGCGTGCGCTGCGCCCTGACATGACCTTTGGCGCGGATATCATCGCAGGTTTTCCCACTGAAACCGAGGCGCAGTTCGAGCAATCTGTGGCGTTGTTAAAGGCGTGCCATTTGACGTGGCTGCATGTTTTTCCTTATTCGCCGCGTCCCGGGACGCCGGCTGCGCGTATGCCTCAGGTAGAAGGCGTGGTGATCAAGGCTCGGGCGGCGCGTCTGCGAGCGGCTGCTCAGCAACAAGTTTTGGATCATTTGCAAGGCCAGGTCGGCGAGACGCATCAAGTCTTGATGGAAAACCCGACTATGGGGCGCACTGCGCAGTTTGCCCAAGTGCGCTTTGAGACGCCCCATCCAGTGGGCCAAATTGTGACAGCGCGCATTGCTGGGCATGATGACACGCAACTTTGTGTTTGAGGATTGACCTGTATTGGCGCGGGTTCTAAACCGGCGCCTTTCAAACTCAGCATCATCGGGGCCTTGGTCATGCCAGCTTTCAAACCTGTCCTAGGGGTCGACTTTGGCACCTCGAACTCTGCAGCCGGCGTTTTGGTGGACGGAAAGCCGCAGCTTATCCGGGTTGAAAACGATGAGACGACGCTGCCGACCGCCTTCTTTTTTGACTATGATAGCCGGAAAACTCTTATCGGGCGGGCGGCGACGGATGCATTGATCAACGGCAACAACGGTCGATTTATGCGGGCCCTCAAGCGGGTTCTGGGTACCTCACTGATGCATGAAAAGCGCCAGATCCTGAACCAACGCGTCACCTTCGTCGAAATTATCGCGCAGTTTCTGGCGCAAATCAAAGCCCGTGCAGAAGCCGAGACCGGACTTCGTTTTGATCGGGTCTTGTCCGGGCGTCCGGTGCATTTTCATGCCAATGATCTAGAGCGTGACGCGCGCGCCGAAGCCGACCTAAAGGCGTGTTACCTGGCGGCTGGTTTCGAAGAAGTTGCGTTTCTGCCAGAGCCCGAAGCGGCAGCACTGGCCAGCGCAACTGACACCAACATCGGTCGTGGGCTGATTGTCGATATTGGCGGGGGCACATCAGACTTTTCTCTTTTTGAGTGTCGGGCAAAAGGGGTGGAAATCTTGGCCAATCACGGGGTTCGTATTGGCGGTACCGATTTCGATCGCGCACTTAGCGTTGCACATGTCATGCCTTTGCTGGGCAAGGGAACCCGCTTGCGCAAAGTGATGGGGGAAGGTCTTTTGTTGGCACCCAACGCAATCTTCAATGATCTGGCCACATGGGAAAAAATCCCTTTTCTTTATACCGGTGCGACACGTCGAAAAGTTTCTGAAATGGAAAAGATGGCGGCGGAGCCGGAGCGTTTCGCACGCCTTTCAAATGTGTTGGAAGCCGAACTGGGTCACGACATCGCCTTTGCTGTGGAGGCCGGCAAGATTGCAGCAAACAGCAGCGCAAAGCCTGCGCGGGTTGATCTTACGATAATTGAACCAACCCTTTCTGCAGATCTGGACACTGAGGCACTTGTCGAAACGCTCTCGTCCTATTCACAAGCTTTGCAGGGCGGGGCACGTGATGTGTTGGCGATGGCCAATGTTTCACCGTCGCAAGTCGACACGGTGGTCTATGTCGGCGGTTCAAGTCTCATGTCGTTGGTGCCAGACGCCATGCGCGAGGTGTTTCACGATGCCCATCATCGTTTTTCCGGTGTGTTCACAGCCGTTGCAGATGGGCTTGTTCTTGCCGCAGATGGCCATTTCCCAAAGGTGTAAACCGATATTGACCAGGTCGTCGGGCATTCGGGGAATAACACGTCTTTGATCCATAGACCGCTCGGCTGAACATCGCATTGCTCACAAAAAAAGCCCCGCAGGTTTCTGCGGGGCTTTTGCTTTGCTGCTTGCCGGCTCCTAGGACGTTTTCTTACCTTTAACAGGCGCCCAGATGCGCTTGTTGGTCAGGTAAAGAAGGACCGAAAGGATGGTCAGGAAAAACACACCAACGAAGCCTGCTTGTTTGCGTGCCATCATCTTTGGTTCCGCCGTCCACATCAGGAATGCCGATACATCCTCGGCCATGTGATGAATGTCATTTGCGTGTCCGTCGGCAAATTCCACGGCTTCATCATAAAGCGGAGGCCCCATGCTGATCCAGCCACCTGGAAAGGCGGTGTTCTCGTAAAAGACCGCGCCTGCCTGTTCCTTTTCTTCACCGGTGTATCCGGTCAACAAGGACGCTATGTATTCAGCGCCGCCAATCCCTTTGAACATCTGATTGATGCCCAGTCCGTAAGGGCCATGAAAGCCGGCACGTGCCTTGGCCATGAGGCTGAGGTCAGGTGCGCCGACACCATTGTTCTCGGGAAAATGGTCAACGGGCGTTGCAGGACGAAAATCGTCGAGTTCGGCATCAAAGACTTCAAAGTTGTCAGCCGCATAGGCGCGGACCTGATCTTCGGGCAGGTTCGGCCCACCTTCGTCGGACAGCGTGCGCAAAGGCACCTGTTTGAGGCCGTGGCAAGCCGCACAGACCTCCGTGTAAATCTGAAGCCCGCGCTGCAGCTGGTTTTGGTCAAACGTGCCAAAGGGGCCCTCAAACGAGAATGCGAAATCCTCGATGTGAGTGTCATATGCCCCGGCTGCCCACGCCCCGTTTGCCGAAATGGCAAGTGCGGCGACCGCGGACAGTGTGAGTTTCTTCAACATGGATCAGTGTCCTTCTTATTCGGCCGGAGCCGCGACAGCTGCGCCGTCAGCATCGGTTTTCTTGCCGTAATGGGCCTCAAAATCCTCTTCGATGGTGGCAGGTTGCGGATCGGGTTTCTCGATCACGCCCAACAGCGGAAGAAGCACAAGGAAGTAGGCAAACCAATAGGCCGACGCGATCAGCGAGATGGTGTTGTAGGGTTCTTCGGCCGGCATGGCCCCAACCCACATCAGGACGAAAAAGTCGACAATCAGCAGGGCGAACCACCACTTGAACATCGGGCGATAGCGACCCGAACGCACGCTGGAGGTATCGAGCCAAGGCGCCAGCGCCATCACAACAATCGCACCAAACATCGCCAAAACCCCAAAGAACTTGGCGTCGATGATGCCTGCGGTGACAAAAGAGGCGATCTGTACAACCCAGACTTCATCGGTAAAGGCCCGAAGGATTGCGTAGAAGGGCAGGAAGTACCATTCCGGCACAATATGCGCAGGCGTCGCCAGGGGGTTCGCCTCGATATAGTTGTCCGGGTGACCCAGATAGTTTGGCATAAAGCCCACGATCGCCCAGAACACGGTCAGAATGACAACCAGCGCAAAGAGATCCTTGATCACGAAGTAGGGCCAGAATGGAAGGGTGTCTTTCTTGGCATCGGCCTTGGAGGTGCGTCGCACCTCAACCCCGGTTGGATTGTTGTTGCCAGTTGTGTGAAAGGCCCAGATGTGCACGATCACCAGACCCGCGATCACGAAGGGCAAAAGATAATGCAAGGAGAAAAAGCGGTTGAGCGTCGCGTTGTCGACTGCTGGTCCGCCCAAAAGCCAAGCCTGCAGCGCATCGCCCACAAACGGGATGGCACCAAACAAACCGGTGATCACGGTGGCGCCCCAGAACGACATCTGGCCCCAAGGCAGAACGTAACCCATGAATGCGGTGCCCATCATCATGAGATAGATTAGCATCCCGATGATCCATGTGATCTCGCGCGGGGCTTTGTAACTGCCATAATAGAGACCACGGAAGATGTGCGCGTAGACTGCCACAAAGAACAGCGAAGCGCCGTTCATGTGAATATAGCGCAGCATCGCGCCGCCATTCACATTGCGCATGATATGTTCCACAGATGAGAACGCATAATCAACATGTGGCGTGTAGTGCATCACCAGCACGATGCCGGTGACAATCTGCAAAACCAGACAGAAGGTCAGAACAATCCCCCAGATCCACATCCAGTTCAGGTTCTTGGGCGTGGGGATCATGATGGTGTCGTACAGCAAACCCACAATCGGCAGGCGGCTGTGCAGCCACTTTTCACCGCCAGTTTTAGGTTCGTAGTGATCGTGCGGAATTCCGGACATTGCGTATCTCCCTATCCCAATTCAATCGTTGTTTCATCGACAAATTGAACCACCGGAATCGGCAGGTTCTCTGGCGCGGGTCCTTTGCGGATGCGACCGGCGGTGTCATAGTGTGATCCGTGGCAAGGGCAGAACCAGCCGTGGTAATCGCCCGCGCCGTCCCCCAAAGGCACACAGCCCAAATGGGTGCAAACGCCCATCATGACGAGCCATTCACCGGCCTCATCAAGGGAGCGGTTTTCGTCGGTAGCAGGCACATCGCCAAGGTTGGTGTTGCGCGCGACGCCGTCAGGCAGGTCGTCAACATTGACCTCGCGCGCTTCGGTGATCTCTTCTTCGGTGCGGCGGCGAATAAACACTGGCTTGCCCAGAAATTTGACGCTGATCTGTGTGCCAACTTCGACATCGGCCAAATCGACGCGGATCGAGGACAAGGCCTGCACGTCCGCGGATGGGTTCATTTGGTTCACAAGCGGCCAGATGGCTGCACCTGCCGTCACCGCGCCGGCGCCGGCCGTGACATAATAAAGGAAATCTCTCCGGGTGTCGTCGTGATCTTCTGCGTGGGACACGAGGTTTTCTCCAATTCCAGCGCCCGTTGCAGGGCAAACATGCATAACAACCGCATGACAAACAGCGGCTTCGAAAGGGTAACTAGCGGCGAGTCCCTGCCACGTCCAGCGGTCAAAGCCGCGCAGTGCCTCACAACCTGGGCCCTGCGGCAATTAGCACGCGCAGGTTAAAGAAGTCTCATCCTGCGGGGGGACGCGAAGCGGCCATGCTGGGGCGCGCATCAAATGTTTCAAACCAGGCCGCTAAATCCACATTTGCGCCACGCCAGTCGCGCGCTTCATGGCGGAAATCCAGGTAGGCCAAGGCGCAGGCCATCGACACGTGGCCCATGCCCACAGGACCAGATAAATGGCTCATCCAGCGCGTGTTGACGATGGACAGCGCGCGCTCGACTTTGCCCCATTGGGCTTCGATCCAGGCCTGAGATTGCTGTTCTGGTGCGCGCAACCGCAGCTCGTAAACCATTGAAACCGCTGAATCCATGATCCCATCACCGGTGGCTTCCAGCGTCAGGGTTTCCCAACGCGCCGCCGTCCCGGGATAAAAGCCGCCACCGAACAAATCATCAAGATAGGCGGTCACAACCCGGCTGTCGTAAAGCGTAACACCGTTTGGACGCTCGAGTGCGGGCAAACGGGCCAGCGGGTTGGCCGCAGTCAGCGCGGCATCCGAGGCCAGGGCTGTGGTGGTCACGGTTTCAAACGCCACCTCATCCGTTTTGCCAAGTTCGTGCAATAACACGACAACTTTGCGTACAAAGGGGGACGCGGGCGAGTGGTATAACTTCATGATCCAAGGCTCCTGTGGCGGATGGGCGCAGACTAGGTGGCGTCGTTGCCGCTGTCCACTGCCCGCATCAACGCGGCCAGCACAGCCGTTTCGGACCCCATCCCATAGGCATCAACGTGATCTGCGGCATTCAGACGAACGTCATCGGGCTTGTTCTGGTTCAACTTCCAGGTGCCATCAATGCTGTGAATGACCAGCCGAAAAGGCAGAATCATCCGCATCATCTTTTCCATGACGCCGTCGGTCATTTTTTCTGTGACCCAAGGCGGTTTGGGGGCAAGGCGGTTTTCAAAAAGCGCGGACTGGCGATCAAGCAGATCGTGCAATTCGTCCTGCGGGCGGCGTTCGAGCGTGCCGCGCAGGTGAATGGCGATATAGTTCCAGGTCGGCACTTGGTCATCTGCGCCGTACCAATCGGGCGAAATGTAACTGTCGGGGCCGGACACCGCGATAACCGCGTCACGGGGCTGTTCAAGCGCGCGCACAATGGGATTGGAGCGCACCAGATGCAGTCCGGCGGTGGCCCCGTCTTCACTCAAAAGGAACGGGATGTGACTGATCAACGGGCCCGCGTCAGCGCTGAGCGCCAGGACCCCGAACGCGCGCTCGCGGGCCATTGCAATGTTGCGCTTGGCTTCGATGGTGCGATAGATCGGATTGGGGTGCATCTTGCTCTCCTGTTGTGTTTGCCTCTTGCAACCTCTGGGCGCCATTGGCAAGTTGATCGCGTTCTCAGGGCGGGGCGAAATTCCCCACCGGCGGTAAATGCGTTGTGGTGATCCACAGGGTATGCAGCCCGCGAGCGCGAGAGGCTTGCCGCCTCTTGGTCAGCAGATCTGGTGCGAATCCAGAGCCGACGGTCACAGTCCGGATGAAAGAGAACGCAGTCTGGCCCGCTTTTGCGGCGCCCTGTGCTGCGCAATCGCCTTGGGTGACGTGTCTGAACCAAAGGAGATTGACCCATGACACACACCCGTTTCGCCTTCGTCAAAGCCAATTGGCATAAGGATATCGTTGACCAGGCGTTGGCCGGATTTACCGAGCTGATACCACCACCACAAATCGATGTGTTCGATGTGCCCGGCGCGTTCGAGATGCCACTGTTTGCGCGGGATCTGGCGCAAACCGGGCGCTACGGGGCCATTGCCTGTGCCGCCTTCGTGGTTGATGGCGGGATTTACCGGCATGAATTTGTCGCTCAAGCGGTCGTTGAGGGGCTGATGCGCGCAGGTCTTGATACCGGCGTGCCGGTTCTGTCGGTGTCGCTGACGCCGCATCAGTATCAGGAGACCGCGCATCACGACGCGATCTATCGTGCGCATTTTGTCGAAAAAGGGCGCGAGGCTGCACGTGCGGCGCTGTCGATCACACAGATGCGCGCCAGCTTGGCCGCCTAGCGCTCGGGTGCGCCCAAATAGGCGCGCAGCGCGCCTGTGGGGTCGTCCAGAACCTGCGCCGTCGGGCGCGGCGCTGTGGCGACCCCGTCGGCAACAACAATGACACTGTCGGTGATTCGACGTGCGTCGCCGGGATCATGGCTGACCATCAAAAGCGTTGCATGGGTTTCGTCGGCAAGCCCAGCCACCAGATCAAGCATTTCTGATTTGAGCGCCGGGCCCAACGCGGCAAACGGCTCGTCCAGCAAAATCAACGGGCGGGCCTGTACCAAAACACGCGCCAGGGCTGCACGGCTTTGCTGTCCACCGGACAATTCGGCAGGTCTGCGTTGGCCCAGCGTGCCCAGTCCGACACGGTCAAGGGCGGCCTCGACCTGTTGCGTTTCGCGTTGGGTCAGCTTTAAAGCGGGTCGCAACCCCAGCCCGACATTTTGCGCAACGTTGAGATGGGGAAACAGATTGCCATCCTGAAACAGCATCGCAATCGGGCGCGCTCCGGGCAGGGCGGCGCTGATGTCCTGTCCGTCCCAAATGAGGCGCCCAGAGCCAAGTGGCAAGAACCCGGCGAGCGCGGCCAAAAGCGTCGACTTGCCTGCTCCCGACGGGCCCATCACAGCGGTTTTTGCGCCTTTTTGCACAGTCAAATCAGCGCTCAGACGAAAGTCGCCCTGCGCCAGCTTTAGGGTTTCAAGACTTAGCATTGGCACGTCCCATCCGATCGCAGGCCCAGAACAGGGTCAAAGACAGCGCCAAAAGCAACAGCGCTGCTCCGGCTGCGGCGTCCATCCTATAGGCGCCCATCAGCCGGTACACCTGCAAAGGCAATGTGGCGCGTTCGGGATCGGCAAACAGCGCGATCACGCCCAGATCGCCCATCGACAAAGCCGCGCCCAGACCCGCTGCAAAGCCAATCTGCATCCGGATTCTGGCAATCAGCACAAGCCGGATGAACGCCGCACCCGTCAGCCCAAGCGACACCGCCAAACGGCCTTGCTGTGCCACAACTTCACGCGCGGCAGGGATCAGAATGCGCAAGGCAAAGGGCAAGGCGGTCACCGCGTTGACCAACGCCGTCACAGGCAAGGCCAACTTGAAGGGATCAGCCAGCGGATAAATCACGATAAAAAGACCGGTTCCGATCACCAAAGGCGAGGCGGCCAAGCCGAGCAATCCCGAAACCTCCACCAGTCGCGCGTGCCCCAAAGCGACACTGAGCGCCATGGGCAGAGCCAGCAACAACATCACAACTGTACTCACCGCCGCCACGGCCACCGACACACCGGCCGCCACAAAGACCGAAGCTGGCAAGGTGGCCAGCCCCGGTAGCCCGGACAGAACCACGGCGGCCAAAGGCAGCAGCAAAAACAGCGCGGCCGCCGCGATGACGGCGCTGTCGATCACACGCAGGCCTGCGCTTGCGGCGTCCCAGCGCTGAACCACGCGGTCCAAACCGGCACCAAAGCCATCATTGCGTGCAAAAGCCAGGGCCATCAGTGCGGCAGCACCGGTCAGTCCGATTTGCACAACAGACAATAAAGCCGCGCGCGACAGGTCGAAATCAAAGCGAAAGGCCTGATATATCGCCAATTCAATCGTCGTGGCCCGCGGCCCGCCACCCAGCGTCAAAGCCACCGCAAAGCTGGTCAGGCAAATTGCAAACACCACCGCCAAAACGCCGGGCGCCAATCTGGCCAGCATCGGACGTTCCAGCAGGACCCAGATTTCGCGCGGACCTGCGCCCAGACTGGCGGCCAGGCGGAACCGCTCGGCGGGAATGTCCTGCCAGCCTTGCAAAATCAGACGCGTCGCGAGCGGCAGGTTAAAGAACACATGCGCAAGCACCACGCCTTGCAGCCCGTAAATGCGGATCGGTTCCACCCCGACCCATCCCAGCGCGATGTTGATCCAACCGGCACGGCCAAACACTGCGATCAGGCCCAGCACCGCCACGATCACTGGCAAAATGAACGGAGCGCCCAACACCGTGATCAACGCAGTACGCCCAACGAATTGCCGACGCGCCAACGCGCGGGCCACCGGAATTGCCAATGCCAGTGATATGAGTGCCGAAAGCGATGCCTGAAAAACGGTAAAGCGCACGGCGGCCCAATCGGCGACGCCAAGGCGCGCGCCACCAGGTTCGGCTCGCAGCGCGACGGCCAAAAGCGCGCCCAGGATCAGAACGCCCACGGCCAGCGCAACCCCGATGCCGGGCGCTGCGCTGGCGGGTTTGGGGCTTATTGCGACAGCGCGCCCAGCCATTCGCTCAATGCCTGATCGCGTATTGCGCTGGCTTGCTCTGCGGGAACCAGCAGTGCTTTTTCGGGCTCGATCAACGTCTCAAACCCAGCTGGCAATCCGTCCGCTGGCACCACGGCTGGATACATCCAGTTGGTCGTCGGGATCGCGGATTGGAAGCCTTCGGAAATCATGAACGCCAGAAACGCATCTGCAAGCTCGGGCTGGTCGCTGCTGGCCAGTTTTCCGGCCACTTCGATCTGCATGTAATGACCTTCGTCAAAGGCGGCGGTGGTTTTTGAAGCGTCTTCCTCGGCGATCAGATGGTAGGCGGGCGAGGTTGTATAGCTGAGCACCATGTCAGCCTCGCCTTCCAAGAACAGCCCATATGCCTCGGACCAGCCCTTGGTGACCGTCACGATGTTGTCGGACAACCCTTCCCAGATGCTGGCCGCGTCGTCACCATAAGCCGCCTTGACCCACAGCAACAGGCCCAGGCCCGGCGTAGAAGATCGCGGGTCCTGAATGATGATCTTCAGATCACTGTCTGCCAGCGCGCGAAAATTGGCTGGCGCGTCCAATTCGACATTTTGCACAAACGCAAAGTATCCCCAGTCATAGGGCAGGAACATCGCATCGTCCCACGTCACGGGCAGATCGAATTGCGCCGATACGCCGTGGGGGGCAAACAATCCGGTGGCCGATGCTGCCACTGTCAGGTTGGTATCAAGCCCCAGAACGATATCGGCGTCGCTGCGCGCGCCCTCCAGCTTGATCCGGGCCAGCAACGCGGCCCCGTCGCCCGCGGCGACCAGTTTCAGATCGCAGCCGCAGGTTTCCTCGAATTTGGCTTCGATCACCGGGCCGGGGCCCCAATCAGAGACAAAACTGTCATAGGTGTAAACGGTCAGTTCGGGTGTGTCGGCCATTGCGGCACTCGACAACAAAACGCCCGCTGCACATGCAAGATACTTCATTGGCATCCTCCTAGATGCGGCGACAGGGCAAGGGTCAGGAGGTATGTCCGAAACCTTCCCTCCGCCAGTGTTAACTGGTTCAGGTTCTACGGGTTCACGACAATCGCATCTCAGCCAGATGGCACCCCGAGGTGTTTTTCGGCGTAAACAAACCCGCAAAAAGGTGCAAGAAAAAACGTGCATTTTGGCGTATACTATGGTATACAATAATCATTCAGAAACTTAGGAGAAAGTGAGGTCCCGATGGGGGATTGCGTGTAAGTATACTGTGCCTTGAGCTTGGCCTGATATGGCTCATTTATTTCTGGTACGGCTTCATGACCAGCTTTGACATGCCGCTTTGGCTGACATCGCTTCTGATCATCGGCGTGGACCGGATCACCACCAAAATCACTGACTTGGCGACGCGCAAACGTGTGGGTTTGCACGAATAACCTTGGCAAGGGCGGGTGCTCTTTGTATCTGCACGCCCAAACCAACGGAGCACCCATGTCCCTTAACACCTTTGGCCATCTGTTTCGCGTCACCACCTGGGGCGAAAGCCACGGGCCCGCTTTGGGCGCGACGGTGGATGGCTGCCCGCCGGGCATCGCGGTGGACGAGGCGATGCTGCAGCATTGGCTGGATCAGCGCAAACCGGGTCAGAACAAATACACCACCCAGCGGCGCGAGGCCGATCAGGTGCGTATTTTGTCTGGCGTGTTTGAAGGCGTGACAACCGGAACACCGGTGCAGCTGATGATCGAAAACACCGATCAGCGATCCAAAGATTACGGGGATATCAAAGACAAGTTTCGCCCCGGCCATGCGGATATCACCTATTATCAAAAATACGGCGTGCGCGATTATCGCGGCGGTGGGCGATCCTCGGCGCGTGAAACGGCGGCGCGCGTGGCGGCAGGTGGATTGGCGCGTGCCGCTTTGGCCAGCCTTGTGCCCGATATGCAGATCACTGGCTATATGGTTCAAATGGGGCCGCACGGCATTGACCGCGCGCGCTTTGACTGGGACCAGATCGCGCAAAACCCGTTCTGGACGCCAGATTCTGAGGCCGCGACCCAGTGGGCCGGGTATCTGGACGGATTGCGCAAATCCGGCAACTCGGTGGGGGCGATCATCGAAGTGGTGGCGCGGCATGCGCCTGCGGGTCTGGGCGCGCCGATCTACGGCAAGCTTGATACTGATTTGGCCGCCGCGATGATGAGCATCAATGCCGTCAAAGGTGTTGAAATCGGCGAAGGCATGGGTGCGGCCGCGTTGACCGGTGAGGCCAACGCAGACGAGATCTTCATGGGCAATGACGGCCAACCGGTGTTTTCCTCAAACCATGCGGGTGGCATTCTGGGTGGTATATCCACAGGCCAAGATGTGGTGGTGCGCTTTGCGGTCAAGCCGACGTCGTCGATTTTGAAAACCCGCCAAACCATCACCAAACAAGGCGAGGCCGCCGAGATTGTCACCAAAGGCCGCCATGATCCATGTGTGGGGATTCGCGCCGTACCCGTTGGCGAAGCGATGATGGCCTGTGTGATCCTTGATCATATTCTGCTGCATCGCGGCCAGATTGGCGCGAACCAGGGCCATATCGGATAGCAGAGGCGCGATCAGGACCCATCGTCGCATTGACCAAAGGCCCCAGATTTGCGATGCCACGCATAACGATGAAATTTGCGGGACGGAGCGCCTCATGTCAGATCACAAACACGGCGAAATGGACACCAAAGTTCAGGTGGACACATTTGACGGCTTTATGCGCTTCACCACCTGGAGCGTCGTGGCCATTCTGGTTCTTGTTGTACTGATGGCGATGTTCATCACCTGATCCGGGGAGGGACGGACCATGCTCCGTCTGTTGGGCCTTTGTGCCCTGGCTCTGGTGTTGGCCGGATGCGCCAGCAAGCAACCGTTTGCGGACAACGAAACGATCGCCGCCGTGTCTTATCGTGACGCGGGCGGTCCGTCTTTGACGCTTTATACTATGGTCAACAACCGTACCGGCAAGGGCGGGCACACTGCGTTGATGATCAACGCGTCCGAGCGGATCATTTTTGACCCCGCCGGGTCGTTTTACGCAGATATCGTGCCCGAGCGGAACGATGTGCTGTTTGGCATAACGCCCGCGGTGGAATTCGCCTATCGCAGCGCCCATGCGCGCACCACGTTTCATGTGATCAGCCAGACCATCCAGGTCACGCCGCAACAGGCTGAAACCGCTTATCGGCTGGCTTTGGCCAACGGTGCGGTGCCGGGTGTGTTCTGCGCCAATGCCACGTCGACGATGTTGGGTAACATCCCTGGCTTTGAGGCGATCAAGACCACGTTTTACCCGACAAACTTGTCAGCGCAATTCGCCCAGATCCCCGGTGTCGTGTCGGAGAAGTATTATGAGGGCGACGAAGATGACCTTCAGGCGGCGTTGGCGCGCGGCAATGCCGCGCTATCCGAGTAGATAGAGCAGAGTATAGAGCGTCACCGCACCGGTTGCGATGGCGGCCAGCACATTGTGGGTCAGACTTCCAACAATCAGGGTGGCGACTGCCGCGCTCATCCGGGCGGCGTCGGGGCTGCCATCGGTGGCAGTGGGCCAGACCACCAGCGGGGCGACCAGCGCGGGCAACATGGCCACGGCGGTGTATCGCAAATGGCGCAGGAACCAATCCGGCAAGGCGCGGTTGCCGACCAGCCCGATGAAGAAAAACCGCAAGCCATAGCTGCCAAAGGCCAGCGCGGCGATAACGGTCCACAGCTGGATGCGGTCCAGTTCCATCATGTTGTTTTGCCCCGCTCCAGGCGTCGTTCGGCTTCGGCACCGGCCATCATGCCCAGAATGCCCGCCACCAACAACCCGGAATTATAAGGCAAACCCGCCGTGGCCAGGGACAACACAATCGCCGTCAGTGCAGCGATCACATGCGGAGCCGTGCGCAAGGCCGGTCCGATCATCGCCAGAAAACAGATCGGCAGGGCGAAATCCAAGGCCAGGCTTTCCGGGATCCGTGCGCCCATCAATGCGCCCAGCAAGGTCGCCCCGTACCAGACCGGCGCAATTGCTGCGTTGGTGCCGGCGAAATAGGCCAAGCGCTGGGGCAAGGTCAACGCGGGTTCTTTCTCAAACTTGACCACGGACAGGGCATAAGACTGATCAACTGTAAAATAAGCCACAATCGCGCGTTGCCACAGCGGGGCGGCGCCCAAATAGGGTGTCAGCGACGCGGAATACATCGCCACGCGCAGGTTCACCGCCAGCGCCGTTGCGATCACAATCAGCGTGGGCGCTTGGTCCTGCATCAACTGCAACGCCGTGAATTGCGCGGCCCCAGCAAACACAGTTGTGGTAAAAGTCATCGTCTCAACAAGGTTCAACCCGGCCTCGGTGGCCAGCACGCCAAACAGCATGCCAAAGGGCCCGGCCACGAAAATGAACGGTGTCGAGTCCCAAAAGCCGCGCCAAAAGAACGATTTCGCAGTGGTGGATGCCATGGCTTGCCCCTAGACTGCCCCCGCCCGCACTAGCGCCGAATGGAGAGAGTTGCAATTGACCTTACCCAAGCCCTCTGCCGATTACATCATCGCACCTGACCCCGGTGCGGCGCGTCTGACCCGTGCTGTGCAAGGTGTCGATCACAAAGGGCAAGTGTCGGATATCGCCGTGGTCGAAGAACGCCCGCTGACGATTTTCCTCAACAGCCAAGAGATCGTGACCGCCATGACCATTGGCGATTACCCGGATTATCTGGCGCTGGGGTTTTTGCGAAATCAAGGCATGTTGCTGGACGATGACCAGATCACCGGTGTGGATTATGACGACGATCTCGAAACCGTTGTGGTGCGCACCGCGCGTGAAACCAGCTATGAAGACAAGCTGAAAAAGAAGACCCGCACCAGCGGGTGCGCTGTTGGCACGGTGTTTGGCGACATGATGGAAGGGCTGGAAGACGTGGGTCTGCCCTCGGTTCAGGTGCGCACAAGCTGGCTTTATGCGCTGGCCGCACAGATCAACCGCACGCCCAGCCTGTACCTAGAAGCGGGGGCGATTCATGGCACCGTGCTGTGTCACCAGGACCGCCCGCTGGTCTACATGGAGGATGTGGGGCGTCACAATGCGGTTGATAAAATTGCCGGTTGGATGCTGAAGACACAAACCAAGGCAGACGACAAAATCCTGTATACCACCGGGCGGCTGACTTCGGAAATGGTGATCAAAACCGCAATGATGGGCATTCCGGTGCTTGCGTCGCGTTCGGGGTTTACCGCATGGGGCGTGGATATCGCGCGCGAGGTGGGCCTGACCCTGATTGGCCGTATGCGCGGACAGCGCTTTGTTTGTCTGGCGGGCGAGGACCGGCTGCTGCGCGATGTGGACCCTGCCAGTGTTGCAGCCGAGCCCGGCAAACAACGCCGCAAAAGCGCCGGGTGACGCGATGAAACAACCATTGGGCGTGATTTTGGCCGGCGGGCAGGCCACCCGGATGGGCGGTGGCGACAAGGCGCTGTTGGAGCTGGGCGGGCAAAGTCTGCTGTCCCGCGTGATCGACCGGTTCGAACCCCAAGTCGCAGGTCTTGCGCTGAATGCCAATGGCGATCCGAACCGGTTCGCGTTGGGCCTGCCGATCCTGAGCGATTCCATTCCTGGGTTTGCGGGGCCGCTTGCGGGCGTTCTGGCTGGGCTAGACTGGGCCGCGGGGCAGGGCGCCGACACCATCGTGACCGTTGCCGCCGACACACCGTTTTTCCCCTGTGATCTGGTCGCGCACCTGTTGCTGACCGCCGAGAGCATGACCAATCCGTTGGTTTTGGCCGCCACGCCGCGCGGGGAGCAGGTGACCAAGTCGATGACCGGCAAAACCATCCGCCACCCCACGTTCGGGCTGTGGCCTGTCGCGCTGCGCGATGATCTTCGTGTGGCGGTGCAGGGCGGTTTGTCCAAGGTTGTGCTGTGGAGCGAACCTCACGGCGGGCGCCAAGCCGTTTTCGCGGACGAAAACCAGTTCTTCAACGTCAACACGCCAGAGGATCTGGCCAAAGCCGAGGCGATGTTATGAAAATCTTTGGCGTTGTCGGGTGGAAAAACGCAGGTAAAACCGGATTGATGGAGCGTTTGGTCACCGACATCGTGGCGCGCGGTATTTCTGTGTCGACGGTCAAACACGCTCATCACAGCTTTGACGTGGATCATCCGGGCAAAGACAGCGATCGCCACCGTGTGGCCGGCGCGCGCGAGGTGCTTCTGGCGTCGCGCAACCGGTTCGCGCTGATGCACGAATTGCGCGATGCGCCCGAGCCGGACCTGGCCACATTGCTGGGTAAGCTTTCACCGGTCGATCTGGTGCTGATCGAAGGCTACAAACGCGACGCCCATCCCAAAGTCGAAGCGCACCGCACCAGCACAGGCAACCCGCTGATCGCGCCGGGGGATCCAACGGTGCGCGCCGTGGCCAGTGACACGCCGCTGGTGCTGGACCGTCCGGTCTTTGATCTCAACAGCACGGCTGCGATTGCCGACTTTATCCTGGCCGAGGTTGGTTTATGACCTTTGACACCTTTGTGGTTGTCGACTGGTCGGCCCGCGCGGCGCCATCGCCGGTCAAACCCACAAAGGACGCGATCTGGATCGCCGTGGCGCGCACCGATATACCGGATGTCAGCTATCACCGCACCCGCGCAGCGGCGATGCGCTATCTTGCAGAGGTGTTCGCGACCGAACGCAGCGCGGGGCGCCGCGTGTTGGCCGGTTTTGATTTTCCTTTCGCCTATCCGCGTGGGTTTTGCCGCGCCCTGACCGGGGGGGATGACCCTCTGGCCCTGTGGAATACCATCGCCGAGCGTGTCCGTGACGATGATGACAACGCCAACAACCGGTTCGAGGTTGCGGGTGATCTGAACGATCTGTTCCCCGGAATTGGCCCGTTCTGGGGCTGTCCGGACACTGTTGCCAGCGCGCGTTTGCCCGCCAAAGGCAGCCTGCGTACTGATCACGGGTTGCCCGAACACCGGCGTGTGGAACAGGGGCTGCGCTTTGCCCAAACGTGTTGGAAACTCTACACCACCGGGTCAGTTGGCAGTCAGGCTCTGCTTGGGATCGCGCGTCTGAATGGGTTGCGCGCGCAGTTTGGTGCGGATCTGTCGGTGCGTCCGTTTCAATCGGCTGACACAGGGCTGGTGCTGGTCGAACTGTTCCCGTCGCTGATCGCCGACACGGTTGCTGATCTGATGGAAGACAACGAAATCAAGGATGCCGCGCAAGTGCGTGTTTTGGCGCAAGCGTTGCGCAATCTTGACCCCGCAGTGTTGGATGAGATGACTCGCAAAGGTGATGCCGAAGAAGGCGGCATTCTTGGGGTGGGTCACGAAACAGCGTTGGACACGGCGGCACGGGCCACGTTGCGCCCGCCGCCTTTGCGAAACGATTGCTTTGCGCTTCCGGCCGGGGTCGATTGGACGCCGGTGGACGAAGCGCTGGCGTTGTTGCGCACGCGGCTAACACCAGTGATCGGGCAAGCAACTGTGCCCTTGTCGGATGCGCTGGGTCGGGTCCTGGCCCAAGATGTGACAGCGCAGCGCGCCAACCCGCCTCAGGCCAATTCGGCGGTCGATGGGTTTGGTTTTGCCGGCGGTGTGCCGGACGGTGCGCATCTGCGCCCATTGCTGGCGGGACGGGCTGCTGCTGGCGTGCCTTATGGCTTTGCTGTGCCCGAGGGCCATGCGATTCGAATCTTGACCGGGGCCGCTCTGCCCAGTGGCGTCGATACGGTCATTCTGGAGGAAGACGTCACCCAAAGTGCTGAGCAGATTGCCTTTCGTGGCCCTTTGAAACGGGGTGCAAACGCGCGCAAAGCGGGCGAAGATGTGCCCACCGGCCAATTGGCGTTGCGCGCCGGACGGGTGCTCACCCCGGCGGATCTGGCGCTGGCCTCTGCGGTTGGGCTTTCAGATCTGGTGGTGCATCAAAAATTGCGGGTGGCTGTGATCTCAACCGGGGATGAGCTGGTCGAGCCCGGTGCTCCGGCTGGGCCGGGCCAGATCTTTGATGCCAATCGCCCGATGCTGTTGGCGCTTGCGGCACGGTTCGGGTTTGAAACCATCGACATGGGACGCGTCGGCGATGATCGCGGGGCACTGCAGGCCAGCCTTGATGCGGCCAGTGCGCAAAGTGATGTGATCCTGACCAGCGGTGGCGCGTCGGCGGGTGACGAGGACCACGTCAGCGCCCTTTTGCGCGAAACCGGCGCGTTGCAGCATTGGCGTATTGCGGTCAAGCCGGGGCGCCCGTTGGCGCTGGGCATGTGGGCTGGCACGCCGGTGTTCGGCCTGCCCGGCAATCCGGTGGCCGCGCTGGTGTGCACGCTTGTCTTTGCGCGCCCGGCAATGGGCGTGCTGGCGGGGCAAGGTTGGCAAGAGCCACAAGGCTTTGATGTGCCCGCCGCATTTGAGAAAAACAAAAAGCCCGGTCGGCGCGAATACCTGCGCGCCCGGATCCGGCAGGGACGCGCCGAGGTGTTCGCATCGGAAGGGTCCGGGCGCATCAGCGGCCTGTCCTGGGCCGAAGGTCTGGTCGAGCTGGAAGACGGCGCGCGCCACGTCAAACAGGGCGATCTGGTGCGCTACATTCCTTACGCAAGTTTTGGTCTTTAGCCAGCCTAACGCTATTTCTTGGGCGCGTCGGGCGCGTCGTCGTCATCATCGCCATACTGCCCTGTTGGCACATTGCCATATTCCCCCGCCGCCGCGGCATAGGTGTCTTGATCGGGGCGCAGGTTTTCGGGCCCTCCAGCAGGATCTGCATTTTGCGATTGGGAAGGATCATTTTCTGCGACGGGCACAGAGCCATAGCCCGCCACCTCCGGCGGGCCTGAGTCCATGGGACCAGAGTCGTATCTTGCTGCGAAATCTTCGTCGGGGGGTGGTGCGCTGCTGGCTGTGCGCGCGGACGTGTATCCCGATTGTGCGCCTGCACCCGAGACGGGTGGGGCCGTGTAGGCCGCTGCGGGCGTCACCGGTCCGGTCGTTGGTCCGTTTGACGCGGGTTGAAACGCGGCGGCGGGCAAAAGCGATTTCAGCGCTGCGAGCGCTTGTGCGCAACGGCCCTCCCAATCATCGCCTTCTGGCGGGGCGACACCGTCCACCACACCCGCCTCAGGCACGCCATCAACCCGCTTGGATGCGGCGTTTTGTTGGATGTCATCCATCAGCTCCTGGCGACCGGCTGCCTTGCGGAACTCAGTTTTGGATTTGCCTGTTGGCGCTGCTTTTGCCGGGGCTGGTGCAGCATTTGTGCCAACCGTGCCATAGTCGCCCGTTATCGGCTGACCATCCGGGCCAAGCGTTTCTCCGCCCGGTAGCTTGGTCCGCGAGGTTTTTGCCCCGCTCAGAAATTCCTTTGTGCTCATCTCAGTGCGCGCGGTTGCGTTCTTAAAGTCCTTTCCATCTGCGTCCGGATTCGCGTGGGTCAGCTTGACAACACCGGAATAGGCGTTGCGCGGCCCGATCCCACGTTCGCGCAGAATGCCCTGTGCGGCGTCAAGCAAATGCACCTGCGCCATCAGGTCTTGCAGCGCGGCCTCGGTGTCTTCGCCGCCGGACGCCGCCAAAGCCGCCTGTTTTTGCTTGATTTGCTCAGCCAATGGCCCCAGCGCGCGGAACATTTCGCCGGCTTCCGGCGCGGTTTGTTCAATCGAATTGCCGTCGATATCGACCAGCTCTTTGTCCAACATGGCGCCTTTGGAGGTCAGTTCTTCGACCATTTGCAACAGATGTTCAAAGGCGGGTTTGTAATGGCCACTGTCGTTGTCGATGTAATTGACCTGACCGTCGACCATGCGCAAATGGCCTGCCCCGGCCGAAGCTGCGCCGGCCAGCATTGTGGAATGGTGGGTGTTGATCACCCCGTGGAGACCAGTTCGCTGCGCATAGCCCATTGCGGCGACATTTCCGCCGAGGTCTTTGCTGTCCCTGGCTGCGCTGATTGGGTTGCCGTTTGTGTCAAGCTCGTAGAGCTTGCTGCGGGCTGTTCCGTCCTCGACCACAACATCGCCCTGCAGGCCCATTGCAAACAGTTTGGTGCCATCAGCCAGGGTTCCATCGGGATGGCGCATTTTGCCGTCGCCATCTGGCGTCAGCGTGTTTTCCTGTCGCTCAGCGTCGCTGTAGTGGGCCGTGCGGACGAAATCGTGGGTTTTCCTTGGGTCATTTTCATCAACGCGCCAGCCCACTTGCTTTTCTTCGTCTTGATATTCTGCCCCCAGTTCGACGGGAAGCATGTCTTGGGCCGGCCCAATGGCCTCCGTCGGGGTTTGGATGCCCAAGGTTTTTTTCAGAAATTCGGCTTGTTGAGGAGTAAGTTGCACGCTGGAAACCCTTTTTTGGAATCTCGCAAGGCTAGCAGTTTGGTTGGTTTCAATCTAGTCGAAGGTGCCGGCGACACGGCCCAGCAGCATGAAGGCCCGCGCGGTGCGGGTGTCGGACAGGGCCGAAATATCTTCGTCAGTGGCGAGTTGTTCGAATTCGGTGAACATACGATCAAAAAGCCGCAAAAAGTGGTGCGCGGCGTCGCGAAAGATCGGATCCTGACGCATGCGTCCTGATGTCAGAGCCAGTGAGGTGCGATCGCGCACGCCGCCCAAAGCAGCAACCGACCGGCCCCGCGCGCCTTGGGCAAACTGTCGCCAGATTTCCGGACGGGCCATGTCCGGGCGCAGATCATCCATATAGATGCCGTCCTGGCTGAGCAGGGTCAGCACGTCCTGACTGGCCTGGATCAATTGTGATGTGCGGCGGTCCCGCAACGCCCGGCGCAGCGCGGCAAATCCCAGCTCGTCTTCGGCGGTTTCGGGAAAATGCAGCGCGCGGATGAAATCGTCGGTGGGCAAGGGCGGCCCCAGATCCTCGGCCGGGGTGCCCAACGGCAGATCGCCTTGATCCAGGTCTGGCCCGTTTTGCGGCGCGGGTGTTGTCACCATTTGGTCGCGCCGGCTGGTGGAAAAAGTCGCCAATGCAGTTTCGGTCTTGCGCGCAGCAGCCGCGATTTCGTCCAATCGGCGTGCCACCGAAGGTTCGGTGCTGATCGAGCCGCGCTGGGCCTGTGCCACATAAGTTTGGCGGATGCCGTCAATGGCGGCCTGAAGGCGCTGGCTTTCTTCGCGCATCACCCGGTTCGAACGCGCCGCAGTCGCCGCCACCCAGATCATGGCCACGGGCATGAAGATCGTCAGCATCGTCATCAAAAAGCGCAGCCCGTCCGAGCCGCTTTGATCACCGCCGGGCGTGCGCAAAAAGAACACCAGCGACAGGATCAGCCACAACGCACTGACCGCAATCGCCACAATCTCGATTCCCGTGATGGTGGCGTATTGCGGACGGTCATAGATGCCAAGCGGTGTGGCCTGGGTGTCATTCTGGTCGGGCGTCGGGCCGGACATAAGCAGGCTTTCTCAGGAATACTCGATCTTCAGCACTTCATACGACTTGACCCCACCCGGGGTGCGCACATCGACGCTGTCGCCTTCTTCCTTGCCAATCAGCGCGCGCGCAATGGGAGATTTGATGTTCAGCAAACCTTTTTCGACACTGGCCTCGTACTCTCCGACGATCTGCCAGATCTTCTCTTCGTCGGTGTCTTCGTCCACCAGCGTGACCTTTGCCCCGAATTTGATCGCGCCCGACAGTTTGGCCGGGTTGATCACATCGGCCAGCGACAACACGCCTTCCAGCTCTTTTACCCGCCCTTCGATAAAAGAGTGTTTCTCGCGCGCGGAATGATATTCTGCATTTTCAGACAAATCGCCGTGTTCGCGTGCCTCGGCGATGGCCTGAATGATGTTCGGGCGCTCGACGGTTTTCAGCGTTTTCAATTCGGTTTCCAAAGCGGCATGGCCCGCTGGGGTCATCGGTATTTTGTCCATGTTGAGGTTCCACATGAAAAGGGACGTGCCCCGCCGCAATTACGCCGGGGCACAAAATAAGATGCGAAACACAAGACCCAAAGTGCTGCGCAATTGCAAGGGGCAGCCGCGCGCTAGATGTGCGGTTTACGGCCTAATCATAGGAGACGACCTCGTATTCGATCCCGTCTGCGTCGTGAAAGTAGAACCTCCGGCCCGGTTCGTAATCGCCGTGATTGGAGGTCTTGAAACCCTCCGCAAGCACATCGCGCTCCATTGCGTTCAGATCATCCGTGACCACGGCCACATGGTTCAGCCCGCCTACGGTGGTGTAATTGTCGTCCGTGGCTTGATCGGGTTTTCCCGGCGTGTAGAGCGCAAGATAGGACTCTGCAGTGCCCACGTGCACGGTGCGCCCTTTGTGAATAGCGTCGCCCGACCAACGCACGTGCCAGTCAAACAATCGACACATCCATTCGGCTGTGACGTCCGGATCCGTGACGGTAATGTTGGTGTGTTCCAAAATTGCAGGCATGTTGTTCTCCATTGCTATGCGAATTTTTATACCGTAATTTCTAAACCTAACTTGAGGTCAAGAGGTTTATGGATGCCGGTTTCCCAAGGTCTTTCGATTGGCGCGTTGGCCACGCGCACCGGTTTGGCGGTGTCGGCCATTCGCTATTATGAAACCCAAGGTTTGATTACGCCCTGGCGCAATGCGGGCGGGCAGCGTCGGTTTGCACGAGCGGACATTCGCAGGCTCAGTTTTGTGATGGTTGCCCAACAATTCGGCTTTACCCTGCCCGATATCCGCGCGTTGTTGGCGGATTTGCCCGGCGCACGTACGCCAACGCCCAAAGACTGGGCGCAGATCAGTCAAGGGTTTCGCGCCCGGCTCGACCAGCGCATCGAAACATTGCAAAAACTGCGCGACAACCTTGATGGTTGCATCGGGTGTGGCTGTTTGTCGTTGCCCAAATGTGCGCTCTATAATCCTGGCGATACTGCGGCGCGCCGCGGCCCCGGTCCGCGCTTTTTGATGGGAGACAAGGCACATCCTGCCCCCGAGACCGATTGACGCGGTGTTTTGATTGACCTGACTGCCCCGCCTAGATAGTGACGCAATGCAGTGTTGCGCCCCGTCTTTGGGGCCCTGAAAGGGAGCGCCGGTTATGGCCGAGATTGAACGCGAAGCGATGGAATATGACGTTGTGATCGTCGGTGCTGGCCCGGCGGGCCTGTCTGCCGCGATCCGTCTGAAACAGCTGGACGCTGACATCAATGTGGTGGTGCTGGAAAAAGGCAGCGAAGTGGGCGCCCATATCCTGTCGGGAGCCGTGCTTGACCCTTGTGGCATCGACGCGCTGATCCCGGATTGGAAAGAAAAAGGCGCGCCGATCACTGTGCCTGTGAATGACGACAAATTTTACATGCTGGGCGAAGCCGGCGCGATACGCATCCCCAATTTTCCGATGCCGCCTTTGATGAACAACCACGGAAACTACATCGTCTCCATGGGCAATGTATGCCGCTGGATGGCCGAACAAGCCGAGGAACTGGGGGTCGAGATTTTCCCAGGCATGGCTTGCTCAGAGATTGTTTACGGCGATGCGGGCGAGGTCAAAGGCGTGGTCGCGGGTGAGTTTGGCAAAGAGCCCGATGGCAGCCACGGCGCCAACTATGAACCGGGCATGGAGCTGCACGGAAAGTATGTGTTCCTGTCCGAGGGCGTGCGCGGCAGTCTTTCGAAAGAGGTGATTGCAAAGTTCGATCTCGCGCAAGGCAAAGAACCGCAGAAATACGGGCTCGGGATGAAGGAAATCTGGGAAATAGACCCGGAGAAGCACCGCGAAGGCAGCGTGACGCATACAATGGGGTGGCCACTGGGCAAAAACGCCGGGGGTGGGTCGTTTATCTATCACCTTGAAAACAATCAGGTCTATGTCGGGTTCGTGGTGCATCTGAACTACAAGAACCCGCATCTGTTTCCTTACATGGAATTCCAGCGGTTCAAGCATCACCCGATGGTGGCAGACCTGCTGAAGGGCGCCAAACGCGTGGCTTATGGTGCGCGCGCGATCACTGAGGGCGGCTATCAGTCAATGCCCAAAATGGTCGCTCCGGGGGTGGCTTTGTTGGGGTGTTCGGTGGGCATGGTCAATGTGCCGCGCATCAAAGGCAACCACAACGCGATGCTGTCAGGCAAAGCCGCGGCCGAGGCAGCTTACGCTGCGATTCAAGACGGGCGCAGCGCTGACGAGTTGTCAGATTACGAGGCGGAGGTGCGCACAGGCGCAATCGGCCAAGACTTGAAAAAAGTGCGCAACGTCAAGCCTTTGTGGTCAAAGTATGGGCTGATGACGTCGCTGGTGGGCGGCGGCATGGACATGTGGACCAACACGTTTGGCTTTTCGTTTTTCGGCACACTCAGCCACGGCAAGTCGGACGCCGAGGCAACCGAACTGGCAAGCGCGCACAAGGCCATCGACTACCCTAAACCAGATGGGACTTTGTCGTTTGACCGCCTGACCAATGTCAGTTTCGCGATGACCAACCACGAGGAAAGTCAGCCCGCGCATTTGCATTTGACCGACCCGTCCATCCCAATTGGCACCAATTTGCCCAAATATGCCGAGCCTGCGCAACGCTATTGTCCGGCGGGGGTGTACGAGGTTGTAGATGAAAAGTTCGTGATCAATTTTCAGAACTGTGTGCACTGCAAAACCTGCGACATCAAAGACCCAAGCCAAAACATCACCTGGGTCACGCCTCAGGGTGGCGACGGCCCGAACTATCCGAATATGTAGGCGTCAAAAACCGGAATATTGCGCTTTTTCGGCGCAACATTCCTGCTTTTTGCGAACAATTGATCGTAATTTGGCGACAAAACGGCGCTGCGAGGTGGTTGCTTTTGCGCCCGCCATTGCGCCAGACTGTTCAAGCGCCTAGATTCTAGGGCAACCGTTCCGAACAGGCAGGATTTCAGGTGCTCTTATTTCTCAGAACCGCTGCTGCGGCTGCATTTTGTGTTTCAATTTCGATGCCAGCGATGGTGTCGGCACAAACCAATTCAGGGGCATATTTGGCCGGTCGCCAAGCGGTCTATGCCAGCGATTTTGATGCGGCAGCGAAATACTACACCCGTGCCTTGGCCCGAGACCGCGACAATCCGTCTTTGATGGAAAACGTCGTGCTGTCGCAGCTTGCCCTTGGGCAGCTGCAGGTGGCGCTGCCCGTTGCTGAATACATGGAAGACCTGGGCCTGCGCAGTCAGGTTGCGCACATGGTTGTCGTGGCAAACATGGTTGCTAATGACGACTTCGCCGCGTTGTTGAACCGCGACCGTGACACTCTGGGCATTGGCCCCTTGGTCGACGGGTTGGTGGCAGGCTGGGCGCATTTGGGCGCGGGTTCTATCGACAAGGCACTGGCGCAATTTGATGACGTCGCGGGCCAGAATGGGCTTCGCGGTTTTGCTATGTATCACAAGGCCTTGGCGCTGGGCACCGTGGGCGAATTTGACGCGGCAGAGGAGATATTTACAGATCCTGAAAACGGTGCTGTGACCATGACGCGGCGCGGTATTATCGCACGCGCGCAAATCTTGTCGCAACTTGGGCGCAATGACGATGCTTTGAACATGTTGGCCGAAGCATTTGGCCGTGGGTTTGACCCGGGTTTGACCGAAATTGCCGACCGTTTGGCTGCTGGTAACACTGTGCCTTTTGAGCACGTGCGATCGGTCCAGGATGGCATGGCCGAAGTGTTTTATTCCATTGGGGCTGCGCTGCGTGGCGAAGCGTCCGATGACTACGCTTTGGTCTATGCGCGCATGGCGGGTTTTTTGCGCGAAGACCACATCGATGCGATCTTGCTCAGCGCAGAATTATTGGACGGGTTGGGCCAGTATGATCTGGCCGTTGCGACCTACAAGAAAGTGCCCCAAACCAGCGCGGACCACCATGCCGCCGAACTTGGGCGCGCCGAGTCGTTGCGACGCTCTGCAAAACCCGACGCGGCGATCGAGGTCCTAGAGCAGCTTTCCCTGGATTATCCGACATTGCCAACGGTTTATTCTGCATTGGGTGACCTGTTGCGCCAACAGGAGCAATACGAGGCTGCGATAACGGCTTACAACAGCGCGTTGGAATTCACCGATGAGGGTGCACGCGGCGAATGGTTCATTCTTTATGCGCGCGGGATCTCGCATGAGCGGCTCAAAGACTGGACCCTGGCCGAATCTGATTTTCGTGCGGCGCTTGAACTGAACCCAGATCAGCCGCAGGTTTTGAATTATCTCGGCTATTCATTGGTTGAAAAAAACCAAAAGCTTGATGAAGCGCTGGGCATGATCGAACGTGCTGTCGCAGCACGTCCGGACAGTGGCTACATCGTCGACAGCCTCGGCTGGGTGCTCTACCGCCTTGACCGCTATGAAGAAGCCGTGGGGCACATGGAAAAGGCGGTTGAGTTGATGCCGGTTGATCCAGTGGTCAATGATCATCTGGGCGATGTCTACTGGGCCGTTGGGCGGGTTCGCGAAGCAGAATTCCAGTGGAAGCGCGCCCTGTCATTTATTGAGCCGGACGACACAGATTCAGAGGCTGATCCGGACCGTATCCGTCGCAAGTTGGATGTTGGGCTGGACGCGGTCCTATCCGAAGAAGGGGCGGAGCCCCTGAAAGTTGCGCAGGACTGACTTTGGTGGGAAGATCTGCGCCAATTACAGGCGTGCAGGTGTTTGCGCCTGCGAAAATCAACCTGACACTGCACATCACAGGCCAACGCGACGACGGTTATCACTTGCTCGATTCGCTGGTCGTGTTTGCCGACGTGGGTGATGAGCTTTTGGTTCAAGTTGGAAGTACGATTTCTGTCACGACCGAAGGTCCGGAAGCAGCTCTTGTCCCAGCTGACATGAGCAATCTTGTGCTGCGTGTGGCAGCCTTGTTCAAAGACTTGCCGGGTGCGTCGTTTCTTTTGACCAAGAACTTGCCAGTTGCGTCCGGGATCGGCGGTGGGTCTGCAGACGCGGCTGCCGCTTTTCGTGGGATGATGTGTCATCACAGCGGCGGCGAGACCGATCCAATGATGTACGATCCGGCCAAGACACCAATGTCTCGTTCTTTGCTGGATTTGGGTGCAGACATCCCGGTGTGCCTGCAATCGCGCCCTGCGCGTATGGCAGGCATTGGTGACGTGCTCAGCCCAGTTCCCGACATGGAGGTCTTGCACGCCGTTTTGGTGAACCCTAGGGTTGGTGTGCCGACGCCTTCAGTGTTCAGGGCTTTGAAATCAAAGACGAACCCGGCGATGCCAGAGATTCCGCAGTTTCATGGTCGCAATCACCTGATTGATTGGCTGGGGGCACAACGCAACGATCTAGAACCGCCAGCCATCGAACTTCAGCCTGAGATAAAGCGCGTTAAGCGGGCATTGGAAGCATTTCCGACTTGTTTGTTAGCGCGCATGTCGGGGTCGGGAGCCACGTGTTTTGGAGTGTTCGAAAGCCATGATGCTGCGCAGAATGCGCAACGCGGGCTCAGCAAACAGTATCCAGATTGGTGGGTTCAAGCCGCTTGTTTGGGCGATCAAAGCCATCGGGCGCGTTTGCGACCCTACTAGCTCAGCCGGTCCACAACGTAGTCTGCCACGCCGGTGAGCATATCACAGATCGGGTCTCCGGGCAGGGTCTTTAGTGACGTTTTTGCCTTTTCCGCCCAGGTAACCGCGTCAAGCCGTGTCGCTTCCAACGTGTCGTACTTGTCCATCAAGCCCATCGCGTGGTCCAGATCGCCATCGTCCTGTTGGCCCTTTTCAATCGTGCGCTCCCAAAACTGATGCTCGTCCGCCGTTGCTTGGGCAACCGCCTTGATCACAGGCAGGGTCAGCTTGCGTTCGCGAAAATCATCGCCGATGTTCTTACCCGTGGCCGCACTATCGCCTTGGTAATCAAGCAGATCATCTGCAATCTGGAAGGCGATTCCCAGCGCGTCGCCATAGTTAAAAAGCGCTTGAATTTGGTTTTCGGGTGCCGCCGCAATCACTCCACCAACCTGACACGCCGCCGAGAACAGGGCGGCGGTTTTGCCGCGGACCACTTGCAGGTAAATGCCTTCATCCGTGGCCAGATCACGCGCGGCGGTCAATTGTAGCACCTCGCCTTCGGCAATCGTGGCCGAGGCATTTGCCAGAATGTCCAAAACCCGGAGCGAGCCTGTTTCGACCATCAATTGAAAGCTGCGCGAAAACAGATAGTCGCCAACCAGGACGCTCGATTGATTGTCCCACAACAAATTGGCAGTGGGTCGTCCACGCCGTTGTTGGCTTTCGTCAACCACGTCATCGTGCAGAAGCGTCGCGGTATGGATAAACTCGACCGTTGCGGCCAGTTTAACGTGGTCTTCGCCGGAATATCCACACAACCGAGCGGCCGCGAGCGTAAGCATCGGGCGCAGCCGTTTGCCACCTGCTTCAACGAGATGCGCCGTCACTTCCGGGATTCGTGGCGCATGTTTTGATGCCATGCGAGCGCGGATCAGCGCGTTAACGCCCTCCATCTCGCTTGCCAAAATGGCCGCCAGTTGATCATGAGGTTTTGCTGTGGCTGCGGTGTCCATCATGCTCCTGCGACAAGGCTCGACATTCGGCCCAGCTTGCTTTTACATCATTGCTCATGAAGGAACTTTTGCGCAGCACCGATCCGACCGTTCTGGCCTTTGCATCCGCCCTTCTTCAGGGCGAGGATATAGACTGCTTTCAGATGGACGTAAATATGAGCATCCTCGAAGGTGGCATTGGAATTTTCCCACGCCGCATGATGGTGCGTGTTGATGACTATGACGCCGCTTTGCGTGTGATGACAGACAACGATATCCCATTGGGAAGATGAGATTTTTTGAAGATGAGGCGCTAAGTCGCGATGCGTTTCTGGGTGGGCGCGTCACGTTGATGCAGCCCAAATCCGGATATCGCGCAGGTATCGATCCTGTAATCTTGGCAGCCGCCGTGCCGGCGCATGCCGGACAATCGGTTTTGGACCTTGGGTGTGGCGCTGGCGCGGCGGTTCTTTGTTTGGGTGCGCGGGTCGCTGGGTTGGAGTTGTTTGGCGTCGAACGTCAGACTGAGTATGCGGAACTGGCGCGTCGCAACAGTGCACTCAATGAAATTGCGCTCACTGTTTTGCAAGCCGATCTGGCTGTGGGCCCGATGTCTTTCAGTGAGCTTCAGTTTGATCACGTCATCGCCAACCCGCCCTATTTTCGCGACGGGGCGCATAGCAAGGCAAAAGATGCGGGTCGCGCCGGGTCAATGGGTGAAACCAACGATCTGTCGCATTGGATTGACGTGGCAGCGCGCCGGTTATCACCGCGCGGTTTTTTGCACGTCATACAACGCACGGATCGGTTGCCGGACATTTTGAGCGCATGTTCGGGTCGTCTTGGGTCGATCGAAGTGTTGCCAATTTCGGCACGGTCAGGCCAGAAACCCAACCTTGTTTTGTTGCGGGCGCGCAAATCTGGCCGCGCTGCGTTTCAATTGCATGTGCCTAAAGTGCTACACTTAGAGGTAAGCCACACATTGGATAAAGGCGCCTATCACCCTGAAATTAATAGTGTTTTGCGCGATGCCGCTGCGCTCATCTGGCCAAAGAACAAAGCAAAAGAGTTAGGCGGATTAACGGGTTGTTAATCCATAAAGTGTCAAGGTTGATGACAGAGGGTAAGCGATATGCTCAACTCTAGTGACACAACATTCAGAGGAGATTTGTAATGAGCCTTAGCGCACATCTGTCGGAACTGAAGAAAAAGCACCAAAACCTCAGTAGTGAAGTAGAACAAGCGCAACGCGCGCCAGGGGTCGATGGTCTTGAGGTCGCGGTTCTGAAAAAGCAGAAACTCAAACTAAAAGAAGAGATCCAACGTCTGTCAGCCTGAAAGATCATCAAAGCGCGGCTGGAACATCTTCGACCGGGATCACATCAAGAGCTTCAGAGATCGAGTTTGTTTTTGCGATTTCGTCGAGTATCCAGTCGCGCAAAGCCAAAACCTGGGGCCGGCTTTCACTGCCTTTCGGGCAGATGAATCTGAACTGAGCTTTGGTTCCAATTGCCAAGCTATAGGGCGCAACCAATCGTCCTTCAAACAAATCCTTGATAACCAAAGCCCTGCGCCCAAGTACAACGCCAGCACCTGAAAGCGCGGCATCAATTGCGTGGTCAGCTTGTGAAAACCGCGCCCCATAAGACGGCGTGTGGTCAATCCCCATTGCCCGAAACCACGTCGGCCAATCGCACTTGGGCCTGAGGAATTCGATGGAGTCATCGAACATCAATGGCGCCTCTTGTAGACTTTCGGGCGTGGGAAATTGCATGGCTAATGCAGGTGTCATAACGGGCGTCACCCATTCGTTGGCCAGCGGTAGGGCGTATACGCCGATGTCCGGGCCATATCCAAACCGGATTGCAACATCCACTTCGTCGCGATCAAAGTCCATCACCCGCAAGCTGGCTGAGAACCGCAGTTCGATTTCCGGATGCGCACGCGCAAACTCATAAAGGCGTGGTGCCAGCCACTTGGCGGTGAAGGCGGGGCCCGCAGTCACGGTCAAGGTGGTGTTGTCCATCGTACGACGGGCCGCACGCCATGCTGAAGAAAGTGTTGCGAAGGCGTCTGCCGATCCGGGCGCCAGAGCGCGACCCGCTTCTGTCAGCTCCACTGCACGGTTCAAGCGATGGAACAACTGCGCACCCAAGTGTTCCTCCAGTGATTTGATTTGAAAAGATAAAGCAGCAGGTGTGACGTTCAGCTCATTCGCGGCCTTGGCAAAAGACATGTGGCGCGCAGCGGCATCAAAGGCGCGCAATGCTGTTAAGGGGGGCATTCGATCAGACATCGTCACACAAGTAAATTTTAACTGAGGCTTTGGGAAGTCTAGTTTGTGGGAAACTCATAAAAAGCACATATTGACTGCAGAACAGCAACATTGACCAAATCGGAGATGACTATGATTGAGAGTTCAACCAACGCTGCGACACGTCGCGCTTTTGAGGCAGCTCACCGCGAACGCGCTTTGGCTATGAAAAACGCGTGGAGCTGGTTGTTTTCATCAAGACAAGCCCGTTGATCCGACAAAATGTGTTGGATTTGTTAGAAAAGAAAAGGGCCGATCCATGTGGATCGGCCCTTTTCGCTATCCTTTTCCGTCGGTCACACGAAGAACTGCGCGCCGTTTGCGGAGATGGTTGATCCGTTGATGAAGCCTGCGTCGTCGCTGACCAGGAAGCTGACGCAGCGGGCGATTTCTTCGGGTTCGCCCAGCCGGCCTGCG
>JBGCDD010000173.1:0-10051 GCA_045105075.1 Sedimentitalea sp. | reverse complement strand
CAATCGTTCAGCGTTTGCGGCGCGCAGCCAATCTTCGACGAAATCGATACAATGGCCCCTCTCGGGACATCCCTGCGTGATGCCCTGCCGGGCAAGGGACCAACGGCTTTCATGCGGCCCTGCGCCATTGTCACTCGGACCCATGGCGTTCCAATGGCTCACCATCCAAAACCTTCCCCACAGCGCGCTCGCGAACGTCCGGTGAATACTTGTTTGCTGTCTTTGTCATGAGGCTCCATCCTACTCACGAGTTCGAGCCTTCGGCAAACCGGGAGCGGGTCAAAACAGGGATAGTGTCTGATCAACGCCGTTCCAGCACAGGATCGGCGCAACTTTTATGACTTTGCCAGATTAATTATCACCATCGTTGTTTCAATTTATCCGTCGAAACGTTTAGGCTTACGCAAAAAGCCCCTAACCCCAGATCAGAACGGACCGCAGAACATGTCTCAGACCAACACAACCGGATCACAGCCTGCACAGGGTTCCATTGGTGGTCGCTCTCACTTTGCAGCAGGGTCCGAAATCAAAGGCGATATTCGCATTCCCGGCAGCTTCGAAATTCTGGGCCGCGTGGACGGTAAAGTCACGGCCGATGCGGTGGTTATCGAAGCAAGTGGCTATGTGGTCGGTGAAATACATGCCGCCAGTGTCACAATCAAAGGCCAGTTCGAAGGCCAGATTTTGGGCGGCGACGTAAAGCTTCACGCCGGTGCCAATGTTGCCGGAGAGATCCTCTATGCCACGTTAAGCATCGAAAGCGGCGCGCAGGTCAATTCCAACTGCAAAGTCAAGAAACCAGCCTAGCGAAGTGGCGGTGTGAGGGCTGCGCCAAGGTACAATAATCACGCAGCGCCGCACAAAAGTCATTGGATCAGTGATGTTTCGTCGGTGAACTTTGCCAACATGTGGCGCAGGAGGGGCAAAGCTGCGCCGGGCGTGGGCCAGTTTGGTGTTATTTTATGTAGAAACGGGCGATAACAACGGATGCATTTGAATCAAAAACTCTTTGGTGTTTTCAGTTTGCGGGCCCGGCGCGAGCTTTATCGGGCAGCAGGGCGCAGCTGGCCATTTGAAGTTTATTTGATCCTTGAGACCGCTATTCTGGCAGCTGCGATGTCGTTGGTTGTTTCGCTGGCACTCGGATCGGGTTCGGTCTGGGCCGTGCTGATCCTTTTTGGCGCCACATTTGTGCATCACGCCCGGCAATTGTGGCTCAATCCTCTGAGGGTTGTCACATTCACGATTGTAGGCACGGTCACCAGCATCTTTGCCGCGATTTTTGGGGCGCAAGAGCCGATGCTTTGGGCGCTTTTGACGGCCTGCATTTTCCGGCTTGTCGAAGGCGAATGGATGATGCGCGCCGAAACTGCTGCGCGGACGTGATGGGGTCTATGCCGCTGGGCTGATCAACCTATGATTGGTTTTCACTTTCTGCTTTCAACGCGGTGTTCATCGCTTCGAACCCGTTTGGGGCGTCTGTGCCTATCAACGCCATCAGCGGATAGACCACCATGCCTGAGAATGTTTCACCGCGGCGTAACAAAGTCGTGCCATCTGTGGATTCCTCTCGTTTGAAATAGAGTTCGCCGTCGAAAATGCCGGGCATGACCAAACGTCCCAACCAGCGGATCTCACGGTTTTTCGACACGACCAAAACCGTTGGCGTGAAGGCTTGCGGCGTGATTTCGCCCGGTTGGAGGACCACCGAGATTTGATCACCCACGACAAAGACGCCGTCGATCCTGCGCATAAATGGGTTCCAATCGGGATAGCTTTTGGTGTCGTTCAAGACCGCCCAGACGGCTTCGGGAGCCGCGTTAATCTCAATTTCGGTTGTTGTTGTCTTTGATGTGAACTGAGCGATACAAAAGCCAACAACGACGGTGATACCAACGATCAACGCAGCTTTGACGCGCGCATTTGATTGCTGCTGGTGCGTGCGGTCGACAAGCAGCGATTGGTATGGCGCGCCACCAGGGCTATCGTGCCAAAACCCTTGTCTGCTGGCGGGTTGAGCAGATGTTTTTCGCAACACAGCGCGCTGAAATCACAGGCCGGAAACCCGTTTGACGACCCTTAGATCCAAAACTTGCGATCCGTTCAAAAAGAGGCGGCAAATACGGTGAAAATGCCCTCAACTCAGAGGATATCTGTTAGGCTGTTGTTAATCCATTTTTTCGCCACCACGCATAGGATTACCAAATGACAACCGCCACGCAGTTTTTCAACACAGCAACACAGATGAAATCAGACACTGCCTTGGCGCTCAGCCTGTCGGGCACGTTTGGCGATATTATGACCGGGCTCGAGCAAGCGTTTGAAACGCCCGGGCGCGCTGCGACGGCTTTGGATGTGGCGGCGACGGCTGGTGATTTTCCCGACACCCTCGTGCGTGCGCTGGGTTTGATCCCCAAGATCGGCACAATTGTGCGCGAGATCGCCAAGACCACCGACAACGCCGCAGAGACTTTGAAAAAGCTGGCCGATCGGTTGGACAAAATTGATGACAGTCTGTTTTGGCACCAGCAAGCCATTGAAAAAATAAACGAATACAATGATGTGGTTGAAGGGCAAATCAATATTCTGGATGTCGAGGCCGGTAGGCTGCTTGAAGATGCCACGCTGTTGAATGACGCTTTGGGCACCAAACAGCTGTATTCCACGTCCCGGCTGAACGAAAAGTTTGAGGCATATGCCGCACAAAGCGCCGGGTGGCTGGGCACGCGCGACGCTGTGCTGGGCAGGATTGACGCGACGATGACCGCCGTTGAAACCAAGATTGCAGCGTTCAAGGCCGCGATGCCCGAGGTCGGCGATATCGAAGCCGCGTCAGTGCTGTTCACCGATGTTCTGGCGCCGATCACATCCACGATGCAAGGCATCAACAACCAACTGTGCCGGAATTTTTCAATCACGTTGTTTCCGGCAACGTTTTTTTCGGATGCCGTCAAATACACGCTTAATATCTGTGATATTGCGGCCAAGATCGGCGATTTGGGCGCGATTGTTCAGAACTTTGTTGCCGGCGTCGTTGACGATGTTCTGGACGCGTTTGGTATTAACATCGCCAATCCGTTTTCTCTGCTCGCCAATCAGCTTTTGGCGCCGTTCAATGCCGTCAAAGACCAGATTGAGGCGCTTGAAACCAGTGTTCTGAGCAATATCGACCTGATCCGCACTGATTTTGCGACCCTTCAGAACGATTTGATTTCAGCCTATTTTGGCCTGTTTGATCCTGCCAAGTTCGACCTGTTTGAGAATTCCGACAGCGGTACCAATCTGGATGACACCCGCCAGGGCACCAATCTTGAGGATGGGCTGTTTGGGTTGGGCGGCAATGATCTGCTATCGGGTCTTGGTGGCAATGACTTTCTGTTTGGTGGCGCGGGTGATGACGAGATTTTTGGCGGCACCGGCAATGACGAACTCTATGGCGGGTCCGGGCGCGACGAGCTGTTTGGACAAGATAACAATGACTTGCTGGAAGGTGAGGGCGACGACGACATCTTGAATGGCGGCGGCGGTGATGACATCCTTTTGGGCGGCGATGGTGCCGACACCCTGAGCGGCGGTGACGGCAATGACCTGCTGGAAGCGGGCGGTGGCGTCAGTAACGATGTGCTGATGGGCGATGCAGGCGACGACGTGCTGCGCCCGGGCTTTGGGGTGGATCGGATGACCGGCGGCACCGGCGCCGACCAGTTCCGGGGCACGATTTTTGATCTGAGCCAAGACGTGATCACCGATTTCACCACGCTGGACCGGATTGTTGTGGAAGGCATCAGTTTCAACAGCCTGTTGATCACCCACGAAACGGGCCAGACGCGGCTGGGGGTGGACACCAATGGCGACGGACAGCCCGGCACGACTGTGTTCCTTGAGGGCGATTACACCAGCCGCGACTTCTTTGGCGAGGCGATCGGCAGTGACATCTGGGTCAGCCTTGTGTCCGAAACCGCGCCCAATGCGAATGATGACACGATCAACCTGTCCGAAAATGGCACCACGACTTGGTTTGTGCTGAACAACGACTCCGATGACGAAGGCGACGAGCTGGTCATAACTGCGGTGAACGGCCAGGCCGCCAATATCGGCCAAACGGTTTTCGGGCAATACGGCCAGTTAAAGCTCTTTGACGATGGTGGGCTGGTTTACGAGGCCGATCAGGCGGATCGTCTTCAAGTCGGGGTCGTCGTAAATGATACCTTCACCTATACGATCAGCGATGGCACGCCGGCCAGCACATCGACCGCCACGATCCGGTTCAACATCACCGGGGTCAACGACGCTCCAGAGCTCCAGACAACGCAGCCCCCGGATCAGTTTGTGGTCTTTGGCGAAGCGTTTTCGCTCTATGTCGGCCAGATCAATGGTGTTTTTTCGGATGTGGACAACAATGTCTTCGCTAGTATCGACAACAACAGACTGAGCTATTCGGCAACGCTTGCGGATGGATCGCCTCTGCCGTCGTGGTTGTCAGTGGATGGCGCCAACCTTGTGGGCACGCCATCGGCCGCAGATGCCGGTTTGATCGAAGTCACCCTGATGGCCACCGACCCACACGGCGCCACCGCAGAGCGCGACATTTTCATCAATGTCGGCGGACCGGTCAATTCCAAACCAACCCCGATGGATGACAGCGGCGTGGGCTTTACGATTGACGAAGACTCGCCGTTCTTTTTCACCGCCAGCGTGCTGGCCAACGACACGGATCCGGACCTTTTTGAGGCAGCCGAGGTCATTCGCATCAACGGCGAGCGGGTGCGGCTTTTGGATGGTGGGGTTGATCTGCCCTCTGGCGGGGTGGTCGGGCTCGATCGCAATGGCGTGCTGGTCTACGGGCAAGATGAGCAGTTTCAGGGGCTTAGCGAGGGCGAAACGGCAACCGACACGTTCAGCTATCACATCCGTGACAGCCGTGGCGCCACCCAGAATGCGGATGTCACGATCACCATCACCGGGGTCAACGATGGGCCTGTGGCCGAAGATGACGCTGGGGCGGGTTTTGTCGGCACCGAAGCGTTTGACTTCATCACCGCCAGCCTGCTGGCCAATGACAGCGACGCCGATACCAATGATACGTTCTCGATCACGCAGCTGGATGGTCGCGACGCGGTGGTGAACGCGCAGATCGTTCTGGACTCGGGCGCGCTGGTGACGCTTTTGGCGGACGGACGGCTGCATTATGATCCCAACGGCGCCTTTGACGCGCTGGCCAGCGGCGAGATTGCCACCGAAACCATCGACTATGAAATCACGGATGGTTTCGGGGCAAGTGACACGGCGTCGGTGTCGATCCGCGTCGATGGGCTGGACACCGATCAGATAACCGCGCCTGTCATCGATGGCGACCTCAGCGCCAAAATGCGCGACCGGCGCGCGGAACTGACCGGTGAGGTTTCGCTTTTGCGCGGCGATGGTCAGCGATTTGAAACATTTGAGGCCAAAACCACCACAACCGAAGACGGCACGTTTCGCCTGGATAGCGAGGGAACCTGGACGTTTCAGGCCGACCCCACCGCAGTTCTGGGCCTGCAGGTCGGCGAAAGCCGCGTTGTGTCCTACGGCGTGGCGGCAGCAGATGGCAGCGCCACCGACACCGTCGAGATCACGATCAATGGATCAAACCAGGCGCCGGGCACGACCGGGCGCATCCGCGTTGGCACCACCGAAGACGCGCCCCTCGATCTGGATGTGTCATCGCTGGGCTTTGATCCGGACGCCACCGACACTGCGCTGACGTTCAGCATCAACCGGGTGATTGGCGATTTGGATGTGACCCGCATCGACGACACCACTTTCCGAATTGTGTCCAATGACGCGCTGAACGCACTTGGCGACGGGCAAACTGCGACGGCGCGGGTGTTGTTTGATGTCACTGACGCGGCGGGTGTCACCACGCTGGCCAGTTCCGGGGCTGGTCAGGTTTTTGTGACGATCACTGGCGCCAACGACGCGCCAATTGCGCAAAACGCGGTTCGGTTGGTGACAGATGGCCAGCAGATCACCGGCAGCTTTGCGCCGCTGATCTCGGATATCGATTCTGGTGATGCTGTGGGCGTGGTTTTGGGTGGTGATATCACCGCGTTTGACACCGATTTGCGCGGCACTTTCGGAGTGCTGAGCGTGGCAGCTGACGGCACCTATCGTTATGTGGCGGACGACCCGGATCTGGCTCTGTTCACTGGCGAAAGTGGCACCGATACATTCACCTATCAGGTCGCGGATCAACTTGGTCTGAGCACAACTGCCACGCTTAGCTTTGATGTCACCGGCACCGGGCGCGAGATCACCGGCAGTGCCAGTGACGACACGTTGACCGGCGGTATCCGCGATGATCTGATCGATGGGCGCGCGGGCAGTGACACGTTGATTGGGCGTGGCGGTAACGACATTCTGCTTGGGCGCGACGGCGATGATCTTCTGATTGGTGGCACAGGTGGCGATCAGTTCTCGGGCGGTGGCGGCAGTGACACCGTGTCTTACGCCGATGCTGCGGGTCCGGTGCATGTTGATCCGAACAAGGCGGCCAGCAATCAGGGCGAGGCTGCTGGCGACACGTATAAATCCATCGAAAACGTGATCGGATCCGGGTTTGATGATGTGCTGCGCGCCACCAACGGCGACAACATTCTGACCGGGCGGCAGGGCGACGACGTGCTGCAAGGGCGCCAAGGCGACGATGTGCTGATCGGCAGCGGTGGCCATGACACTTTGAACGGTGGAGGTGGCAACGATCGATTGGTCGGAGGAAATGGGCGCGACACCTATATCGGCGGTGCGGGCGCGGATGTGCTGGTCTTTGGTCCTGGTGGCACACCCGGTGAAGACATCATTTTGGATTTTGCTGATACCGGATCCGCAACAGACGATCTGATCGACCTCAGCGCGTTTTCGCTGGCTTTTGGTGATATCGCGGTGTCGGTCTCGGGCAATGATGCGGTGATTGCATTGGGCGGCGGGGCTTCGATCAGGCTGGACGATTACCTCACGGCTCACGCCCTGTCGGATCTGCAAGCTGATGATTTCCTGTTGTCATAGAGGCCAGGCCAATGCTTGGGGTTCGTGTGATCGTCAGTGCGTGGCCGAAACGGATGGGTGACGCGCGGCGCCCTCCGGGCAAGGCGCGAGGCCACACCACCTGGTAAGCCAAACCTTTGGGCGCGCCCTAAAGCCAGCGAAACCGCTAGGTTATGTCGCGCGAATGCCACACGTGTTTGATGGTCAGGTAATTGTCCAACCCTTCTGAGCCACCTTCGCGACCATACCCGCTGGATTTGACCCCACCAAAAGGCGTTTCCGGCATAGAGGCTTCCAACGTGTTGACCGACAGGTTGCCGACCTCAACGGTGTCTATCATGCGGTCAATATAGTCGGCGCGGTTGGTAAAGGCATAGCCTGCCAATCCATAAGGAACCGAGTTTGCTGCCGCGATGGCCTCGTCGAGTGAAGCCACAGGATTGATAACAGCGATTGGGCCAAAGGGCTCTTCTTGCATGATTTTTGCGCTGTCCGGCACGTTCACAAGCACGGTTGGCTGAAAGAAATACCCCCGGTCGCCGTGGCGGCCCCCGCCGGTGGCGATAGTGGCACCTGCGTCACGGGCATCTTCGACGAGCGCGCTCAGGGCGGGTGCACGGCGATCATTGGCAAGAGGGCCCATTTCCACGCCAGCCTTCATTCCGTTGCCAACGACGGTCTGCGCCGCGCGGGCAACGAAGGTATCCGTGAAATCGTCAAAAATGCTCTCGTGTACAAAGAAACGTGTGGGCGATGTGCAGACCTGACCGGCGTTGCGCATCTTGCGGATGGCACCGGACACAGCAGCGGCCTGCACATCGGTATCTTCGCACACGATCACCGGCGCATGCCCGCCCAATTCCATCAACACAGAGGTCATATGCTGTGACGCCAGGGTCGTCAGGTGCCGCCCAACCGAGGTTGATCCAGTGAAGGCAACCAACTTGACGGGATCTTGGGGAATGAGATGCCCCGAAATCTCCGATGGCTCACCAAACACCAGATTCAGAACACCCGGTGGCAGGCCCGCATCCTGAAAAGCACGCGCAATATGGATGGCACCGGCCGGGGTCTCTTCGGCGGCCTTGAGGATGATAGAACAGCCAGAGGCCAGCGCGCCCGCGATCTTCCGTGCGGGCTGGCTCATCGGAAAGTTCCACGGCGAGAACGCGGCCACGACGCCAATCGGGTGATGATGCACCGCAAACTTGTGGCCCTGCGCCGCAGGAATGATCCGCCCATAGGCCCGCATGGCCTCGCCCGCGTCCCATTCAAAAAATTCGGCCCCGCGAATGACTTCAAGACGCGCCTGTGGCAGCGGTTTGCCGTGCTCCAGCGTGATGGAGTGCGCGATCTCTTCCTGGCGTTCGCGCATCAGCCGTGCAGCACGCAGGATGGTGTCGGACCGTTCGCGCGGGGATGTCGCGCGCCATATCTTCAGACCGGTTTCGGCAGCGGCGAGGGCGTCATCCAGATCGGCCAGGCTGGCGCGGGGCAAACGCCCCAATTCCTGCTCTGTTGCGGGATCAATGACTGGCATGTCCTGCGATGTTGTGCGCCATTTGCCATCAATAAAGAGCTTTAATTCGGGATACATCCGGCACCGTCCTTGTTGAGCCTGCTTCGAGCAGAACATTTGATACTGTTACCTGCATCAAGTGAATAAGCGGAATACTGCTATCACTTTGGCGAATACCTGTCTGCTATCTGGTTTCTGCGGCTTTGAGCAATGCGCACCGCAGCGCCTGACCCGCCGGTGAAAGGGTGGCGTCGGATCTGTAGGAAATGCCGACGGGTCCGCGCCCAAACGGAACCGACCAATCCAGACCGCACAAGTGACCGTTGTGAACATCATGCGCGGCCACCTGCGCGGGCATCAAGCCGATCAAATCGCGCGATTGCAGCAAAGCCCGGTTGGCAAGATAGGACACGGATTCAATGAAAAGCGGCGGACTGTACTGATCCTGATTGATGAAAAAGTGATCAAGCTGACGGCGCAGTGTTGTCTCGAGCGGCGGCAAAATCCAGCCAAATGGTTTTGTATCGTCAAAGGTCAGGCACCTTTTGGCGGCCAGAGGGTGGTGTGGTCCGACAACAGCCTGGATACGGTCATCAAATAGCGTCTCTTGGGTGACCTTGTTGCGGAAACGATGCGCGGGCAACCGCCCGACAACCAGATCAATTTCTCCCGACAGTAACGCAGGCATCAACACCTCGTTGGTGCCTTCCGTAATCTTGATGGCGACCTTGGGACGTTCTGCCAAAAGATGGTCAATCGCTTCTGGCAATATGCCGGTCGATGCGGCGAGCAGAGTGCCGATAACCACCCGGCCCGAATTCCCTTCGTTCAGATCGTCCAGGTCCTGGGCGGCGTTCGAAACCTGCGCAAAGATCAATTTGCCGTGCCTGATCAATGTCTCGCCAAAGATCGTCGGAACGGCACCCCGATTGGTGCGGCTGAACAGTTTGACTTCGAAATCCAGCTCCAGATCCTGGATCATTTTTGTCGCTGCAGGTTGCGAGATGCCCAGGTCGCGCGCTGCGTTTTGAATGTTGCCTTGCTGTCCAACCGCAACGAGCAATCGCAATTGACGCAGTTTCAGCCGCGTCAACGCGCGCTCAACGATACGGGACTGTTTTGCGATCATCGGCGGCACCTGTTGCGTTTGAAGCCGGTTTCCCCTGGCTCCAAAGATAACTTATCGCGAATTGAATGCCGCTTGATATAGCTAATCTTGATATCAATTTTGATAACTTCGGATTGGTTTAAATCCAACATTGCGACCTGCTGGCGCAAATACAAAGCGCCGGTCCTGAGTTTCGATCACGATCGCAGCGAGGGTTTGTATCAATATTACAAACGGTTCTGCGATCAGCTGGGCATCGGTATAGCCATGTGGAGCCACCCTGACAGTGGCTATCTGATGCAACCCGATGACAGCGCTCGCATTGCTGAATTGCCCAATATCACGGCGATCAAACAGGCTGTCCCGGGTGAGATGTATGTGCGGTTGAGCCAGATGATTGG
>JBGCDD010000172.1:0-14984 GCA_045105075.1 Sedimentitalea sp. | reverse complement strand
TCACCAGGCTCAACCCCAGCGCGTGCAACAACGCCAGACAAAACCGCAGACCCCAAATCATGCGCAGGCGTCCCAGAAAACGAACCCCCAAAACTACCAACCCCCGTCCGACACGCAGACGCTATTACTACATTCGTCATTGATTTCCTCCTTCTTCGTCGTTTTCAGTCTTCACCATATTGCCAATGCCAGGGTGATGGCGCTTGGTCGGATCGCAGGCATTTTGCAACGCCGCGAGGTCGGGATGGGCTTTGCACAAAGGCCCAAAATCGTGCTCAGCCGGGTGTTCAGCCCTGCGCGGGTCCGGCAATTCCAGTATTTTGACCTTCTATATCTTGGGGTCACACGGCTTTTTCACAATCCAGTCCGGATACAAAACAGGGCACATGACATGACCCTAATCGAGTTTGCGCCCAAGTTGCGACTCAATCTCGGCGGTAGCCGTCGCAGTTTTTGTGCTGCGGCGTGATAATTATGTGTTAAAATCAACCACAGAATTGCGCACGGCCAGATCGCAACAGCAAAGCAAAACGAATTAACCACGTACAGATCGCGTTCAAATGTCACGGACCTGCGCGCTTTTTGTCGTCTTGAGAATGCTGTCATCAACGCCAAAAAAGCGAACAGGCGGTCATCGCTCAAAAACCGCAGGTCGGCGGCGCGCGCACCACACCTCTCTCCCGATCCCCAACGCCACTTTTTCAGGCACACCAATTCGATCACCTGAGCCAAAGGAGACTGCGTTTTTTCGCCAAACCAACCCGTTAGCCATTCGATAAACAGAAGATTTTCAAAGCCCAAAGGACGAAACTCTGGATCAGTGCAAAAGCTGGCCCTAAACATTGCGATCATCTGGCCCTAATCCCACAACCCAATTCCCTGTGAAGTGCATCAGTCACGGCCACGCGCCCCACGAGGAGAGAACACATGGACGGCACCTTTACCGAAAACGACATTTCCCACGTGGTCGAGGCCGACAAGGCCCATATCTGGCACCACCTGAGCCAACACAAACCCTATGAAACCACCGACCCGCGCATCATTGTCGAAGGCAAAGGCATGAAGGTCTGGGATCAAAAGGGCAAAGAGCACCTCGATGCGGTCTCTGGCGGCGTCTGGACTGTCAATGTTGGCTATGGCCGCGAAAGCATCGCCAACGCCGTGCGCGACCAGCTGATCAAACTGAACTATTTCGCAGGTTCCGCCGGCTCGATCCCCGGCGCTTTGTTTTCCGAAAAGCTGATCTCCAAAATGCCGGGCATGAGCCGCGTTTACTATTGCAACTCCGGATCCGAGGCGAACGAAAAAGCCTTCAAGATGATCCGCCAGATCGCCCACGCCAAATACGGCGGCAAAAAGCACAAGGTGCTCTACCGCGACCGCGACTATCACGGCACCACCATCACGGCCCTGTCGGCTGGTGGCCAGGACGAGCGCAACGCCCAGTACGGCCCCTTCACCCCCGGTTTCGTGCGCGTGCCCCACTGCCTGGAATACCGCGCTTTTGAACAGGACGGCGCGCCAGTTGAAAACTATGGCGTCTGGGCCGCCGATCAGATCGAAAAAGTCATCCTGGCCGAGGGCCCCGACACCGTTGGCGGTCTGTGCCTGGAACCCGTCACTGCTGGCGGCGGCGTCATCACCCCGCCCGAAGGCTACTGGCAGCGCGTTCAGGAAATCTGCACCAAATACGATATCCTGCTGCACATCGACGAGGTCGTCTGCGGCGTGGGCCGCACCGGGTCGTGGTTCGGCTATCAGCAATACGGCGTCAAACCCGACATGGTGACCATGGCCAAAGGCGTCGCCTCGGGCTACGCCGCCATCGCTTGCCTCGTCACCACCGAGGCCGTCTTTGACAAATTCAAAGACAATGCCAGCGATCCGATGAACTACTTCCGCGACATTTCGACCTTTGGCGGCTGCACGGCTGGCCCGGCGGCGGCGTTGGAAAACATGCGCATCATCGAAGACGAAAACCTGCTCGACAACACCACAGCCATGGGCGCGCATATGCTCGACAACCTGAGCGCGCTGATGGACAAGCACGCGGTCATCGGCCAGGTCCGCGGCAAAGGTCTGTTCCTCGGGGCTGAACTTGTGGCCGACCGCGACAGCCGCGCGCCAGTCGACGAAAAACTGGCAGGCGCTGTTGTGGCCGATTGTATGGCGCAGGGCGTGATCATCGGCGTCACCAACCGCTCGCTTCCGGGCAAGAACAACACGCTGTGTTTCTCGCCTGCGCTGATCGCCACCAAAGACGACATCGACCATATCACCGATGCCGTCGACGGCGCGCTGACCCGCGTCTTTGGCTAACCTCAACGGCGGGGCACACCAGCCCCGCCCGCTCAGAAAGCACGTAAAATGTGGCTCAAGCCCGTCTCGTTGACGTCCCCGCACGCCAGCCTCGTGCCGCTGTCGCAAGACCACGCGCCCGCATTGTCCAAGGCCAGCGCGTCCGGGCAGATGCACAAGCTTTGGTACACCACCGTGCCCGCATCCGACGATATGAAGGCCGAGATCACCCGCCGTGTCGCCCTGCTCGATCAGGGCGCAATGCTGCCGTTCACCGTGCTGAACGCTGACCAAACGCCGGTCGGCATGACCACCTATATGAACGTCGATGCCACCAACCGCCGGGTCGAAATCGGCTCGACCTGGTACGCGCCATCGGTGCAGCGCACGCCGCTCAACACCAGCTGCAAACGCATGCTGCTGGCCCACGCCTTTGACACGCTCGCGTGCAACGCCGTGGAATTTCGCACCCACCGGATGAACACCCAAAGCCGGCGCGCCATCGAACGGCTCGGCGCGCAACTTGATGGCATTCTGCGCGCCCATATGATCCTTGAAAACGGCACCCTGCGCGACACCGCCGTCTATTCCATCACGCTGCACGACTGGCCCACCGTGCGCGCCCATCTGGACTGGCAGCTGGAAAAACCGCGCGCCTGACTTGCGCCCAAGGCCCCGGCGCATTACCTCGCCCTCATGATGCTAGATGTTCTTGCCAAAGTCTTTGGGCCGCACCACGGTGTGACGGTCTATGCGTTCCTGCAAAAATGGGGGATCGGCATCGCCTTTGGCGTGGTTTTCGCCGCCGGATTGGTGATGCTGCTGACCCTGTCATCGCCGGAACGCTTTGAACATGTCAGCTATGACACCATGCCCGTTGTGCGCACGTCGCCGCTGAACAATGACCCCAACATCGGCTTGATTTTCGACATAGAACTGCCCGATGGCAACCTGCACCGGCTGACCGAAACCGAAGGCCCGATCACCGCCAGCATCTCCGACACCGCCTGCGTGGAAACCCGCCGCTACATCGACAGCGGAGCCTTGGCCTATCGGTTGCGCCTGCCCCATCGCTGCGCCGGCTGACCCTTGCCAGCGCGCAAGTCGCACCCCACATCAATGATATGGCGTGGACCCCAAACCCGAAAATAGCCAAAACCCTCGCCCGGATTTTTGGCGAACGGCACGCGTTGGCCATCTACATCTTCGTCCACCGCTTTTCGTTTCTGATTGTGTTTTCGCCACTGTGCCTCACCCTCACCGCGCTGTTTTTCCTGCGCTTCGAGGTGCCCAAGACGCGCCACGTCGACATGCTGCGCGCAGATGTATTGGGCGTCGTTCCGGGCGTCGCCAACCTGCATCAATACTGGGTCGTGGATGCCCGGTTGCCCGATGGGACCACCACGCGGGTCCGCACCCGGGGTCAATCCGCTCTGGTCGGCGTCACTGACACAACCTGCCTGGAACGCCGTCTCTTTGTGGAAACGGGCGCATACTTCTATGCGCTGCACCCGCTTGCCGCCTGCGCTCAGACCAACTGAAACACCACACCTGACGCGATCGCGCCGCTGACGCCAAGGCCCAGATACATCGCAAAGACGCGCGGTTTGACCAATGACCAGACCGCCGCCATCGCCGGGATCGAGCTGACGGCGCCCGCAATCATGAACGACATCGCCGCCCCCGCGCTCATGCCCTGCTCCATCAGACCGGCCAGCAGGGGCGGCGCGACATAGGAGTTCAGGTACGCCGGCATGCCCACCACAGCTGCAATCGCAATCGGCACCACACCTTCGCCGCCCACCACGCGGGCAATCAGATCGGCGGGAATATAGCTGACCAGCAGCGCTTCAAGCACATAGGCCAGCGCCAGCCATTTCAGCAAAAACAACCCGTTGGTGATGAACTGCGAACGGAACTCAACCCGCCGGTCCGCATCACCCCAGAATTGCCAGACCGGAGGGCCCGCAGGCTTGGGCGCCCCGCAACAGCTGGTGGTCTGAACAATCCGCAAGGGTTGCGCAAACGCACCACGCGCCATCAACGCCCGCACGGCAAAACCGCCAAACAGACCCAAAGCCACCGCCGCAACCGCCTTGGCAATGGCAAACGGCCAGCCCAGCGCGCCCGCCGTGATCAGCAAGGTCGGCGGGTCAATCAACGGCGAGCTCAGCCAAAACGCCATCACCGCCGACAACGGCGCACCCAGCGCCAGCAACCCGGCAATAAACGGGATCACCTCGCAGGAACAAAACGGCGCCAGCCCGCCAAACAACGCCGCCAGAAAGATCATCCGCGTCTCGCGCCCCTGAAACGCTTTGGCCACCAAAACCTCGGCCCCGGTCGCTTTGAGATACGACAACAACAGCACCGCAAACAGAATGTAAGGCGCGGTGCTGGCCAAGGCGCGCACCGCAAAGGTCAAAATCGTCTGAAAATTCCCACCATCCAGCACCGCCACCGCCAACAGCAGCGCCGCGCTGATCGTCCAGGGCGTTTTCAGCCAGCTCATCACATCCGCGCGCGGCGGTTTGATCATACTTGTCTCAGCCATGGTCTGCCTCTTTCCCAGCGCTGCACGACGTTTCGTCTTCATCTGCGCAGCATTCGCTTAAAATAAAATGAGCCAGCGCCGTCAAAGCGCGAAAATCGGCCCGGTTGATCACAGAACGCCCGTCGCGGGTTTGTTCAACCACGCCGCCAGCCGCCAAAAACCGCAAGTGATGCGCCAAAGTCGAAGGCGCCAGTCCAGTGCGCTTTTGAATATCGCCGACCGTCAGCCCGGCCTGCCCGGCGCGCACCAGCACCCGCAGCACCTGCAACCGCGCCTCTGATCCCATCGCCGCAAATCCGGTGGCGGCGGTCTCCCAATGCATATCTTGATTTGATTCCATATAACCAGTTTTATAGTTTTATCTGCCAATTGCAACCCCCAAGACGCGCCCGCAAAAATCATTTAGGCTGGCGCGACATATCGAAAGGACAGATCATGGACCTCAGCGGAAGCTGCTATTGCGGCGCCCTCACCTACACCAGCAGCGGCGATCCGGTGCTGAAAGCGCAATGCCATTGCCGCGAATGCCAGTATTTCTCGGGCGGCGGCGTCAATTACTTCATGATCCTGCCGATGGCCGGCTTCACCTATACCGCAGGCACGCCAAAGCAGTTCACCCGCACTGATCTTGACGCGCCGGTCACCCGCGATTTCTGCGCCGAATGCGGCACGCATGTCCTGACCCAAACGCCGACCCAGCCGGGCATGGCGATCCTCAAAGTCGGCACGTTGGATGACCCGTCTGTCTTCACCGCTCCCAAAATCGCGATCTACACCGTCGATCAGCAACCGTTCCACATCATACCCGACGGCATGCCCAGTTTTGAACGGGTCCCGCAACGCTAAGTCCAGATTGCGCTTGGAGTAAGTCCACCCTATCGTGGCGCAATGGCGATCTCTGTTGAAACCTTCTTTCTGGCCCCCGACGCCCAAGGCACGCTGCAGGCCCAGATCCAGCAGATGATCGCCGAAGGGATTCTGTCGGGGCGCTTTCACCGTGGCGAAAAACTGCCCTCGTCGCGCAAACTGGCCAGCCATCTGGGCATCAGCCGGATCACCGTGACGCTGGCCTATACCGAGTTGCTGGCCAATGACTATCTGACATCGCGCGGGCGCTCGGGATACTACGTGTCCGAAAACGCGCCGGTGCCGCCGACCTATACGCCCGCGCGCAAAACCGAAGACCGGGTCGACTGGTCTCAGGCGATTTCGCGCAGCTATATTGGCGGCGACACGCCCCGCAAACCCGCCGATTGGCACAGCTATCGCTATCCGTTCATCTATGGGCAGGCCGATCCAAACCTGTTTGACCACGCCAACTGGCGGCTTTGTGCGATGCGCGCGCTGGGGCACAAGGACTTCACCTCGCTGACGGCAGATTACTACGATCAGGACGACCCGCTGCTGGTTGAATTCATCGCCCGCCACACCTTGCCCCGGCGCGGCATCACTGCGCGGCCCGAAGAAATCCTGATCACCATGGGCGCGCAAAACGCGCTGTGGCTCAGCGCCCAGATCCTGCTGAACCGGCGCCGCAAAGCCGCCATCGAAGACCCTTGCTATCACGCGCTGCGCGATCTGCTGACCCACGCCAATTGCCAACTGACCCCGCTGGCGGTCGACAAGGACGGCCTGCCCCCCGAAACGATTCCCGCCGACACCCATGTGATTTTCACCACCCCCAGCCATCAAAGCCCGACCACCGCGACCATGCCGCTGGCCCGCCGCCAGGCGCTGATTGCGCGCGCCGCCGAAATCGATGCGCTGATTGTCGAGGATGACTACGAGTTCGAAATGTCGTTCCTCGCCGCCCCCTCGCCCGCCCTGAAATCGCTCGATCAAGACGGACGGGTGATCTACATCGGCAGCTTCTCCAAATCGCTGTGTCCGGGCCTGCGGCTGGGTTATATCGTCGGATCGGAACGCTTTGTGCGCGAAGCCCGCGCCCTGCGCGCCTCGGTTCTGCGCCACCCGCCGGGCCACATCCAGCGCACCGCCGCCTATTTCCTGTCGCTGGGCCATTACGACGCCCAGATCCGGCGCATGTCAAAGGTGCTGCACGGGCGGCGCAAAACGCTGGAACAGGCGGTCACAGATCACGATCTGACCATTGCCGGGCACGGCGTTTATGGTGGCTCGTCCCTGTGGATGCGCGCCGAGCCCCATGTCGACACCAACCAAATCGCGCAAGCCCTGCGCAGCCAAAGCGTGCTGATTGAACCGGGGGCCGCGTTCTTTGCCAGCCCAGAGCGGCCCACAAACCACTACCGACTCGGCTATTCTTCTATCCCGGAAACCCGGATCGCAGACGGCGTTCGACGAATTGCCCAATTAATGAGACCGCCAGTCTCAAACTGGACATAAATTCTGCGACAAGTTGGCCCTAGTGCTTAATACCAGACCAGCCTAAACCGATCCAGAGCATCGACAGCCGTCGATCCATTTCGTGTTCCCCGGGGAGAGCTTAGACATGAAGATGACCACCGAAGAAGCCTTTGTCAAAACGCTACAGCGTCACGGCATTCAACACGCCTTTGGAATCATTGGTTCGGCCATGATGCCGATTTCCGATCTGTTCCCGGTGGCGGGCATCACGTTCTGGGATTGCGCCCACGAAGGCAGCGCCGGCATGATGTCTGATGGCTACACCCGCGTCACCGGCGAAATGTCGATGATGATCGCCCAGAACGGCCCCGGCATCACCAATTTCGTCACCGCCGTCAAAACCGCCTACTGGAACCACACGCCGCTGTTGCTGGTGACCCCACAAGCCGCCAACAAGACCATCGGTCAGGGCGGTTTTCAGGAAGTCGAGCAGATGAAACTGTTCGAAGACATGGTCGCCTATCAGGAAGAGGTCCGCGACCCGTCCCGCGTTGCCGAAGTGCTGACCCGCGTGATCGCCAAAGCCAAGCGCCTGTCCGGTCCGGCCCAGATCAACCTGCCGCGCGACTTCTGGACCCAAGTGGTCGACATCGAAATCCCCGTCCCGATCGAATTTGAATCCTCCCCCGGTGGCGAAAACTCGATCCAGGCCGCCGCTGATCTGCTGAGCAGCGCCAAGAACCCCGTCATCCTGAACGGCGCCGGCGTGGTGCTGTCAAACGGGATCCCGGCCTCTGCCGCGCTGGCCGAACGCCTGACCGCTCCGGTCTGCGTCGGCTATCAGCACAACGACGCCTTCCCCGGCAGCCACCCGCTGTTTGCCGGCCCCTTGGGCTACAACGGCTCCAAGGCTGGCATGGAGCTGATCAAATCCGCCGACGTCGTGCTGTGCCTTGGCACCCGTCTCAACCCGTTCTCGACGCTTCCCGGCTACGGCATGGAATACTGGCCCGCAGACGCCAAGATCATCCAGGTTGACATCAACCCCGACCGCATCGGGCTGACCAAAAAGGTCACCGTGGGCATCGTTGGTGACGCCAAAAAAGTCGCCGAAGGCATCCTTGCGAAACTGTCCGACAGCGCCGGTGACGAAGGCCGCGCCGACCGTCAGGCGCGCATTTCGACCGCCAAATCCACCTGGGCGCAGCAGCTGTCCTCGATGGACCATGAGGACGACGATCCCGGCACAACCTGGAATGACCGCGCCCGCAAGGACAAACCCGATTGGATGAGCCCCCGCATGGCCTGGCGCGCCATCCAGTCCGCGCTGCCCAAAGAGGCGATCATCAGCTCCGACATCGGCAACAACTGCGCCATCGGCAACGCCTACCCATCGTTCGAAGAGGGCCGCAAATACCTGGCCCCTGGCCTGTTTGGCCCCTGCGGCTATGGCCTGCCCGCCATCGTGGGCGCCAAGATCGGCCAGCCCTCGGTTCCGGTTGTCGGCTTTGCCGGTGACGGCGCATTCGGCATCGCGGTGAACGAACTCACTGCAATCGGGCGCTCGGAATGGCCACCGATCACCATGATCGTGTTCCGCAACTACCAGTGGGGCGCCGAAAAGCGCAACTCGACCCTGTGGTACAAAGACAACTTCGTCGGCACCGAGCTTGACGTCGATGTGTCCTATGCCGGCATCGCCCAGGCCTGTGGTCTGCAAGGCGTGCAGGCGCGCACCATGGACGAGCTGACCGAGATGCTGAACCAGGCGATCATCGACCAGATGAAGAATGGCAAAACCACTCTGATCGAAGCGATGATCAACCAGGAACTGGGCGAACCGTTCCGCCGCGACGCGATGAAAAACCCGGTTGCCGTGGCCGGTATCAGCGCCGCCGACATGCGTCCGCAAAACGCGTAATGAGCGACGCTCCAACGCGCATCCTGGTCCTGAACGCCGGGTCCTCTTCGATCAAGTTCGCAGTCTTTGACGGCGACATGTCAGAAGAGCTCAGCGGCATCGCCGAAGGCATCGGCGGTGCATCTCAGCTGCGCGTGGGAGCAAAGGTCAAACAATCGCCCTTCATCGATCACCGTGCCGCATTGCGCGCGGTGCTCGATGCGCTCAAAAACAATGGCATCGGCGTGGACAGCCTCGCCGCCGCCGCCCACCGCGTGGTCCATGGCGGGCGCAAACTGACCGCGCCCGTGCGCATCAACGCCGATGTTCTGGCCGAAATCGCCAGCTGCACGCCGCTGGCCCCGCTGCACAACCCGCACAACCTCTCGGCCATCGAAACGCTGGGCGAACTGGCCCCGTCGCTGGCGCAATTTGCCAGCTTTGACACCTCGTTTCACGCCTCCAACCCCGATGTCGCCACCCGCTACGCGATCCCGCGGATGATGGAGACCAAAGGCATCCGCCGCTACGGCTTTCACGGATTGTCCTACGCCTCGCTGGTGATGACCCTGCCACAAGTATCAGGCGAAAAACTGCCCTCGCGCCTGCTGGCGTTCCACTTGGGCAACGGCGCCTCGCTCGCCGGCATCAAAAACGGCCAAAGCATTGCCACGACGATGGGCTATTCCCCGCTCGACGGGCTGACCATGGGCACCCGCTCCGGCGGCATCGACGCCAACGCCGTGCTGCGTCTGGTCGAGGAAAACGGGCTGGAACGCACCAAAGCCATCCTCAATCACGAAAGCGGCCTGCTCGGCCTGTCGGGCGGCAAATCCGACATGCGCAACCTGATGGTCGACCCCTCCGCCGACAGCGCCTTTGCCATCGAACACTTCTGCTACTGGTCGCTGCGCCACGCCGGTTCACTGATTGCCGCGATGGAAGGCCTTGATGCGGTCGCCTTCACCGGCGGCATCGGCGAAAACGCGGTGGGCGTGCGCGCCCGCATCCTGCGCGGTCTGGAATGGGCCGGCGTGCGCATGGACATCGACGCCAATCACGCGCGCAAAACCCGCCTCCACGCCAGCTCGTCCAAAGTCGCGGTCTGGATGGTCCCGGCTCAGGAAGAACGCATGATCGCGCTCGACGCCCGCGCCCTGATGGAGGCCACATGAGCCGTCACGCCATCGCCAGCGTCACCACCGTCGACGCCACGATATCCTCCACGCTCGCCCCCCGGCTCAGATCGCACACCGGCCGCCGAAAGCCTTGCAAAAACGGCCCCAACGCCTGCGCGCCGCCCAATTCCTGGCACAGCTTATACGCGATGTTGCCCGCATCCAGCGACGGAAAGATCAACACGTTGGCGTCCCCCGCGCCCATCCCCTTCTTGGCCGCAATCGCGCCGTTCAAAGCCGCGTCCGCCTGCACCGGCCCGACAAAGCCGGTCGCCTCTGCGACTGCGCGCACCACCTCAACCGATGCGCCCGCGCCCGAGGTCCCTGTCGAAAAGGACAACATCGCCACGCGGGCCGCGCCGAGGAGCGCCTCACAAGAGGCCGACGAGGCGCGCGCTATGCTCTCAAGCTGTGCCGCATCCGGGTCCACATTGACCGCACAATCGGCAAACACCATCTCACGCCCGTCCGGAAACAGCATCAGGAAAAACGAAGACGGCACCGTCACGCCCTCAGCCAGCCCAATGGCAATGCCCGCCGCCTCGATCACCCGCTTGGTGGCACTGTCGGCCCCGGCCACCATCGCATCTGCCTCGCCCATCGCCACCATGATCGCCGCCAGATACAACGGCTTGCCCAGCATCCGCCGCGCAATCCCCTCTTTCATACCGCGCGCGGACACCAAAGCGGCCACATGCGCCTCCGACACCTCCGGCAAACCCACCGGCACGCACAAATCCTCATCCCGCAACCGCGCCACAGCCTCAGCCACACGCGCATCGGTTATCTCAGGGAACACCACACGCGCACCACGCCCTTTGGCCCGCGCAAACACCTCATCCAAAACTGGCATAAATGCCCCCCAATACCCAAATGTCAGGAGTCTCTAATGAGCGAACCCGTCAAGATCAACCGTGGCCTCAAAGGTGTCTATTTCGAACGCTCCGGCGTCAGCGACATCGACGGCTCTGCCGGCACACTGTCTTATCGCGGCTATTCGATCCACGACCTGGCCACCAAATCCACCTTCGAGGAAGTCTGCTACCTGCTGATCTTCGCCGAACTGCCCACCCCGGACCAACTGGCCGATTTTGACGCCAAACTCAAAGCCGCGCGCACCCTGCCCGACGCCGTCTACGACATCATCCGCTCGTGCAAAGACGGCCACCCGATGGACGTGCTGCGCACCGCGACTTCGGCACTGGCCGCCCTTGAACCGGGCAGCCTCGAGGTCGGCGAAGAGGCGTTCATCGACAACGGCATCCGCCTGACCAGCCAGGTCCCGATGATCATCGCCGCCCACGAAGCCATCCGCAACGGGCGCGCGCCCATCATGGCCGACCGCGACCTGTCCCACGCCGCCAATTGGCTGTGGATGCTAAAAGGCGAAAAACCCTCGCCCGAGGCCGCCCACCTGGCCGATGTCGATTTCATCCTGCACGCCGAGCACGGGGCCAACGCCTCGGCCTTCGCCGCCCGCGTCACTGTCGGAACCGAGGCCAACCTGCACGGCGCTATCGTCACAGCCCTCTCCACCCTGGCCGGGCCGGCCCACGGAGGCGCTGCCGAAGACGTGATGAAAATGGTCACCGAAATCGGCACCCCCGACAAAGCCGCCGCCTATGTCAAAGAAAAGCGTGGCAACCGCGAGGCCGTCACCGGCTTTGGCCACCGCGTCTACCGCAAAGAAGACCCCCGCGCCCGCCATATGCGCGAAGGCGTGCGTCAACTGGGCGAAGAAATGGGCGCCCCGGAATGGTACGAAATCCTGCAAGCGGTGGTCGAGGCGATGCAACCCTACGCCCGCCACGGCCTCAACGTGAACGTCGATTTCTACTCCGGCGTGATCTACCAGCTGCACGGCATCCCGATGGATCTGTATGTGCCAATCTTCGCCATCGGACGCATGCCCGGCTGGATCGTGCAATGTGTCGAACAACAGCGCGGCAACATTCTGATCCGCCCGCTGACGCTCTATAACGGCCCCGAACCACGCGACTACGTGCCGCTGGCCGGACGCTGACGGAAAACTGTACATTTCGACCCCTCGAATTGTACAAATTTACAATAACTTCGACCAAACAAGGTGAGACATGGCCCCCACACAGCCCCAACTGGACACGTCCCCCAAAGTATCGGACGAAGTGCGCAAAACCACCTGCTACATGTGCGCGTGCCGCTGCGGCATCAACGTGCACCTCAAGGATGGCAAAGTCGCCTATATCGAAGGCAACCGCGACCACCCGGTCAACAAAGGCGTGCTCTGCGCCAAAGGCTCGGCCGGGATCATGCAGGTCAACGCCCCCTCCCGTTTGCGCGCACCGCTGAAACGCGTCGGACCACGCGGCTCGGGCGAGTTCGAGGAAATCTCATGGGAAGAAGCGCTCAGCATCGCGACCGACACACTCGCCCCCGTGCGCGCCCAACATCCTGAAAAACTTGCATTTTTCACAGGCCGCGACCAATCTCAGTCGTTCACATCGTTCTGGGCACAGAATTTCGGCACCCCCAACTACGCGGCCCACGGTGGCTTCTGCTCGGTCAATATGGCCGCCGCAGGCATCTACACCATGGGCGGCGCGTTCTGGGAATTCGGCCAACCCGACTGGGACCACACCAAGCTGTTCATGCTGTTCGGCGTCGCCGAAGACCACGATTCCAACCCAATCAAAATGGGCATCGGCAAGATCAAAGCCCGCGGCGCACGGGTCGTGGGCGTCAACCCGATCCGCACCGGATACAACGCTGTCGCAGATGACTGGATCGGCATAACCCCCGGAACTGACGGACTTTTTATCCTCGCCATGGTGCACGAGCTGATGAAAGCCGGCAAGATCGACCTCGATTATCTGGCCCGCTACACCAACGCGCCGGTGCTGGTGAACTCCGATCCCAAATCGCCCGAACACGGCCTGTTCCTGCGCGACGGTGACGGCAAACCACTGGTCATCGACCGCGAATCCGGCAAACCCACCGCCTTTGACAAACCCGGCGTGCGCCCCGACCTGTCCGCCACCCACGACATCGACGGAATCACCCACAAACCGGTCTTCCACATGATGGCCGAACGCTATCTCGACAAGCAATACGCCCCCGAAGCCGTGGCGGACCGCTGCGGCATCCCGGCCGGCAAAATCCGCGCGATGGCCAGCGAAATCGCCCGTGTCGCCTTTGAAGAAGCCTTTGAAATCAAACAGGAATGGACCGACTTCCGCGGCGAAACCCACCCCACGATGACAGGCCGCCCGGTCAGCTTCCACTCCATGCGTGGTGTGTCGGCCCACGCCAATGGCTTCCAAACCTGCCGCGCCCTGCATGTGCTTCAAATCCTCCTTGGCACCGTCGAAGTCCCCGGCGGCTTCCGCTTCAAACCGCCCTATCCCAAACCCGCCACAGCGCACCCCAAACCCCACTGCAAGGTCACGCCCGGCGCCCCGCTCGACGGCCCCCACCTCGGCTTCGTGCACGGCCCCGATGATCTGGCGCTGAAAGACGACGGCACCCCCGCCCGCATCGACAAAGCCTTCACCTGGGAAAACCCGATGAGCGCCCACGGCCTGATGCACATGGTCATCTCCAACGCCCACGCCGGCGATCCCTACAAGATCGACACCCTGTTCATGTACATGGCCAACATGTCCTGGAACTCCTCGATGAACACCACAGGTGTCATCGACATGCTGACCGACCAGAACGAAGACGGCAGCTATGTCATTCCAAACATTATCTATTCCGATGCCTACAGCTCGGAAATGGTGGCCTATGCCGATCTGGTCCTGCCCGACACAACCTACCTCGAACGCCACGATTGCATCTCGCTGCTCGACCGCCCGATCTGCGAAGCCGACGCCGCCGCCGACGCCATCCGCTGGCCTGTGATCGAACCCGATCGCGACGTGCGCGGCTTCCAATCGGTGCTCTGCGAACTCGGCGCGCGCCTCAACCTGCCCGGCTTCACCAACGACGATGGCTCGCAGAAATACGCCGACTACGCCGACTACATCACCAACCACATCCGCCGCCCCGGTGTCGGGCCGCTTGCGGGTTGGCGGGTGGGCGATGCCGAGGACGGGTCCGCAGGAACCGGCCGCGGCGAGTCCAACGCCGACCAGCTGGAAAAATACATTGAAAACGGCAGCTTCTGGGTCAAACACATCCCCGACGCCGCCGCCTATTACAAACCGTGGAACACCGCCTACCAGGACTGGGCGGTTGAAACCGGCCTCTATGACAAACCCGAACCCTACCTGTTCCAGCTCTACGTCGAACCCATGCGCAAATTCCAACTCGCCGCGATCGGTCACGGCGACCGCCAGCCCCCCGACCACCTGCGCGACCGCATCAAGGCGACGATGGACCCGCTCCCCATCTGGTACGAAACCGACCAGCACGGCAACGAAGGCTACACCATCAACGCCCTCACCCAACGCCCGATGGCGATGTATCACAGCTGGGGCACTCAAAACGCGTGGTTGCGCCAAATCCATGGCCATAACCCGCTGTATTTGCCAACAAAACTGATGCGCGAACACAAGCTGAGCGATGGCGACTGGGCCACCGTCACCTCGCCACACGGCGAAATCACAGTCCCCGTCATGGAGATGGCCGCGCTCAACGAAAACACTGTCTGGACCTGGAACGCCATCGGCAAACGCAAAGGCGCCTGGGCGCTCGACAAAAAAGCGCCCGAGGCCACCAAAGGCTTCCTGCTCAACCACCTGATCCACGA
>JBGCDD010000171.1:0-9156 GCA_045105075.1 Sedimentitalea sp. | reverse complement strand
ACCACAACGACGCCAGAGCTTTCAAAGATCTGGCCGAGTTCGTCGACCAACTGTTCTTTTTGTGCTCTATCCACAGTTTCACTCCAAATTTGGGCAGGTTTCCCCACCCGGCTCAGTTAAGAGATGCGATCTTGATGCATCTCGTTTCGGGTCCAATTCAGGGTCCCGAGTCCAAAACCGCCCGAAGGCTGGAATTTTCTCGTTTCCCATCTCGGGAAGGAATTATTCGGGGTGACCCCCGAACCCTCCGTCTCGGACAGAAGCAAGGCCGATCGTCTGGCCTTGCCTATCTGACAGGTTGCCCTGTCAAATTCTTTATTCGGTGACTGCGTTATCAACCGAAACAGTCACGCCCGGGCTCATGGTCGAGCTCAGTGCGATCTTCTGCCTCTCGTTTCGGGTCCAATTCAGGGTCCCGAGCCATGACCGCCCGAAGGCTTGAATGATCCCGTTTCCCATCTCAGGGAGGAATTATGCGAGGTGACCCCCGAACCCTCCGTCTCGGACAGAAAGCAAGGCCAACGTATTGGCCCTGCCTACTTGACGGGTTGCCCCGCCAAATTCTTATTCGACGTTCGCGTCTTCGACAGCGACTGACACGCCCGGGCCCATGGTCGAACTCAGCGCGATCTTTTTCATATAGGCCCCTTTGGACCCAGATGGTTTGGCTTTGGACACCGCACTGACAAAGGCGCGGATGTTTTCGACCAGCTTGGCCTCATCAAACGATGCTTTGCCAACGCCTGCGTGCACGACGCCGGCCTTTTCCACCTTGAACTGCACTTCACCACCTTTGGCTGCGGCAACGGCTGCGGCCACGTCCATGGTCACGGTGCCAACTTTTGGGTTGGGCATCAGGTTACGCGGGCCAAGCACCTTACCCAGACGGCCCACGACGGGCATCATGTCGGGGGTTGCGATGCAGCGGTCAAAGTCGATCTTGCCGCCTTGGACGATTTCCATCAGATCTTCGGCGCCAACAATGTCAGCCCCTGCGGCCTGGGCTTCTTCGGCTTTGGGGCCACGTGCAAACACAGCGACACGAACTGTTTTTCCGGTGCCATTGGGCAGCCCGATCACGCCGCGCACCATCTGGTCCGCATGGCGGGGATCAACCCCAAGGTTCACGGCCAGTTCAACGGTTTCGTCGAATTTGGCCTTTGCATTGCCTTTGACCAGCGCGACCGCGTCTTCGACGCTCAGGTTGTCCTTGCCCGCAAATGCGGCGCGCGCGGCTGTGGTGCGTTTTCCGTATTTTGCCATCTTACTTCACCTCAATGCCCATAGACCGGGCCGACCCCAGGATGATCTTCATTGCGCCTTCGATGTCGTTGGCGTTGAGGTCCTTCATTTTGGCCTCGGCGATTTCCTTGACCTGAGCCACGGACACGGTGCCTACAACTTCGCGGCTTGGTGTTTTTGCACCGGACTTCAGCTTGGCCGCTTTTTTCAGGAAATAAGACGCAGGCGGCGTCTTGATGTCCATCGTGAACGACTTGTCCTGATAATAGGAAATCACGGTCGGGCACGGCGCACCGGGCTCCAGATCTGCGGTCTTGGCGTTGAACGCCTTACAGAATTCCATGATGTTGATGCCGCGCTGACCCAGCGCAGGGCCCACGGGGGGCGACGGGTTTGCCTGTCCGGCAGGCACTTGCAGCTTCATCGAGCCTACGAGTTTCTTGGCCATGGGCCATCTCCTGTTTCAACACCTGCACAACGCGTCGGCAGGCGGTTATGTTGATGTGGTCCGACAGCTCGGGCGCGCCCGCGCGGTCTCCCACATTGGAATCTGACCCGAGTCGCAAAACCCGAAATCAGATATTCTGCGCGTCTAGCCAGTTTTTTAATCCGGATCAAGCTATGTCATGGCAAGGGTCAGACAGCACGCGTCTTTCCCCTTTGTCGCGAGAAGCGAAAAGGTTAACAGGACCGGGTGATGAGTGAGTGTTTCGGAGGAAGTGGCATGGTGCAGGCCACATCAGATGTGATCAGGCAAGTGGCCGTGATTGTTGTCAACTATGGCACCGCAGAGCTGAGCATTGCGGCCATTCAGTCGGTTTTGAATGCGCCCGAGAGCGACCTGATGATTACGATCCACGTTGTGGATAACGATTCGCCCGGTGACGATGTTGCCATTTTGAATGCCGCTTTCAGAAACAGAAACTGGGGCGCGCAAGTCAGCATTTATGCGGAAACAGACAATCACGGTTTTGGGCGCGGTAACAATGTTGTGCTGGATCGGCTGGCAGATGCGCCGCCCGATGCGGTGTTTTTGCTCAACCCCGATGCTGAGGTCGAGCCAGATACGATCCCAAAACTGGTCGCTGTCATGAACACCCGCGCCGCCGTGGGTGCCGTCGGCGCCGGGATCAGCCAGCCCGGCACCGGCCCGGTTGTTGCGGCCTTCCGCTTTCCGTCGCTGACCAATGCTTTTGTAGGGCCTTTGGCTTTTGGACCGATCTCGCGCTTGTTTGCAAATCATCTGCAACCGCTGGATCCAATGACACCCGAGGGCCCCGTGGATTGGGTGGCCGGTGCCGCTGTGATGTTCCGTTGGGACGCTTTGGTTGAGGTTGGTTTTTTCGATCCTGATTTTTTCCTTTATCAGGAAGAGGTCGAGCTGATGTGGCGCTTGAACAAAGCCGGCTGGCTGTGCTGGTACGCACCGGACGCGCGGGTCAGCCACCTGGAAGGCGCGGCGACACAAGTGGGCAGCGGGGCGCGCATCGCTGCGGCAAAGCCGCGCTATTGGTACGATTCTGAACGCCTGTTTTTGCAAAAAACAGCCTCGCGTCCCAAGGCTTTGGCGATGTCGATGGCGCGCCTGACCGGGGCCGCAATGAACAAAGCGCTGTGTGCCGTGCGACGCAAACCAGCATCGGCACCGAGCGGATTTTTGCGCGATCACGCCCGGTTTGTGCTGTGGCCGTTGCTGACCGGACGCGGGACAGGCACATGAACAATATGTCACACGTTCAAACCCTCAGTCAGGCCCAAGCGGATCTGGTGGCGCAAGTGCCCAAGACCGACGATATCAACGCGGGCTGTAGCAATACAAATCCCCCTGACATCACATTCTGGTCTCTCGTAGGGGAAGATTTCGTCACTCATAACAGCGAGCTTATGGCGCAAGGTTTCTGGGCTCTGTTCTGGCATCGCTTCGGCAACCTGCGAATGGCGGTGCGCCCGCGCCTGCTGCGCATTCCGTTGACCGTGATCTATCTGATGGCCGAAAAACTGTTGCAGATCACGGCCGGCATTTATTTGCCCTACACTGTGGTCGTCGGCCGGCGCGTCAAGATCGAACATTTCGGAGGGATGATTCTGGTGGCGCGTGCCATCGGGGATGACGTGGTGATCCGCCAGAACACAACATTTGGCGTGCGATCGCGCCATCACACCGGAGGGCGCCCAACCATTGGCGACCGCGTCGAGCTGGGTGCTGGCGTGGTCATCACCGGGCCGGTTTCGATTGGTGCAGATGCTGTTGTGGGCGCGAATGCTGTGGTCACGCGCGACGTACCGCAGGGCATCACCGTCGTAGGTGTGCCGGCGCGGCCTCTGGACAAATCTATATCTGTTTGTTGACCTGGGTGAATTCCAGCTCGACCGGAGTTTCGCGGCCAAAAATCGACACGGTCACCTTCAGGCGCTGATTGTCCTCATCGACCTCTTCAACCATGCCGTCGAAATCCTCGAACGGACCATCGTTGACTTTGACCCGCTCACCGATCTCAAAGTGGATAAGCGTGCGTGGCGCGTCTTCGCCTTCTTGAACCCGGTTTAGAATCGCGTTCACTTCGGCATCACGCATCGGCATCGGGCGCCCCTGTGGCCCCAGAAAACCCGTAACGCGATTGATCGAATTGATCAGGTGATAGCCCTGATCGGACATTTCCATATGCACCAGCACATAGCCGGGCATGAAACGTCGCTCCGTCGTGACTTTCTTGCCGCGACGCACTTCGATCACCTCTTCCGTGGGCACCAGCACTTCGTCAATTTCAGCTTCCAGCCCATGCTCGGCCACCGAGGTCCGGATTTGCTCTGCGATTTTCTTTTCGAAATTCGAAAGAACGCTGACCGAATACCACCGTGTCGCCATGACGCTTGCTGTCCTTGTCTTTCCCAACATGCCCGTGTCGGGCTGCTGAATTGATGCAGATATCTGAGCAGTTTAACCCGCCCGCACCCAGACCATTGAACCAGACGAATCTACATCGGGCTTAGGTCTGAGATTTGGCTCAGTTACCGTTTGGCGGTGCATTGTTCAAGGGTCTTGGCGTCGTTTTGTCCGGGCAGGCGTGCCCTAGCCGAACATCCCAAGCACTGCTTCCAGGCCGAAACGGATTGTTAGATCAACCAGCGCAAAGAACACCGCCGTCAATGCGGACATGATGAACACCATGACGGTGGTCAAAAACACCTCGCGCCGGGTCGGCCACACCACTTTGGAAACTTCGGCGCGGACTTCGTTGACGAATTTGATCGGGTTGAGCGTGGCCATAGAACGGGAACTTTCAGCTGACGATGAGGGGCACATAACGGGCATGAACGGCGATTTCAAGGCCACTGAGGCAACACTTGGATCCACCTGTGGCTGTTACAAACGATCATATTGTCGTGCGCGCTGGCGTTTTGGGTTTCGGCGCAGGCTGTCGGGCGTATATCGGCGCTGACTTTTATGTCATATGGAGAGACCGACATGCTGATGCCCCGCCAGACCACACCGGATTTGAAAGTGCCAACTTTGGCACATGGAAATTTTGACCTCAGCGCCGAATCGTCATAGCGCGGGATCGTCATTTGCTTTTACCGCGGCCTGCATTGCCCGATCTGCGCCACCTACCTCAAGGAATTTGACGCCCGCGCTGTCGATTTCGCGGAACGCGGCGTGACCGTTTTGGCCGTCAGTTCCGATGGGCACGAGCGCACCCAGGCGATGGCCGACAAAATCGAGTCTCAAAACCTGCGCTTTGGCTATGATCTGAGCCTGAGCACGGCGCGCGACTGGGGGCTTTACATCTCGGCCGGGCGTGGAAAAACCTCGATCGGGATCGAAGAACCTGATTTGTTTTCCGAACCCGGCCTTTTCATGATCACGCCGGAACAAGCGCTGTATTATGGTTCGGTCCAGACCATGCCATTTGTACGTCCGCATTTTTCCGAGCTGGTGGGCGCGCTGGATTTCGCAATTTCCAAAAACTATCCGGCTCGCGGCGAATACTCTGGCGCCGTTTAACCCGACGTTGGGGGTGCAACGTACAGCGTGGCATAGCCTGCCAACACCAACGCTGCACCCGAAAACACAGTGCGGACCTGGTTCCAGAACTGCCAGCGCCCGGAATAGTCCTGCCAGATGGCGTGCGCTGCGGCGATGTCGTCTGGCACCTGAACACCGGCCAGCGCTTCATTCATCGGCACGTTGATCGCCATTGTCAGAACCGCACCACCTACCAAGTAGACGCCGCCGGCAACCGCAAAAAACAGCGCGCTGCGGCGGCGCTGCGCGAACAACATCACCGCCGCTGTGCCCAGCAAAACCAACGGTGTGGCGAAGAAGGCAGGCGCGAACACGGCGTTGCGCACCGAAGCATTCATGGCCTGCATCGCAGCGATTGCGACACGCGGGTCGGCGGCATCCAGCCCCCACATGGTCGAACACACCCAGGCATAAAAGAACCCAAAGATGGCGCCCGCGAAGACCAGCGATGTCAGAGCTGAGGACAAGAGGAGTATTGGCATAGGGCAAGATCCTTTTCCGTATAGATGTGTACGTCTTTACATATACGTACACATCTATACGATTAACGCAACAAGGATGAGCCATGAAGGACACCGCACGCGCGGCGCGCGAACGCAGCATTGAGACCGCCGCCTACACAGTGCTGGGCGAACGCGGCTTTGCCGGCGCGTCAATGTTAACCATCGCCAAGGCCGCCAAAGCATCAAATGAAACGCTCTATCGCTGGTACGGCGACAAAACCGCGCTGTTCACCGCCTTGGTGGAACGCAACGCCGACCTTGTGAGCGAAACGCTGGATGCGGCCTTGGCCAAAGGGCATTGCGCCACAGATTGCCTGCACCAGATCGCGCCGGTTTTGCTTGGGATGTTACTGAGTGAACGTGCGATCCTGTTAAATCGCGCAGCAGCCAGCGACCCAACCGGCACTTTGGGCGCAGCTTTGGCCGCAGGCGGGCGCGACCGCGTTCGGCCACGGTTAATCGCCCTGATGCAGCGCGCCAAGGACGAGGGCGCATTCAGCGCACAAACACCCGAACAGGCCTGTGACTGGTTTCTGACCTGCCTGATCGGAGATTTACAGATCCGCCGGGTGACCGGTGCCCTGCCCGAACCCGATGCAGACCAGATCGCCGCGCGGGTGGCACTGGCGCTGGCAATGTTCGCGAAACTGACGGAAGGTCCTGGCAGGGGCTGAGGGACTCGAACCCACGACCCTCGGTTTTGGAGACCGATGCTCTACCAACTGAGCTAAACCCCTAGGACCGGACTTTCGTCTAAGCCAGCGCGGCGTGAGGGGCAAGGGTAAACTGCGCAGCTGCCCTTGTCTGAGCCCCGGAATTCGGGTGTAACCCGGCCAGTTCAACAGGAGACGCAGTGTGAGCTTGCGCAAACGGATTGCAGACAGCCCCCGGGTCAACCGCGCGGTCGAAGGGTTTTTCGCGGCCTATCTGCGTTTTGCCGTGCGCACATCACGCTGGGAACGCCACGGCTTTGACGCCATGGACGACGTGTTGCGCAGTGGTGAGCCGGTGATTTTTACCCTCTGGCATCAACGTCTTATCATGGCACCCTACATGTTCGACACCAGTCTTGGAAAGTTCTGCTCACTGACGTCGTCGGCGCGGGCCGGGCGCATGGTGGGTCAGGTGCTGGCGCGTTTCGGATTTGATACGGTCCCCATGTCGAGCCACAAACGCCATGTTGCCCTGTCGCGCGAAGTTTTGCGACGGGTCGGCGACGGGTTTACCCTTGGGATCGCGGTCGATGGGCCACGTGGGCCAGCGCGTGTCGCCTCGACCGTGCCGTTGGTCTGGGCCCGCAGCACCGGCAAACCGGTCTTTGTGTTGTCGTTTTCGGCGCGTCGCGTGATCCGCCTGCCCACATGGGACCGCGCAATGCTGCCTCTGCCTTTTACCCGTGGTGTGCTGATTTGCGCGCGTTGGGATATGGACGTGCCGCGTAAGATGGATGCCAGTGAGGTCGAAAACCTGCGCCTCGACCTCGAGGCCGCACTGGACGTCGTCACCGATGAAAGCGATGCACAAACAGGTCAGGGCCGTCGCGCAAAAAGGTGATCTATGTCGCCTGCCTCAATAGCATCGCGGTGCTGCGCAATGTGGGCCGCTGGCCAATCCCACCAGGCCAGATCGCACAGTTCCCTGGCCTGGTCGGGCGAAAATCGCTGGCGAACAACACGCGCCGGATTGCCAGCCACCACCGTGTAAGGCGCGACATCCCGGCTGACGACAGTGCGCGCACCGATGATCGCGCCACTGCCGATCGTAACACCCGGCAAAATCGTTGCGCCATAACCGATCCAGACATCGTGCCCGACCACAGTATCACCCTGGAGCAGCGCAAGATCCGTATAATCGCCCATCGTTTCGGGGTCGAAAATCGAAAACGGGAAGGTCGAAATCCCAGCCATTGGGTGATTTGCTGACGCCGTGACGAACCGCGCCCCATGCGCAATCTGTCCGAACTTTCCAATCACCAGACGCTCGGCGCTGTGTTCAAACAAATAGGGCGCAAGGTGCGCGGCCCAATCCGAAATCTCTGCGAAATCAGAGGCATAAGTATAGGCGCCGATATCTATACGCGCGTGATCAATCACGTTCTTCAGGAATACGGTTTTCCTGTGCATCGAGCCATCTGGCAACACAACCGGGTATGGCGCATCAGGATCGGGAAGCTTTGGCGCGTGGCTCATCAGTAGATCTCGGAAGTTTTGGGCAGTTCCATGAGATCATACAACACATAGCTGAAAGACCCTTGCAACGGGTTGAACCCGCAGACTTTGCCGTCGCTCGGACCAAACGGCCAAACCAGACCATTGGAAAATCTCAAAACAGGCGCAAAATCGCTGCGTTCGATCAATTTCTGTGCCGCGCACTTTGGCGCACAAGTGCGCCGCAGTCTTCGTCATAACAGCACGGGGCATCAAGCGTGATGCCATGCCAAACACCACCGCTCAGCGGGCACAGTCCGCCTTTATGCACTGCCCGTCAGGGTTATGCGCAGCATGACGCGAAAGGGGCCAAGCACAGCGCACAATTTTCGGTCTGGACGATGCGTCTTTGCCTTCGCGGTCATCCCAGCGGGTTCCATGCACGTGTTAAGACTCGATTAAACCACAGCCCGTGAAGAAACCCGAAAAACCAAGTTGCTCAATGATGCTTGGGAAAACAGCGGCAAACCATCATTCGTTTTAGATAACACGTTGGATGGGCCATACAATGTGGCTGCGCAGGATCCGGCATGGGTTACAGAGCCGCCCGCCCAAGACGGCAGGCTCAGTCTCAATGTTGCCATTCACTGCACCAGACAGTTTTCACGCTCATATCTGGTCGAAAAAGCAAACCACAAGACGGTTTTGGCGTTCCCAGTGATGGCGTCGAACTTTTTGAAGGACAATTGATTCGAACTTTGTGAGTAACACTACGACCGGAACAGGCTATGTTCGCGGTCCGTAAGGTTCGACGCGACTTGCAGTTCCGACAAGAAGGAGCACCCATTAACCAAGCCTAATCAAATATATAGATCTAAACTTCCATTTCGCGAGCTGAGCTTTGACAAGTCCCAACTTGACATGCAACCGCACGATCCACGAAGCCGGGACCAAGCAGTGTCACCGCGTCGATCATGATGCTCACTCGCAGACGTCATGGCAAACAACAACATTGCCCTTTGTTTTTTTCCGGGTGGCTGCCAGACAGGGTTCAAATTTCTACGCCGGTGTTTGGGATTGCGATATTTGTATGGGTCCCTCGTTCAACTTGGCTTGATTATCGCCCGAGATATCAACGGCTTTGGGGACTTACGGCCTAAGATGTCGGTTGGTGTTTTCATTGCCGCCGCGCTGCCGCGGGCGGTTAGGATGGCAAAAGTAGGCTTCGATCTTGGCGGCC
>JBGCDD010000170.1:0-7988 GCA_045105075.1 Sedimentitalea sp. | reverse complement strand
ATGGAATGGCCCGTGCCGGTCTGGGCGCATATCCCGCTGATCCATGGCCCCGACGGTAAGAAACTGTCAAAACGCCACGGCGCTCTGGGCGCACAGGAATACCAGGCGATGGGTTTTCCCGCTGCCGGCATGCGCAATTATTTGGCGCGGCTGGGTTGGAGCCACGGCGATGACGAGTTTTTCACCGACGATCAGGCCCGCGATTGGTTCGATCTGGACGGGATCGGCAAAAGCCCGGCTCGGTTTGATCTGAAAAAGCTGGAAAACCTGTCGGGTCAGCACATTGCCCAAGCTGATGACGCTGCGTTGCGGCATGAAGTTGTGGCCTTTTTGGCGGCGTCGGGCCAAACCGCGTTGACGTCAGATCAGGCTGACGGGTTGGAAAAGGCGATGTATTGTTTGAAAGAACGCGCCCGAACTTTCCCTGAACTTCTTGAAAAAGCGCACTTTATTCTGACCTCTCGTCCAATCGCACCAGATGAGAAAGCCGCCAAAGCGCTGAATACTGTATCCGATGGTATGCTGGGCGAATTGACGCCGCAGTTGCAAAATGCTAGCTGGACCAGAGACGATTTAGAAGCGGCCCTGAATGCCTTTGCTGAGGCGAAGGGCACCAAGTTCGGCAAGCTGGCTGGTCCTTTGAGGGCTGCACTTGCGGGACGCGCGGTAACGCCTTCTGTGTTTGATATGATGCTTGTACTGGGGCGCACCGAGGCCCTGGCCAGGCTAAATGACGCTGCAATTTCTCCGTGATGTTCACGAAGGGGTAACTTGCGGCGGCTAGCAACGAGGATGGGCACGCTGTGCGCATCTGCTGACCGTCCGGGGCGCACCACATTTTGCCCCGAACATCCGTACTGGAAGGGGACATTCATGACCGACACACCAAAATCCGCCACGCTGAGCATCGACGGCGCCAGCTATGATCTGCCGATCTTCTCGCCCACAGCCGGGCCCGATGTTGTTGATATCCGCAAGCTTTACGCGCAGGCCGGGGTGTTCACCTATGATCCGGGTTTCACCTCAACAGCGTCTTGTGACAGCACGATCACCTTCATCGACGGCGGCAAGGGCGAGTTGTTGCATCGCGGCTATCCGATTGATCAGCTGGCCGGCAAGTCGCATTATCTGGAAGTGTGTTACGTGTTGCTCTATGGCGAGCTGCCCACCGCCGCCGAGCTTGAGAAATTTGAAGCCAACATCACCCATCACACCATGCTGCACGAACAGATGGTCAATTTCTTCCGTGGGTTCCGCCGTGACGCGCATCCGATGGCGATCATGGTTGGTGTTGTGGGCGCGATGTCAGCGTTTTATCACGACTCCACCGACATTTCGGACGAGCATCAGCGCGAGGTCGCCTCGCACCGTCTGATTGCCAAAATGCCGACAATTGCGGCCTGGGCCTACAAATATTCGATTGGCCAGCCGTTTGTGTACCCGCGCAACGATCTGGATTATGCGTCGAACTTCCTGCGCATGTGTTTCAGCGTGCCCGCCGAAGATTACGTGGTCAACCCGATCCTGAGCCGCGCGATGGACCGGATCTTTACGCTGCACGCCGATCACGAACAAAATGCGTCGACCTCGACGGTACGGCTGGCCTCGTCTTCGGGCGCCAATCCGTTTGCCTGTATCGCGGCCGGTATTGCCTGTCTTTGGGGTCCGGCCCACGGCGGCGCCAATCAGGCCTGTCTGGAAATGCTGGGTGAGATTGGCAGCGTCGATCGCATTCCCGAATTCATCGCCCGCGCCAAGGACAAGGATGATCCGTTCCGTCTGATGGGCTTTGGCCACCGCGTTTACAAGAACTTTGACCCGCGCGCGACAGTGATGAAGCAATCCGCTGACGAGGTGCTGGATCTACTCGGTATTGAGGACAACCCAAAACTCCAGATCGCCAAAGTGCTGGAGCAAGAGGCGTTGAGCGATCCCTATTTCGCCGAAAAGAAGCTGTTCCCGAACGTCGATTTCTACTCGGGCATCATCCTTGAGGCGATGGGCTTTCCAACGTCAATGTTCACCCCGGTCTTTGCGCTCAGCCGCACCGTGGGCTGGATTTCGCAGTGGAAAGAAATGATCGCGGATCCGCAGAACAAAATCGGCCGTCCGCGCCAGTTGTATTTGGGCGAAACCCAACGCGACTATATTGATATCGAAAAGCGCTGAGTCGCTCAGTCAACGAATCGAATCGCGAATCGCCCCTGGCTTCGGCCTGGGGCTTTTTTTTGGCACGAACATGTCGTTTTGCCGAATATGTTAACAATAGTTAACAATTTCACGGAACCTGCCAAAACTGTCTTCGGGTGCGAAACAACGCTTAAGAACGTGATCGTCAAAAGCGCCTTAAATCCGCAGAAATAGTGTCAATTCCATGGTTTTCCCCGCGACGGCGACAGGCCCCAAGGTGTAGCTTTCGCGCACAAACATATGCACCTTGGGAGTATGATTAATGAGTGATGCAACAGATGGCATTAAGCCAGAAACGTCTTTGACACTGGGCTGTGATCCCATGGTCACCGTAACAATAACAGAGAACTTTGACGGCAGCCTTTTCGTGGCTTTGACCCCGACCGATCCCGCCGCCTCGCTGGCCGATATCGACGGTTTGTTCTTTAACCTGGCACAAGACAGCACATTGGACGGGCTGAACTTCTTCCCCGACCCCAACACCGGCTCGATCTTTTCGCCCGTCACTGGCCTGCAGACCAACGCAAACTCGGTCGACACTTTGAACAATGGCGCACAGGTCGCCGAAGGCTATGACATCGGCGTGCAGTTCGGAACCACCGACAGCTCGACCGCCGGCAATGTGACCGCTGCCAACTTCACCCTGTTTTCCGACAACGGCCCGCTTTCGATCAGCGATCTGGACCTGACCAACATGGCCGCCGTGGTCGACAGTGACGCCGGCAACGGCCAGGTGCTGACCGTCAAGGACGCGCCAAATGATGACCCCGTGTTCATCGAGAAAGTGTCGCTTTTTGAAAACTTCGACGACATTCACGACCCCGCCGACAGCGACGCCGTTGTCAGCGACGGCCACTGGGGCGTGCGCCACGATCAACTGTTCACCAATGGCTGCAACGACGGCACCATCGAATTCGCCGAAGTCGACACCGACGGCCCAGCCTCGTTCTGTTTTGACGCCCGCGCCGCCAACCTGTCGCGCTTCGAAAACGGTGGCCACTATGGCGACAGCCTGACCCTGCAAGTGCAGCTCGATGGCGGTGACTGGGTCACAATCGACACGTTCGAAGTGAACCACGACAAATCCGCTTTGGTCGGCGATCAGTCGGGCAACGAAATCACCCACGCCAGCCAGAGCTTTGAATATTCCGGCGGTCTGCTGGACGACGCCGATGACACGGTTCAGTTCCGCTTCATCTCGGATATTTCGGCCAGTGACGAACAGATCTTCATCGACAACGTGTCGGTCAAGACAACGATGGAAATGGCCCCCGGCGATCCGGTTCTGACCGAGCAGGTTGTCCAGGCGGATGACTTCGAGGATCTGCACGAGCCTGCCGACAGCGACATCATCGAAAGCGACGGTCACTGGGACGTGCGCGCGCACACCTCAAACAACGACACGTTGTTCACCAACGGCTACAACGATGGCACACTGACCTTTGAAGAAGTCGCGGTTGATGGCGCGGCCTCGTTCAGCTTTGACGCCAAGGCACCAAACGCCCATGCGTTCGAAAATGGCGGCCACTATGGCGACAGCCTCGAAGTGCAGGTCAAGATCGATGGCGGCGACTGGGTGACCCTGGACACTTATGTTGTCAATCACGCCGGCGATGCGCTGGTCGGGTCGGAAACCGGAAACGAAATCGGCACCTCCTTTGGCCCGATCGAATATTCCGGCGGCGTTCTGGACGATGCCCAAGAATCGGTTCAGTTCCGCATGATCTCCGACATTTCGGCCAACAACGAACAGATCTGGATCGACAATGTCGAAGTGAAGGCTCTGATCGAGGAAGAAAACGGCGACAAGGAATGTGAAGACTTTGACAGCCTGGCCGCGGGCGACGTTGTGTCCGATCAGTTCCACGGTGTGACCATCACCGCCCAGCGTGAGGGCGACGATGCCAACAGCGAAAACGACGCGATGATCTTTGACACCAACAACCCAACCGGCGGTGACCATGATCTGGAATACGCAGACCAGGGCAACGTGATCATCATTTCGGAAGACAACGACAGCGACGATCCGGACGACAATGCCCATGGCGGCACCATCTCGTTCGATTTCGAAGCGCCCTCCGAAGTGGTTTCACTGAACTTCCTGGACATCGAAGAGCCCCACGGCACCGTCGATCTGTTTGATGCAGAAGGCACGCTGTTGAACTCGCTCGAAATTCCGGTCAGCGGCGACAACGGCATGGCTGAATTGATGATCGATACGGCCAACGTGTCCAGCATGGACGTGAACCTTGCCGGCTCCGGCGCGATCGACGATCTGTGCTATTTCCCGGCCGACGGCGCTGAGTGTGACGCACAATATGACGCAAGCTACGTGGCCGGTCTGCCGATCTTGCCGATGGTCGATCCAGAAGACTGGGCAGAGGCCGCAGAAGAAGAAATCGAAGAACTGGGTGTCTAAACCCTGATCCCACGGCCCGGCAGCATTGCGTTGCCGGGCCGTTTTTATGTCGCAGGTGCGCCCTGATGACATCGCCCGTTTTAGACCTACCTTTTTGATCAGAAATGATCACATCGGAGTCTGCAATGAACGACACAGCAAAACCCCCGGTTCCGGCCCGGTTCCTGCGTCCGGACAATCCTGATCTCACCGCACATCACGCGCCCAAAGACATCCACGACCGCATCGCGTTGCGCACGGTCAAGATCATGCGTGTGTTCGCCGACCGCTTCTTTGCCAAGCGTTACAGCCACCGTGCGGTCGTGCTGGAAACTGTGGCTGCTGTGCCCGGCATGGTCGGCGGTCTGCTCCAGCATCTCAAAGCCATCCGCCACATCCGCGATGATCAGGGCTGGATCCGCGAATTGATTGACGAGGCCGAAAACGAACGCATGCACCTGATGACCTTCATCAAGATCGCCCAGCCCAGCCGGTTCGAGCGGATGTTGATCATGATCGGACAAGCGGTTTTTTACAATTTCTACTTCTTCCTCTACCTGTTTGCGCCGCGCACCGCCCACCGCGTCGTTGGCTACCTCGAAGAAGAAGCAGTGGTCAGCTACACTTCCTACCTGGCCGAAATTGACGCCGGCGAGGTTGAAAATGTGCCCGCGCCACAGCTGGCCATCGACTATTGGCAACTGCCCCAAACCGCCCGGTTGCGCGACGTTGTGATCGTGATCCGCGCCGACGAAGCCGAACATCGCGACAAAAACCACAGCTTTGCCGACGCCATCGCCCAAAGCTGAACAAACGCGGAAACAGTCGCACCTGGTCACGGCCACTGTTTCCGCCAGAGCCGCAAAACCCACCAAATCTTGACCAGATTGCCTCGTTCATGCCACATCTTCGACAAAGAGGATGTGTTTGAAATGCTTACGGTTATTCTGCTTACCACGCTTGGTCTGGCGATCACGTGGGGTATCGTTGATGCGATCGACGACGACGACGACACCAATCCGGCAACTGACGGTGTGACCGAGTCCGGCACCGGCGGTGATGACACGCTGACCGGCACCCCCGACAATGACATTCTGCGCGGCCTGCTGGGAGACGACACGCTTACCTCCGAAGACGGTGACGACAGGCTGTTTGGGGGCCTCGGCAACGATGTGCTTAATGCGGGCGCCGGCAATGATCTGATCAATGGCAACGAAGGCAACGACGTTGCCAGTGGCGGCAGCGGCGATGACACCATCAACGGTCAACAGGGCAATGATGTGGTGTTTGGCCGCGACGGTGAAGATGATCTTTCCGGCGATTTTGGCCGCGACTGGGTCGATGGCGGTCAGGGTGACGACACCCTGCGCGGTGGTCCCGGGCGCGATTTGCTGGCGGGCGGTGATGGCGAAGACACGCTGCAGGGCGGCAACAATGACGACATTCTGATCGGCGGCAGCGCGTTTGAAACCGTGCTCACGGACAGCGAACTGGTGGATCTGCGCGATGATATCCAAGATGGCCTGATCCAGGCTTTTCGCAATGCCGGCGTCGTTGACGGTTTTGATGATCAACAATCCGACACCCTTTCAGGCGGCTTTGGCAACGACATTCTCTATGTGGGCGACGGCGACATCGCAACGGGCGACGGCGGCCAAGACAGCTTCGTTCTGCTGGATGGAGACAGCACCGCAGTGGCCGAAATAACCGATTTTGACACAGATCAGGACGCGCTGATCTACGTGCAGGAGTCCGGCGCGCCGACCCCGCTGCTTGCGCTGACCGACAACCAGGACGGCACCCAAACGCTGAGCGCAGATGACATCGCGGTGGCGGTGATCACGTCCGCCACTCTGACCATCGAGCAAATCAGCATCGTCGAAGCCGTCTGAAACACATGGCGCGCGTCTCAACGCACAGATCTTTAAAACCAGCCAAAGACCTTCATCTTTCAAAGTAAACTCCGGGGGAGGCCCAACGGGCCGGGGGCAGCGCCCCCTAGCGGCCCTCGAACTTCGCGGCCCGTTTTTCCATAAACGCCACAACACCTTCCTGAAAGTCACGCGACTTGCCGCATTCGCCCTGCAAACGTGCCTCGGCGGTCAGCTGCTCCTCCAACGAATTGTCAAAGCTCGATCGGATCGCCTGTTTTGCCGCCCGGTACGCTGCCGTTGGGCCCTTGGCCAAATGGCCCGCCCGCGCGCGCCACAGCGCATCAAACGCGCTGTCCTCCACCGCTTCCCAGATCAGCCCCCAGGATTCCGCCTGCTGCGCGCTGACCTTATCGGCAAACAGCGCCATGCCCATCGCCTTGGCCAGACCGATCTGGCGCGGCATGAACCAGGTGCCCCCCGCATCCGGAATCAGCCCGATCCGGGTGAAGGCTTGTAAAAAATAGGCACTCTCGGCGGCAATCACCACATCCGCGCTCAGCGCCAAATTGGCCCCAGCCCCGGCCGCCGGACCGTTCACCGCCGCAATTGTCGGCACCGGACAGTCGTAAACCGCTTCCAGCATCGGCCCGTACTCATCGCGCAAGGTCCGCTCCAGATCGACCTGCGACGCATCACTGCGATCACCCAGATCCTGACCCGTGCAAAACGCGCGCCCGGCGCCGGTCAACACAATCACCCGCGCGGTTTTGGCCGCGTCCTTCATCGCATAGGCGATTTCAGCGCGCATCTGCGTCGTCAACGCGTTCATCTTGTCAGGCCGGTTGAGCGTCAGCACCCCAAGCCCATCAGTGATATCCAAGGTGATGGTCTGATAATTCATGTCGCCCTCGCGCAAATGACTGCAATGCGCGCAGTTTAACCAACCATCAGGTCAGGAAAAGCGCAAACCCCGCGTCACTCGTCCAGAATGTCGCGCAATCGCGCCTTTTCGTCCTCGCTCAGACCCGCCTCAAGCGGCGCCTCGGCCCGTGACCGCCCGCGCACATAGCCAAAAGCCACGCCCCCGGCCAACAGCAACATCAGCGGACCCGCCGCCCATAGCAACCAGTTCGACCCGTCCACTTGCGGGCGCAGCAACACATATTCGCCGTAGCGCGCCACGATGAAGTCAATCGCCTCAGCGTCGCTGTCCCCCGCCACCAACCGCTCGCGCACCAAAAGACGCAGATCGCGCGCCAGTTCGGCGTTGCTTTCCTCGATGCTTTCGTTGCGGCCCACCAAACAGCGCAACCCCCGGCTCAGATCCCGCGCCCGTTCTTCCAGCGCCGGATCGTCCAGAATTTCATCCGGTTGCACTGCCATTACCGGGCCAAAAGCCAGCGACAAGGCCACAATGGCAGCGCCAAGGCGTTTCATTCCGCAGGCACCCCACGCACCGATTTGCGCGCCCCCGCCGCCACCCGGAACCGCCGGTCACTTAACGACAGCAAGCCACCAAAAGCCAT
>JBGCDD010000169.1:0-3652 GCA_045105075.1 Sedimentitalea sp. | reverse complement strand
CCAGCTCCCAATAGGGGCACGGTTCCTCATAATGGCAAAACCCGTGATCCTGCAGCATGTGCCCGACCTCGATGGCGCGCGCCGGGGAATAACAGCTGTTGGCATCAATCAGCAAATCCCCCCCGCCGCCCAGTTCGCGCCGCATCGTGGGAATGATCTCTTCTGTGCGTCCGGGCCATTCGTCCTGGTTGCGCCCAACCTCGGCCCCGGCGCGCATTTTGAACGCGTCAAAGCCATGCGCATCGCGCAAAGCTTTGAGCCGCGCGGCCTCGTCCGCTGGCGTGATGTCGCGCTTCATCGAGGACGCATAAGCGCGGATCAAACCCGGCGAGCCCCCCAACAGGTCCGCCACCGGTTTGCCCTGTTGTTTGCCGCGCAGATCCCAAATGGCGGTGTCCAGCCCCGCCATAGCGCGGCGCAGATACGAGCCGGGAAACTTGTGTTCGCGCTCGGTCACGATGTCGAGCAGATCATCCAGATCGGTGGTGTCCTGCCCCAGGGTCCACGGCGCCACCTGCCGGTGCAACACTTGGCACGTAATATCAGAATGATAGGTCGACACCTGCCCCCACCCCTGCGCGCCGTCCTCGGCGGTGACCCGCACAAACCCAACATCCGGGGTGGTGAATGTCTCAATTGATGTCAGCTTCATCGGGCCGCCTTTCCGTCTTTGGCGCTTGCAAGAATAAGGTCAGATGCCTTTTCCCCAACCATAATGGCCGGCGCGTTGGTGTTTCCGGTTGGAATGGTCGGAAAGACCGACGCATCGGCCACCCGCAAACCCTGCAGACCATGCACCTTCAGCTGGGCATCGACAACCGATGTTGCACGATCCGCGCCCATGCGACAGCTCGAACAGGGGTGAAACACGGTCCACGACGTTTGCCGCGTATAAGCTTCAAGATCCGCGTCACTGGTGGCCTCTGCCCCAGGCAAAAATTCGCTGTCGATCACCGCGCTGAGGGCAGGCGTTTGTGCGATGCGGCGCAGCAACCGGGTGCCCGCGATCATCAGCGCCAGATCATGATCAGTGTCCAGATAGTTCGGGTGCAGCGCCGGCGCTTTCATGGGATCGGGCGATGTGATCTGCACATGTCCGACGCTTGTGGGTTTGCACGGATTGAACCCCATCAAAAACCCCTGAAACGGGTCAGGATTCATCAACGGGCGCACACCCACCGGCGCGCGGGTATAGCTGACGGGCGAGAAATAGAGCTGTAGGTCGGGCCCAGTTGAGGTTTCGGACAAGCGCACAAACCCGCCCCCTTGATTGAGGCTGAGCGACAGCGGTCCATTTCGCATCAGCGCGTACTGCAGCGCCGCGCGGGCCTTACCCAACAGCGGGCGCAGCGCCTTGTTCAGCGTCGCCACCTTGGAAACATAGTAATTGTCGCTGCCCAAATGATCCTTGAGATTGCGCCCGACCTGCGACGCCTCGTGCACAACCTCGATGCCCTGATCGCGCAGCACCGCACCGGGCCCAACCCCAGACAATTGCAGCAATTGCGGCGAATTGATCGCCCCGCCCGACAGGATCACCTCGGCACGGGCCTTTGCCTTATGGGTCTGACCACCGCGCCTAAATTCAACCCCCACCGCACGCCGCCCGTCAAACAGCACCCGCGTCACATGCGCCCGGGTGCGGATTGCCAGATTGGCACGCTTGCGCGCCGGACCCAAATAACTGCGCGCGGTTGAGGCCCGCACACCGCCCCGCGTCGTGATCTGATACAGATTGGCGCCGTCCATATCGCCCGCATTGTAGTCGGGATTGGTCGGAAGACCGGCCTGGCGCGCGGCCTCAAGATAGGTGCGCGTCAACGGGTGCACCTGTTCGCTGACGTCATGCACCGGCTGCGGGCCACCGCGGCCGCGCGCGGGGTTTGGCGCGCCGTCCCAATCTTCCATGCGGGCAAACAGCGGCGCCACGTCATCCCAACCCCAGCCCGGCGCCACCGCGTTCCATTCGCTGTAATCGCGCGGATGACCACGCACATAGACCATCGCGTTGATCGAACTTGACCCGCCCAGCACCTTGCCGCGCGGCCAGTACGAGCGTTGGTTGTTCAACCCCGGCACCGGTTCGGTCATGTATTTCCAGTTGAAGCGCGCGTCGTGAAACACCTTGCCATAGCCCAGCGGCATTTGGATCCACAGGTTTCGGTCAGACCCGCCTGCCTCGAGCAGCAGCACGGTGTGATGCTCGGACAGTCGGTTGGCCAGCACTGCCCCGGCCGAGCCCGCGCCCACGATCACATAGTCAAACGTCTCCAAATCACTTCTCCGACGGGCCGCGCCCAAAAATCTGCGCCAGCACCATCATAACAGAGGTGATGATAATCATGATCGTCGAAATCGCAGCAATCGTCGGATCGATCTGGTCGCGCAGCGCGTTGAACATGTTGCGCGTCAGGGTTGGATTGTCGCCGCCTGAGATGAACATCGCCACAACAACTTCGTCAAACGAGGTCAAAAACGCCAGCAACGCGGCGGTGACAATGGCAAAACGGATCTGCGGCACAGTGATTGTTAGGAATGCCTTCCAGCGCGGCGCCCCCAGACTGCGCGCGGCCAGTTCCTGGTTCATGTCATAGCTTTTCAGCGCCGAGCCGGTCACGATCACCACCAGCGGCAAGGCCAGAACCGAATGCGCCAGAACCAGCCCGGTCAGCGAATAGAGCAGCTTGATTTTGACGAACATATAAAACGATCCGATCGCGATCAGAACCACCGGCACCATCATCGGCGTGATCAGCAACAGATAGGCCGCCTTTACGAACCGCACGCCTGAACAATGCAACCCATAGGCCGCAACCACCCCGACTGGCGTGGCCACTGCCATGGTTAAAAACGCCGCTTTCAGCGATGTGGCGGTCGCCTGCATCCACTCATCCGAGCCGAAGTAATTGCGATACCAACGCAGCGACCAGTTTTCCGGCGGGAACTCCAGGTATTGCGAGTCTGAGAACGACATCGGGATCACAATCAGCGTCGGCATCACCAAAAGCAGCATGACAATGCCAGCAAAGATATAGAGCCACAGCCGTTGTCCATGGGTAACCTGCGTGTCGGACGCGGGGCTGTTGAGCCAACGCAGCATCAGTGCCCACCCCCGCCCATATTGGCGACACTGACAAAACGCGACGCCACCCAAAGGATCGCCACGGTCAACACCAACAGCACGACCCCCAGCGCGCTGGCCGCGCCCCAATTCACGAATAGCTCAATGTTAGAGACGATTTTCATCGACACCATGATCACTTTGCCCCCGCCCAGCACCGCCGGTGTGACAAAGAACCCAAGGCACAAAACAAACACCATCAGCGATCCGGCCAGCAATCCCGGCGCCGACAATGGAAAGAACACGGTCCAGAACGCGCGGCGCGGGCTGGCACCCAGATTGGACGCGGCTTTGAGGTAGTCTTGGTCGATTGCCTTCATCGCGTTGTAAACCGGCAGGATCAGGAACGGCAGCATGATATGCACCATCCCGATCAGCGTACCGGTCATATTGTGCACGATCTTGATCGGCTCATCCCACATCCCCAGCGAGATCGCCCATTGGTTAACCAGCCCCTGTTTCTGCAACAGCACCAGCCACGCATAGGTGCGCACCAACAGCGAGGTCCAGAACGGCACAAGCACCGTGATC
>JBGCDD010000168.1:0-21101 GCA_045105075.1 Sedimentitalea sp. | reverse complement strand
AAGACGTCACTCAAATCCACCAAACCGCCGGTTCAACTTGCGCATCCCGCCAATCCACTTGTCATAGTTGTCCGATTTGTTGCGCATATAGCTCAGCACTTCGGGATGTGGCAGCACCAAAAACGTCTCGGCGCGAATGGTTTGCACACAGGCTTCGGCCACAGGTTCAGGCTCCATCATGCCGTCAATGGCGGCCACATGATCTTCGTGCCCACGCGTCATCTCGGTGCGCACTGCTTGCGGGCACAGCACTGACACTTTGATCCCATCGTCGCCGTGGCTCATCGCCAGCCATTCAGCAAGACCTACGGCGGCGTGTTTGGTCACACCATAAGGCGCTGATCCGACCTGGTTCAACAGTCCAGCAGCAGACGATGTGTTTAACAGATAGCCTCCGCCGCGTGCCTTCATCAACGGAATCAAATGCCGCGCAGCCCAGACATGTGACATCACGTTGATGTCCCAGATGCGTTGCCAATCGTCGTTTGAAGACTCAACGCCTCCCGCGACCGAGATTCCGGCGTTTGAACAAAACAGATCAATTGGACCAATTTCGGCTTCAACCTTATCGATCATTGCGGTGATGTCTTCTTCACGTCCTACATTAACTTCAAAGGAGACACCATTGATCTGGCTCGCAGTTTCTGCAGCTCCTTCGCCGTTCAAATCGGCGCAGACGACCATTTTGGCGTCTTCGGCCGCATAACGGATCGCCATGGCCCGCCCGATCCCACTGGCAGCACCGGTGACCACGATTATCTTGTCTTTCAGCTCCATCGTTTCGCTCCTTATGACCACATGCTCGAACCGCCACAGACGGTCAGCGCCTGTCCAGTCATGTATTGGCTGGAGTCCGAGGCAAGAAACACAGCAAGCCCGGTGAAATCCTCGGGTTGACCCAAGCGGCGCATCGGGATGGTTTTGTTGTATTTCGCTTCCACCGCCGGATCGTCCCACAAGGCACGGGCAAAGTCGGTTTTGACCAAGCCGGGACAAATCGCATTCACCCGAACGCCGTGAGGGCCGTATTCGGTGGCCAGATTGCGCACCAATCCGATCAGCGCCAGTTTCGACATGCCATAGGTGCCCAGGGTATCGGATGGCTTGAAGGCCCCAATCGATGAGGTAAACATCATCGAGCCACCGCCCTTGGCCTTCATATCGTCCAGCACCATTTGCGCCAACCACAGGTTGGATTGCACGTTGGCGGCCATCGTACGTTCATAGGCGTCATCGGAAATGTCATGGATTGCGCCATAATAGGGGTTCACCCCGGCGTTGCCGACCACAATATCAACCGGACCCGCCTTGCTCTGCGCGGTTTCGACCAACGCTGCAATCTGGTCCTTTTCGGCGATGTTGCAGCTGACGGGCAGGGCGCAATCGCGCCCCGCGGCCGTGTTGATTACCTCAACGGCGTTTTCCAGCTGGTCCATTTTGCGCGCCGAGATCACCACTGTGGCGCCATGTTTCGCCAACCCCGTGGCCATCGCCAAGCCCATGCCTTTGGAGGCGCCGGTCAACAGCGCCACCTTACCCGTCAGATCAAAAATGCCAGACATTACGGCCCCGCAAACTTGCTGCCAGCGGTCATACCGGGGCGGCGCTGGTTCGAGTTTTGAAAGGTTTTCACCTCGGCGCGGGCCACCACGGCATGGTGCACCTCGTCTGGGCCATCGGCCAGCCGCAGCGTGCGTTGACCGGTGTTCATGTCCGCCAGCGGGAACCATTGCGAAATACCGGCGGCACCATGCACCTGCATGGCCTGATCGATGATCTCGCACACCCGCTCTGGCACCAGCGCCTTGACCGCGCTCACCCAGATGCGGGCCTCTTTGTTGCCCAGCACATCCATGGCACGCGCGCCCTTCAGCACCATCATCCGCATGGCCTCGATGTCGATGCGCGCGCGGCTGACCAGTTCCATGTTCTTGCCGAGATCGATGATTTTTTTGCCAAACGCCTCGCGGCTGATGGCACGGTCCAGCATCATATCCAGCGCCTTTTCCGCAGCACCGATCGAACGCATGCAGTGATGGATCCGCCCTGGTCCAAGGCGCAGTTGCGAGATCTCAAATCCGCGACCTTCGCCTAGAAGCATGTTGGTGGCCGGCACGCGCACATTTTCAAACTTGATGTGCATGTGGCCGTGGGGTGCGTCGTCCTGGCCGAAGACATGCATCGGTCCAATGATGGTCACACCAGGCGTGTCGATGGGCACAAGGATCTGGCTTTGTTGTTTAAAGCGTTCCGCGTCTGGCGAGGTTTTGACCATTGTGATCATGATCTTACAGCGCGGATCGCCGGCGCCGGAGATATAAAATTTCTCGCCGTTGATCACCCATTCGTCGCCCTCAAGCACCGCAGATGTGGCGATGTTCTTGGCGTCCGAGCTGGCCACGCCCGGCTCTGTCATCGCATAGGCCGAGCGGATTTCACCCGCCAGAAGTGGCTTGAGCCATTTTTCTTTCTGTTCAGCCGTGCCGACGCGCTCCAGCACTTCCATGTTGCCGGTGTCGGGCGCGGAACAGTTCAGCGTTTCCGAGGCCAGCGGGTTTTTGCCCAGCTCGGCGGCGATGTAGGCATAGTCGAGGTTGGAAAGCCCTTCGCCGGTTTCCGCATTTGGCAGGAAAAAGTTCCACAACCCGTTTTCGCGGGCTTTGTCTTTGGCGGTTTGCAACAGCTCCAATTGGCCCGGCGCATGCGACCAACGGTTGGCGCGGCCTTCGCCGAGACGGAAATACTCCTCGGTGATCGGATCAACATTTTCCACGATGTGCTTGACCACGGCGTCCAGCAGTGGGCGCGCCTTTTCTGACATCGCCAGATTGTTCATTTCAGGGGGGTGATTTGCCATCGACATGGGACAGTATCCTCTTCAGCGGTTAACCCTAATGGGCACATTTTGTTTGGTGAGTTGTGTTACATCTTCGAGCCCAATGCGGTGCGCGTCCAGCGGATCAGGCCAGCTTGCCGCAACGTCTTTTGGTTGAGCAGGTTCATTGCGCAGACCCGCGCGCGTCCAGGCACAGAGCGCGCAACGCGCGTCGGTCAATCTTGTCGGTTGCGCCGCGCGTCAGGGGGGTGGCCTGGAACCACAAGTGTTCGGGGATTTTAAAGCGTGCGATGTGACCGGTCAGGAATTCGCGCAGAGTATTGGCGTCGAGCGTGGTTCCGGATTTAAGCTGTACGGCCGCGCCAACAACTTCGCCCAAGCGGTCATGGGGCACAGAAAAGGCACAGGCTTCGGCCACGTCTGGGTGGCGGTGCAGCGCACCTTCGACATCCAGACAAGCGATGTTTTCGCCACCGCGAATGATGATGTTTTTCTTGCGATCCACGATGGTGACAAATCCGCTTTCGTCGATCATGCCCAGATCACCTGTCCGCAGCCATCCGTCCTGCATTGTCTCTGCCGTCGCATCAGGTTTGTTGAGGTAACAGCGCATGTTACACGGACTTTTTACAGTGATCTCACCGATTTCACCCTGGGCCACGTCGTTCCCGTCATCGTCCAGAAACCGAAGCTGTTGAATGGGTGGGTAAAGGCGGCCCGCTGACCCGGGGCGCTGTTCGTAATCGGGCCCGGCCATGCCAATTCCGTTGGCGTTGGTTTCGGTCATACCCCAGCCCGGTGCAACGGATGCATTGGGAAAACGTTTGGCCAAAGAACCGACCTGCGCCGCCGGGCGCTTTGCCCCGCCTGAACCCAGAAAATCCAGCGTGTCCAAAGTGACGCCGCGCCGTTCTGCGGCGGCCAGCAGATCGGCCGATTGCGTCGGCACGCCCAGAAAACGGGTTATGTTTTCGGATTGGATAATGTCGATCGCGCGGTCCGCATCCCATTTCGCCATCACCGCCAGTTTGGCGCCAGCGGGCAGGCTTAGCAAAAACATGGGATGGGTCGCAGTAACATGAAACAGGGGCGTGACGATCAACACGGCAGGGCGGCGGGCCTCGGGCGCATCCGCGGCAGGCGGGTCGATCAGCGGCGCCATCACTGCCTGCATTAACCACGTAAACACGGCATTCACCGCACCGCGATGGGTCTGGACGACGCCCTTGGGGTGCCCTGTAGTGCCCGAGGAATACATGATGGCAAAATCGTCATCAGTGTCCAGATCCAGCGTCGGCCAGTCGAGAGTCGCGCCGCCGGACAGCATGTGCTCAATGCCGTTTGCGTCAGATGTTTCACCGTCCCGCACGCCAATCACCCGCAGCGACAACGGCGTGACCAGCGGTTGCAGGCGCTCGGCGCGGTCTTTGTCGGCAAAGATCAGACGGGCGCGACTGTCCTTCAGCGCATAATCCAGTTCTTGCGTGGTCCACCAGGCGTTGACGAAAACAGTCACCGCGCCAACCGATGAAATGGCCAGAACCAGCATTAACAATTCCGGGCAATTCCGCATCGCAATGGCGACGGGCTGGCCTTTGATCACGCCATGATCGCGGCGCAAGCTGTGGGCCAGCGCTTTGACGTCCTGGCAGAACGCATCGAAGGTCCAGCTTTGGTCTTCAAACACCAGATACTCGGCTTTTCCGTCGTCATGCGCGGGATGGCTGGCCTGCAAAAGGGCAGGAACATGGGGTGGTATATTCTTGAAAACATTGAAGGTTACGCCACGAATATCCGCTTGTGTGACTTCGAATGTCGGATTGGTTCCGGTAACATGCGCAGCGGCCTGTTCATAGCTCAGCGCAGTCATAGCGCGCCTTTTTCACGGCGGTGCGACACGTGGTCCATCTGAATTCCCCTCCCCACAGCGACAACCAGAACCATGCGTGGTGATCGGCGTAACGCTGCACTTTGCCCAAGTGTAATGGGCTTTATTTGTGATGCCAATACCGCATGACGAAACTGAATTCCGCAACTCTGACGCTGCGGAACATGGCCAAGATCGCCAGCCCAATGGGCCCGTTAAGGGGATCACAAGACACAAAGGGAATGATGGCGGAGAGACAGGGATTCGAACCCTGGGTGGGCTTGCACCCACAACGGTTTTCGAGACCGCCCCGTTCGACCACTCCGGCACCTCTCCGCGGGGGTCTGGAGCGTTTGATTAGCGGGCAAAGTGCAAACTGGCAAGAGGGCATCTGACATGAGAGCGCGATCACGTGATTTTAGATTGCCCGCGCATCCAAATGCCTTACGATTGTGGTCATGAGATATCAGAGATTTTACCCCGCTTTCGCCCGTTTTCCGGTTTTTGTTCTGGCTTTGAGTGCCCTGATTGCTGTGACAAGTATCGCCAAAGCTGGCGATCGCGACAGGATCCAGGCTTTTCTTGAAATCACCGGATTTGATGTGGCGTTGGACAGTATCGCGCTCAGTGCCGCCTCGGCGCCGGAAATGCTTGGCATGGATTCCAACGCGTTTGGTTCTGATTGGAACCGGCTGACGGATGAGGTGTTTGACACAGGCGTTATGCGTAAGATGGCGCTTGATATTCTGGAGGCGACGCTGAGCGATGACTTGCTCAACCATGCCGCGGCGTTTTACGCCAGCGATCTGGGTCAACGTCTGGTTGTAGCGGAAAATGCATCTCACATGGAGACAGACGATGATGCCAAGCGGGCAGGCGGCGAGGCGCTGATTGCAGATATGGTGCGCACCGGCAGCCCACGTCTTGAGCTGATAAATCGAATGACGCGCGCGATTGATGTGTCAGGCTCGAGCTTGCGGGCCTTGCAGGAAATTCAAGTGCGGTTTTTGATGTCAGCCAGCGCCGCCGGTGTTGTCGAGTTGCGTATGGATGCCAATGAGTTACGGGCGTTTTTTAAATCGCGCGAGGGCGAAATGCGCCGCGCCATTCAGAAATCCGCTTTGTCCGGCGCTGCCCAGACGTATCGCGGGTTTTCCGATGACGACGTTTTGGCCTATGTAGAGGCGTTGGAAGAGGCGCAGATGATGCGGGTTTACGAGCTGCTGAACGCGGTGCAATACGAGGTGATGGCCAACCGTTTCGAAGAACTGGCGCGACGCATGGCCGAGTTGCACCCCGGGCAGGATATCTGAGCATGGCTATGATGTGGCGTTGGATTGGCGCTGTGACCGCCTGGACTGTACTAAGCCTGCCGGTCGGGGCGGAGGACGACAGGTCCTTGGCCGATCTGCTTCGTATGGATGACGTCGCCAAAGTGCTGCGCGACGAAGGCTTGGTTTATGCCAACACGTTGGAAACAGATATGCTGGGCGGCGATGCCGGCAGTTATTACCGTGACCAGATCCGGCGGCTTTACGACGCGCAAAACATGGCAGACGCAATGGCGCAGGCAATTGATCGGCTGAGCGAAGCAGAGGCCACACCGTCTGCGGCGTTCTTTGCGTCGCCTCTTGGCACCCGCATCGTCGAGCTGGAACTGAGCGGTCGCGTGGCGATGGCAGAACCCGACATTGAAGACATGGCCCTTGAAGCCTTCCAATCGGTGCGCACGGCCAAAACGCAACGCCTTGCGCTGTTGCGCGCTTTTGTGGAGGCGAATGATCTGATCGAGCTGAATGTGGCCGGTGCGCTCAATTCGAACTATGAGTTCTATCGCGGCCTGGTGGATGGCGGTGGGCTCGAGATGAGCGAAAACGAGATCACCTCGCAAGTGTGGCAAGACGAAGAAGGGCTGCGCGAAGACACGGAAAACTGGGTGTTCAGCTATCTGATGATGTCCTATCAACCGCTCAGTGACAGCGACCTTGAGGCTTACGTCGCTTATTCCAAATCGGATGCGGGCCAAGCGTTGAACACAGCGCTGTTTGCCGGGTTCGATGCCATGTACCGCGCGATTTCCTATGCTTTGGGGCGATCTGTGGCGCAGGCGATGGGCGCCAGCGACCTTTAGGATGCGTTGAAGAACGCCTGGATTTTAGGACGTAACCAGCCCCAGATTGCGGGAGCACCGCGGGCAATGGGAACACCCACGCGCGTGTCCAACTGATCAAGCGTCACGCCGTAGTCGCGCCAGCTTCCACCGCCCGTCGCGATGTTTGCCAGCGGTGCGGGCACCCGGTCGATGGCTTTTGCAAACCGCGCCTCGGGGGTTTGAGCCGCCTCAAATTCATCCCACAACGCACGCAGCTGTTGCGTCTGGTCTGAAGGCAACAGAGCAAACAGGCGATCTGCGGCTTTGGCTTCGGCGCGCGCCAGCGCCTCGGCATCAAAAACACCGTGAATCGGGGCGTCGCCTGCGTCAATTTCGACAATGTCGTGCACCATCAACAGCCGCAAAACATGATCGATTTGCACGGGCGGATCCGCATGTTCGGCCAGCACCAGGGCGTGCAGCATGATATGCCAGCTGTGTTCGGCCGAATTTTCCGCGCGCGAGCCGTCATGCAAAAGCGTGGCACGCGACACTGATTTGAGCCGATCCATTTCGCCCAGAAAAGCGAACTGCGCCTCGAGCCGGGTGGTCACTCGGGTGGTTTTGGCAGCGCTGCGCGTTTGTTCGCCAAAAAATTGCGCGCGCCACGCGCGGCAAGACGCACGCGCACTTCGGTCAGATAGGCTTCTTCCAGGGACTGCGACGCAGCCCCCAGAACATCGCCGACCTCAACGTAAAGGCGGTCATTGCCGGTGTCTTTCATCAGCGACATGGTGTCTTCGGCCAGCTCTGATGCAAGTGTCTCAACTGTGCCCATGCTAGCGGCTCGTTTCGGTCAAGCGGCGTTTGACGTAGTCACTGACGCTGTCGATCATGGTGTCCATGTGCTGGTCCTGAAAGAAATGGTCGGCGCTTTCCACTTCCTGATGGGTGATCGTGATGCCTTTTTGTTCGTGCAGTTTGTTGACCAGCGAAACGGTATCGGCGGGCGGCGCAACCCGGTCGGACGAGCCATTGATGATCAGTCCCGACGACGGGCAGGGGGCCAGGAACGAAAAATCATACATGTTGGCCGGGGGCGAAACGCTGATGAAACCGGTGATTTCCGGGCGGCGCATCAACAACTGCATGCCGATCCAGGCGCCGAACGAAAAGCCTGCAACCCAGCAATGCTTGGAGTTGTTGTTCATCGACTGCAAGTAATCCAGTGCGCTGGCGGCACCTCTGAGCCAGCCGATGCCCTGATCGTATTCACCCTGGCTGCGGCCCACGCCGCGGAAATTGAACCGCAGAACGGTAAAACCCATCTGATAGAAGGCGTAGTGCAGGTTGTAGACCACTTTGTTGTTCATCGTGCCGCCAAATTGCGGGTGCGGATGCAGAACAATCGCGATCGGTGCGTCTTTTTCTTTTTGCGGATGATAGTGGCCTTCAAGGCGGCCTTCGGGTCCGGGAAAGATGACCTCGGGCATATAGGTATGGATCCCGTGTCTTTGTTCCGATCTTTTCGGCGGGACCCGTGCGATATTCTTGACGAAATCGCTCGGTTACCTTAGAACGGTTCTAAATGTTGGTGCGCAAACGTGCCGCGCGTCAGGGGCACATACGCAACGCCGCCGGAAACGTCAATGTTTTGACGCAAAACCGCGACAGTGGGGGATCTTGATATGAAGCTGTCCACAAAGGGGCGCTATGCGATGGTGGCGCTGGCGGATATTGCGCTGCAATCTGACGACACGCTGGTGACGCTGGGTGAGATTTCGCAACGTCAAAATATCTCACTGCCGTATCTGGAGCAACTGTTTGTCAAATTGCGTCGAGCTGAATTGGTGATGTCGGTGCGGGGGCCGGGTGGCGGGTATCGTCTGGCCCGTGCCGCATCGGAGATTAGGGTGGTGGATGTGCTGAGCGCTGTGGATGAGACTGTGGATGCTATGCACAAAGGGGCGGGCGCATCGGGGGGATCTTCGGGCAGTCGGGCCCAATCGCTGACCAACCGTCTTTGGGAAGGATTGAGCGCCAATGTTTATGTGTTTTTGCATCAAACCCGGTTGTCAGACGTGATCACGAATGAATTGGCGCCCTGTCCGGCGGTGCCCAATCTGTTTGATGTGGTGGACGAGGCATGAGCGTGGGGTGGGGGCCAGCCCCCGTCCGCCTAAGGCGGACTCCCCCGGAGTTTAGTTTGAAAGATGAAGGGATGTCGGCGTGAACCGGGTCTATTTGGATCATAACGCGACGACGCCTTTGCGCCCTGAGGCGCGCATGGCGATGCAAACGGCGATGGATGTGGTGGGCAACCCGTCTTCGGTCCATGGCGAAGGGCGTGCGGCCAAGGCGCTTGTTGAGCGGGCGCGGGCGCAGGTGGCAGAGTTGGTTGGGTGTTTGCCGACCCAGGTTGTTTTCACTGGATCAGCGAGCGAGGCGGCGGCGTTGGCGGTGGCGCAAAAAGGCCGCCATGGCGCGGTGTTCGCAGCATTGCCGACGGAACATGATTGTTTTTTGGCGTGGAGCGAGACGGAGTTGAAGTCTTTGGTTGCGTCGGATGGCAAGACTGACCCAGCAGGTGCCTCAGCGTTTCTGGGATGGGTCACGCAATTGGGGGGGGCAACTTGGGCAGTGGGTCACGGCGATGTTGCGCTGGTGGCGATGTCGGCAGCCAATAGTGAAACGGGTGTGCTGCAAGGCGCAGGTGTGGTGCCAAGCGGCGCGGCGACTTCATCGCGAGCCGGAACGCTGCCCTATGCGGTGGTGTGCGACATTACCCAGTTGGCGGGCAAAGTGCCGGTGGTTTATCCCGAAGGCGCGCGTCCTGCCTACATGATTTTGTCGGCGCATAAATTGGGCGGGCCCAAAGGTGTAGGCGCTTTGATCAATTTTACCGCTGAGGACACGGTGGCGATTCTGCGCGGGGGCGGGCAAGAGATGGGGCGCCGCTCGGGCACGGAAAACGTCATTGGCATCGCAGGATTTGGCGCTGCCGCTGCGGCAGCACAGCGTGATTTGGCAAATGGGATCTGGGATCGGGTTGCGGAACTTAGAAATATTCTAGAAAAGGCTCTTGAGGCTGGCGCGAACAAGACTATTTTTGTCGGGAAATCGGGACAACGCTTGCCCAACACGTCGTGCTTTGCGACTCCGGGCTGGAAGGGCGAGACTCAAGTGATGCAGATGGACCTTTCGGGCTTTGCGATCAGCGCCGGTTCGGCCTGTTCCAGCGGTAAGGTGCGCGCCAGCACTGTGTTGCGCGCGATGGGGTTTGACGACGATGTGGCCAGCAGCGCGGTGCGCGTGTCGCTTGGACACGAGACGACATTGGACGAGGTCGAGGCGTTTGCCGAAACTTGGCTGGACAAAGAAATGAAACACCGCGCGCGGGCTGCGTAAATTCAGGAGAGCGACATGGTTGCTTTGGACGAGACTCAGGTAAAAGACGGTGTCGATCAGGACACGGTTGATGCGGTGCGCGAGGTAGGCGGGGCCTATAAATATGGCTGGAACACCGACATCGAGATGGAATACGCCCCCAAAGGCCTGACCACCGATATTGTGCGGTTGATTTCGGAAAAGAATGAAGAGCCGGAATGGATGTTGCAGTGGCGTCTTGAAGCCTATGACCGATGGTTGACCAAGGAAGAGCCTGATTGGGCGATGGTCGACTATCCCGAGATCGACTTTCAGGATCAGTATTATTACGCGCGCCCCAAGAGCATGGAGGTCAAGCCTAAGTCTCTGGACGAGGTCGACCCCAAATTGCTGGCGACCTATGAAAAGCTGGGCATTCCGCTGAAGGAACAGATGATCCTTGCGGGTGTTGAAGGGGCTGAAAACATGCCCGCCGAAGGGCGCAAAGTCGCGGTGGACGCGGTGTTTGATTCGGTGTCTGTGGGCACGACGTTTCAGGCCGAGTTGCTGAAGGCTGGCGTGATCTTTTGCTCGATCTCGGAAGCGATCCGCGAGCATCCCGAACTGGTCAAGAAGTACCTCGGATCGGTTGTGCCAGTGTCGGACAATTTCTATGCGACGTTGAATTCAGCCGTGTTTTCAGATGGATCATTTGTCTATGTGCCGCCGGGCGTGCGCTGTCCGATGGAGCTGAGCACCTATTTCCGGATCAACGCGGAAAACACTGGTCAGTTTGGGCGCACTTTGATCATCGCCGATAAGGGCTCGTATGTGAGCTATCTTGAGGGCTGTACGGCGCCGGCGCGTGACATTGCGCAGCTGCACGCCGCGGTGGTTGAAATCATCATCGAAGAAGATGCCGAGGTGAAATATTCCACCGTTCAGAACTGGTATCCCGGCGATGAAAACGGCAAAGGCGGCATTTACAACTTTGTGACCAAGCGGGCAGATTGCCGTGGCGCGCGGTCCAAGGTGATGTGGACGCAAGTTGAAACGGGCTCGGCTGTGACTTGGAAATACCCGTCGTGCATTCTGCGCGGCGATGACAGCCAGGGCGAGTTCTATTCGATCGCCATCGCCAACAACATGCAGCAGGCCGACACCGGCACCAAGATGATCCATCTGGGCAAGCGCACCAAATCGCGCATTGTGTCCAAGGGGATATCGGCCGGAAAGGCGCAAAACACTTATCGTGGGCTGGTGTCGATGCACCCCAAGGCCAAGGAATCGCGCAACTATACCCAATGTGACAGTCTTTTGATCGGCGGCAAATGCGGTGCACACACGGTGCCGTACATTGAGGTCAAAAACAACTCGAGCCGGGTGGAACATGAGGCGACGACATCCAAGGTGGATGACGATCAGCTGTTCTATTGCCGCAGCCGTGGGGTGGACGAAGAAGAAGCTGTGGCGCTTGTGGTGAATGGCTTCTGCAAGGACGTGCTGCAGGCGTTGCCGATGGAATTTGCGATGGAAGCCCAACAGCTTGTGGCGATTTCACTGGAAGGATCGGTGGGATGAGCCTTTGGCAAAAGTTGCAAACGCCCCCAAGTAACGAGCCCAAGTTCATGGCTCTGGTGGCGTTGGGAACTTTTGTTTTGATGCTCTTGACGTCGCCTTTTTGGGCGGCGAATTCGATGCTGGTGGTGATCTGCGCGGGCGGATTTTGTGGATTTGTTGCGGTTGTTTTGGCAAAATTGTTGATGGGACTAGGGCGATGATCATAACAACCACCCCGTCCGTTGAAGGGCACAAAGTCAAAGGCTATTGCGGCATCGTCGTGGGCGAAGCGATCATGGGTGCCAATGTGGTGCGCGATGTGTTTGCCAGCATCACCGACATCGTTGGGGGCCGGTCGGGTGCGTATGAATCCAAGTTGCAGGATGCCCGCGATACGGCGTTGCGTGAGTTGGAGGATCGGGCGCGCGAAAAAGGCGCCAATGCTGTGATCGGTGTCGATCTTGACTACGAGGTGGTTGGTCAATCGATGCTTATGGTGTCGGCAAGCGGCACTGCGGTGGTGCTTGAGTAATGGAAACCTCGACTGTGCAAAATGCTGGTTTGGACGCTGCTGAGCAACCGCGCAGCAGGGCGGTTTTAAAGCGCCGTATCAATGTGTTGGATGCTGCTCTTAAACCAAAGCATGCCCTGCGCATCGTCGATATTGGGGCTAATCCGATCAATGTGCCCAGCTACGAGGATCTGCTGGCTTTAGGCAGCTGTGAGGTCTGGGGTTTTGAGCCGGACGAGCGGGCTTACGGCGAGTTGATGACATCGCCCAAGCCGGGGACACACTATATGAAGGCCGCTGTCGGGCGACCGGGACCCGGCAAATTTTACCCCCATCCGCAAAGCGGGCTTTCGTCGACCTTTCCGGTTCGCCAGAAATCGGTTCAGTTTTACAGCAAGCCCGGGTGGTTTAAGCCTGACGCGCAAGCTATTGATATTGATCTTGTTTCCTTGGACAGCTTGTCCGAAAATGCGCTGCCCAAGCCAGATGTGATCAAGATCGACATTCAGGGCGGTGAGTTGGACGTGTTCTGCCATGGGCGCGAAAAGATGGATCAAGCTGTTTGCGTCATTCCCGAAGTGCGGTTCTACCGGATTTACGAGGGAGAGCCGCTCTGGGGCGCCGTGGATCAGGAGTTGCACGCCCAGGGTTTCACATTTCACAAGTTCGAATTCACCAAGACTCTGGCCGTGACCAACTCGCAGGCTGACAGGTTGGATCGCAAAGCCGTGCGCAGTCAGATGCTGGACGGTGACGCGATCTATATTCGCAACCCTGAAACCATGGGCGACTGGAGCGTGGAACAGGTCAGTGCGCTGGCTTATGCAGCGAGCGGCGTGTTCTTCAGCCATGATCTGGTGGTGCATGCGCTGGATGAACTGGTTCGCCGCAGCCATATCGATGGTCAGGTGCCGGCGCGCTATGTTGATAGTCTTCCGCGTTGGATGCGCAAGTGAAACTGTTTCAGATCAATGTCTTAAAGGGCAAAGCTAAGAAATTTATGGCGCAGAGGTGGCGTTGTGATGCCGTGAATTCGTCAAATTCACGCCCAAAACCTGGGTATGATGGTTGCGTTGATCATCACAGGGCCGTGACGCATGAGCACCCAGACTTCAGGTACGACGCAGAGTTTTCAGGACCGATTGCAGCGGATTCAGGCGTCTCACGGGGCACCCGAAGAACCAGTTCCAACGTCGAAACCGACCAAGGCGCTCAAAGCCCCGCGCGCTTTGACGGGCGAACGGCGCAAGATCCCGATGGGTGCTGTGATGACCGCAGCACTGGGCGTTGCGATCGTGCTGTTTTGCAATGTGCTGGCCTTTCAATACAGGTTTGGCGGCGGATATTTTGCGGACGTGTTCAGCAAGATTGGCCCGCTTCCCGTGATGGCGTTGATGCTGTTTGTTTTGATGATTGGCTTAGGGTTACGCGACAAACCTCATGTGATTGGTTTCGCTCTGGCGATGCCCGCGATGTATTTTGGCGAGCCCTATCTGGCGTGGTTTGCAACCGATCTCTGGATGGACCTTTATTCGCCGGAACATATCGACAATATGCTGATCCGCGCCGGGCTGCGTGCACCAATCCTGGCCAGCTGACGCTGACACCGGTTGGGGGCTGACATGGCTCTGGACCAAAAAACGCTCAAACGCCCTGAGTTGACGTTGCCGACGGCGGAAGCGGTGCATTTGCGCGCGGCCTATGACAGCGCCGACACGATTTTGGAATATGGCTCGGGTGGCTCAACCGTAATCGCCGCAGAATTGCCGGGCAAGGACGTCACTTCGGTCGAAAGCGACCGGGGGTGGTTGCGCATGATGGAACGTTGGTTTCGTGCCAATCCGCCCGCGCAAAACACCCGAGTTGATATGGTTTGGGCCGATATTGGTGCCACAAAAGAATGGGGACAGCCTGAAACTGACGCCGCGTGGCGACGTTTTGCGCGCTATCCGCTTGCCGTGTGGCAGCGCGATGCGTTCCGCCACCCTGACGTTGTGTTGGTCGACGGTCGCTTTCGCATGGGGTGTGCTTTGGCCACCGCTTTCAGCGTCACGCGCCCGGTGAGGTTGCTGTTTGATGATTATGCGGGACGCAGTCGCAATCATCAGGTGGAAGACTTTATCGGCACCCCGAAACTGATCGGTCGCATGGCCGAATTTCAGGTAACACCGCAGGCCATTCCGGCCGACAAATTGCTCAAGATTATTCGCTTCATGCTGCGCCCTTAGCGCGGCTCCGACATCATAAAGGACCACGGAAAAATGCTGGAAATCAAGAACCTGCACGTCAAACTTGAAGAAGAAGATAAGCAGATTTTGAAAGGTGTCGATCTCAAGGTCGAGCCGGGCAAAGTGCATGCGATCATGGGGCCAAACGGGTCGGGGAAATCGACGCTGTCTTATGTGTTGTCAGGGCGCGACGGCTATGAGGTGACCGATGGCACCGCCACATTGGACGAGCACGACCTGCTGGATATGGAACCCGAAGACCGTGCCGCCGCCGGATTGTTTTTGGCATTTCAATACCCTGTGGAAATTCCCGGTGTTGGCAACATGACGTTTTTGCGCACTGCTGTGAATGCGCAGCGCAAGGCGCGCGGCGAAGACGAGATGAGCGCCGCAGACTTTCTTAAACTGGTGCGGGCGCGGGCCAAAGAGCTGAAAATCGATGCCGAAATGCTGAAACGGCCGGTCAACGTTGGCTTTTCGGGGGGCGAAAAGAAGCGCAATGAAATCCTGCAAATGGCTATGCTCGAGCCAAAAATGTGCATCCTTGATGAAACCGACTCGGGTCTTGATGTGGACGCGATGAAGTTGGTGGCAGACGGCGTGAACGCGCTGCGCAGCGAAGGGCGTGGTTTTTTGGTTATCACGCATTATCAACGGCTTCTGGACCACATTAAACCTGATGTTGTGCACATTATGGCAGACGGTCGGATCATCAAGAGCGGTGGGCCTGAGTTGGCGCTTGAGGTCGAAAACAACGGCTATGCCGATATTCTGGCCGAGGTGGCGTGATGGCGTTGCCTGACATCAAACAAAACGCGACAGATGCGCGTTTGGCAGGTTTGAGCCTGCCGGAAGGCGGATGGGCGGAACCGGCGCGCCGCGACGCACTGGCGCGGTTGCAGGGCATGGGTTTGCCGGATCGGCGCGATGAATATTGGAAATTCACCCGGCCTGATCGGTTGCTGGATGCAGGTGTTCAGAACGCGACGGTTTTAAACACCGAAGAACGCCCGATTTTTGACGGGTTTGATCGGTTGAAAGTGGTGTTTGTCGATGGGGTTTTTGACCCGGATGCCTCTGACGATCTGAGCCTAGAGGGCGTCAGCATCGAGCGGTTGGCTGAAATTGCTGAAACGGATATCCACTGGGCAAAAGAGTTGTATGGTCAGCTGGAAAACCGCGGCCAAACGCCGGTTCATCGCCCGTTTGCCGCCATGAACACGGCTTTTGCCAGCGATGGTTTGGTTGTGCATGTGACCGGCAAACCGAGCAAACCGATCAGCCTGATATATGCCCATGCGCGTGAAGACTCCGATGTTATCTTGCACCATATTGTCAAGGTCGACAGCGGCGCCGAAGTCACTTTGCTGGAAAACGGCCCGGCGGCGGCGCGGTTCAACAAGTGCATGGAAATCGACATTGCTGATGGTGGAACGCTGCATCACGTGCGCGCGCAAGGGCGGGATCACGAACGGGTGGCGGTGACCCATATGTTCACCCGTTTGGGCGCTGAATCGGTGTTCAAATCTTTCACGCTCACGGTTAACGGCGTGTTGACGCGCAATGAATCTGTGATTGAGCTGACCGGAGATGACGCGGTGGCGCATGTGGCGGGTGCCTGCGTCGGCGACGGCGAGTTTTTGCACGATGACACCGTGTTTGTGACCCATGATGCGGTGAATTGCGAAAGCCGTCAGGTGTTCAAAAAAGTTCTGCGCAACGGTGCCGTAGGTGTGTTTCAGGGCAAAATTCTGGTCAAGGAAGGCGCTCAAAAAACCGATGGCTATCAAATCAGCCAGTCATTGCTGCTGGACGGCGACAGTCAGTTTCTCGCCAAGCCCGAGCTTGAGATCTATGCCGATGATGTGGCCTGTTCGCATGGCAGCACCTCTGGTGCGATCGACGAAGAAGGGCTGTTCTATCTGCGCTCGCGCGGTGTTCCAGAAGGCGAGGCAACGGATCTGTTGACCTTGGCATTTCTGGCCGAAGCGGTGGACGAGGTCGAAGACCGTGATATCGCAGAAGATCTGGTGGAGCGTTTGAACAACTGGTTGGCGCGCCGCCGCTGATGCCGGTGACCAGCGACATCACCGCCACCTATCGTGGTCCTGGGCGCGTAATGGTGCGTCTTTTGGCAATGGGACCGCGCGAAGATCGGGCGCTGGCCTTTCTAATGGCGTTTTGTCTGGTGGCCTTTGTGGCGCAACTGCCGGGTTTGGCGCGCAAGTCACATATCCAGGGGTTGGATTTGGACATGCAGATGGGCGGTGCGCTGATGGGCTCTGTTTTTCTGATGCCGCTGTTGCTTTATGTTCTGGCAGGGTTTTCGCATGTTGTTGCGCGTGTTTTCGGCGGGCAGGGCGATTGGTATGGCGCCCGTCTGGCACTATTCTGGTCCTTGCTGGCCAGCACGCCGCTGTTGCTTTTGAACGGGCTGGTGGCAGGTTTCATCGGGCAGGGGCCCGCTTTGCAAGGTGTCGGTCTTTTGTGGTGTGGTGTGTTTTTGTGGTTTTGGGTAAGCAGTCTGAGAACGGCGGAAAGGGCTGCACCATGACCTCTTCGGATTTGGGCCAATTGGCTTTGCTTTCGATCAAGAAACCCGCCGAGGCGGCGCAGTTTTTGCTGAACATGCGTCTTGATTCGCAAACGCTCTGGACCGGGCTGTTTTTGGTCGCAGTGTCCAATACGCTGTTGTTTTCGATCTCGAATATGATGGTGCCAGGGCCGTCGCCGATCCCGGGTTTGTTTAACAATCCGATGATCTACTTTCTGTTTGTCACGGGCGGGCTGGTGCTGACTGTTTATGCGCTGTTCTGGGTCGGGCGCGGCCTGGGCGGGGCAGGTGGCTTGTATGACGTCATGGTGCTGATCGTTTGGATGCAGGCGTTGCGGGTGGTGGTGCAGGGCGCAACGTTGGTGTTGTTGTTGACCATGCCTGCGCTGTCGGCCCTGTTGGTTTTGGCGGCTGCGGTCATCGGAATTTACATGTTGGTGCACTTTATTGATCAGGCGCATGGCTTTGGCTCAGTCGGCCGGGCTGTGGGTGTTTTGATCGCGTCGGTTCTGGCAATTGTGCTGGGCCTGTCATTGCTGTTGTCGCTCAGCGGCTTTCCCATCGGAGGGGTTCCGGGTTATGTATGATATCACATCCGTGCGTGCAGATTTTCCGATCTTGTCTCGCCAAGTGAACGGAAAACCGTTGACCTATCTCGACAATGGGGCGTCGGCGCAGAAACCCAAAGCCGTGATCGATGCGGTGACTTTGGCCTACTCTCAAGAATATTCGAATGTTCATAGGGGCTTGCATTACCTTTCTAATGTTGCGACTGAAAAGTACGAAGCGGTGCGTGGCACCATTGCCCGGTTCCTGAACGCGCCCGGCGAAGACAGCATTGTGATAAACTCGGGGACGACCGAGGGCATCAATCTGGTTGCATACGGATGGGCCATGCCGCGGATGCAGCCGGGCGATGAGATCATCTTGTCGGTGATGGAGCATCACGCCAACATCGTGCCTTGGCATTTCTTGCGCGAACGCCAGGGGGTTGTGCTGAAATGGGTTGATGTCGATGCGAACGGCGCGCTTGATCCGCAAGCTGTGATTGACGCTATAACACCCAAGACCAAGCTGATCGCAATCACCCATCTTTCCAACGTATTGGGAACCAAAGTTAATGTAAAAGCGATCACAGCTGCGGCCCATGCGCTGGATGTTCCGGTTCTGGTTGATGGCAGCCAGGCCGCCGTGCATATGCCCGTTGATGTGGCCGATTTGGGATGTGATTTCTACGCGATCACGGGTCACAAACTTTACGGTCCATCTGGGTCTGGTGCGATCTATATCCGGCCCGAACGCATGCACGAGATGCGCCCGTTTCTGGGCGGTGGCGATATGATCCGTGAAGTGACCAAGGAAACCGTCAGCTACAATGACCCGCCCATGAAATTCGAAGCCGGCACACCCGGTATCGTACAGACCATCGGTTTGGGTGTCGCGCTTGAGTATATGATGGACTTGGGCATGGACAATATTGCACGCTATGAAGACGATCTGCGCGACTACGCTGCGGCCAAATTGAACGGTTTGAACTGGTTGAATGTCCAAGGGCAAACGCCTGATAAAGCAGCCATTTTCAGCTTTACATTAGACGGTGCAGCCCATGCCCATGACATTTCGACGATTCTAGATAAAAAGGGTGTCGCGGTGCGTGCTGGCCATCATTGCGCTGGTCCGTTGATGGAGTTTTTGGGCACACCAGCGACCTGTCGCGCGTCGTTCGGACTTTATAACACCCAAGATGAAGTCGATGTTCTGGTTGATGCGCTCGAACTGGCCCATGAGCTTTTCGCCTGACGCCAATTAAAGATTGCGACGTTTTCGACCTGCGTCTATATCACAACCTGTGGACCCATAGCTCAGCTGGATAGAGCGCTGCCCTCAGAAGGCAGATATCAAGTCTGGCGGAGTTTGAAGGTGCTGCAAAAAGGAACTGACTGAACAACGGCTCGGGCGGATATTCGGATCGCCCTTCAAACCGGCCGAAAGTTCGCGTAAGCAGTAGGAATACAAAGAGCACCCGTAGCTCAGCTGGATAGAGTGTCGGCCTCCGAAGCCGAAGGTCACAGGTTCGAATCCTGTCGGGTGCGCCATTTTCTCATCGTTTCAATGACTTCAGTGGTGCCGCGATCACGATAGTTAATGCTGGCCTCTTTTGTTTTTTTGCATAGAGGACGATGATTTGGGTCATTCAGTACATGAGTGTACAATAGGTATGAAATAGGCAAATGGTTGCCTTAGGTTTACAAGCCAGATTGGCTTTGGCTCAATGATTTAGCAAAAAAGTCCGCACACACTCGAGCAATCTTGGGAACCTGCGTCTTGCTGGAAAAACCGTTTGGATGGGAAAAATTGGGGTCTCGGTCTGAAACGACACTCGTACCTGTCTACGGTTCGTTTGGTGATCTTGGTCATGGCCTCGGTCCTCGTCGGGCCCGGATCTCGCGTAAGCACCACGTAAGCACTTCGGAGCAAATTCCGGGGTTATCACGGGATAGAGACTTCGGTGCCTCGATTCAGAAAGTCCATTGGGAACAGTGTTTTATCGTGCTCTGTCGTACTCTATCGCGCAATTCGGATAAGGCAAAAAATCAGCTCCGAAGGCAGAGGCCAGAGGTTCGAATCCTCTTTGGTCCGCCACTTCCTCTTTTTCTACGATGTGAACAGGTCGCCTGGGGCGGCCTTTTTTCTTTCTAGTTGGGGGTTTAGGCCGGTTTACCCTTATTCAGGACTTCTGCTGGATGACAGAAGCCCGCTTTCCTTGAGTGGTATGGAATATAGTATTTTCGACGTGGCGCTTACAGGCAAGTTGACAAAAAAGCTGGTTGAGAATCTTGGATCCGACCGGCACGGCGATGGGGCGGGTCTCTATTTGGTCGTCGATCCTTCCGGCGCGCGGCGCTGGATTGCGCGGGTGGTGGTCAAAGGCTAGAAGAACAGTGACCTGAGACCCAACTCTCCTCCAGTCCTTAGGAGAATCCGCGTATTGATTTGTGGCCTCATGCGGCCTGCTTTTGCAACGTCATTTTGGCCACAAACTCGTTGGGCGTGAGATTGCCCAGAGATGAATGCGGCCGGTTTTGGTTGTAGTCCTCCTTCCACTTGGCGTTCTCATCTTCCAGCGCTTTCAGCTTGCGCGCATCTGACACATCCAGCCCGCCGAACTTCGATTTGTACTTGTAGAACGACGCTGTGCCCCCTCTCGGTCATTGCTGCGCAATAACCTGCCGGTCAAAGGATGCCGTGCTTCCGGCAAACCTCAGCAGTCGTAACGCCGCCTTCCTGCTCCTTGATCATCGCCCCTCTCGACAGATTGCGTCGTGCTGAAAGCACGCCTCTGGCGTGACGCAATCGCCTGCCGGGCAGTGCATGATCTGTTCTTCGCTGAACCGTGACTTCTTCACCTTCCGTCTCCAATGCTTGGGACGGATCCTACTCAAAAGTGGGGGAGTTTTAAGGTCTCAGGTCAGCAGACAGGGCGCGCGGTTGCGAACGGACTTTGGTCTCGGGGGCATGGCCGAACGAGGCGACTCAATACAGGCCGATCATCGACGCGGGATCCGCCGTGTGACTAGGGAAATATAGGCTCGAGGCGCGCCGTCTGCGCGTCCGTTAGCCAGAAAAGGCCAGACACATTCACCGCTCGGTTTTCCAACCATGAATCATGCCACCAGCTGAAAATCAATGGTTCCTGACCCTAGAGCGACGGGGATGACAAAAAACTTGACTTGTGAAAAGCCTTCCGGGGCTTTTTTGCATTTTCGACTCTCGCACGGCCCAGTCCGACTGGCTGAAACGGCTTTGCTGCACAAATTGGGTGAAGGACGATTTACTTCCGACGCGGCTTCGGTGTTGAGATCCTTTCCATCGTCGCCAAACGGCGCGGCGCAGAAACTATACTGGATTCACGAAAGGAATCTTCGGATGTGAATTGTTCGACAAAGCAGTCCAGTTGTTCTCAATTAAGTATAATACCATAATACTGATTATAAGCTTAACTTATGTCAGCGGGGTGCGCGCTACCTTGAAGTGCGACTCCTATTAGAAAACAATGAGTTATCTAATGAGGAGAACATCGCATGGG